>CAZPQD010000063.1:0-16490 GCA_964588625.1 uncultured Sangeribacter sp. | reverse complement strand
CTCCGGGACTGGTGGCCCGTATGTCTTTCTGCCATCAAACGGATGGCTCCGGGACTGGATGTCTTGCTATTACTTTACGTTGAAAGTGATGGCGGAGATGTTGGCGGCGTTGAAGAACTTATAGCCGGCGTATTCCTCAGAGTTGTTGAGCTCATCCTCGTATGTCTCGAGGCGATCAGCATATACCTGGGAAGCATCGTTGGAGAGTGTCACGCACTCTGCGTAAGCTTCGTCGGTGGCATCAGCTTTCTCCTTGGCGGCAGCGAAGGCATTGTTTACGATGTCCTGCTCCACGAGAGTAGCCTGCTCGTCGATGGCATTGGCTGCTGTGTTGTACTCGGAGAGGGCGGCAGCGTATTCACGCTGGCTCTGGAAGTAAGCATTCTTAACCTCTACGAAAGCTTCGATCTTGGAGACGTAAGTGGCGTCTACCATAGAGTCGGAAGTATAGTAGGTCATGAGGTCCTTATAGGAAGCGAGCACCTTGGAATAGTTCTGAACGAGTCCGGCATACAGGTTGCAGGCCTCTACATAGAGGGCGGCAGTAGCGGCAGTGTTCTGATTCTTGGCTGCGCTGGCATCTGTGATCTCAAAGATCTTCTCAGGAAGCTCGGGGGCGTTCTTGGTGAACTCCTCGGGGAAGTAAGTGTTGAGGGCGCTCTGGGGCACGCGGAGCTTGGCGTTGCGTGCGAATGAACCGAAGGCATACTCGCCGGCCTTGGGAGCCCTGGGGGCGAGGATGTCGAGAGCAAGCAGAGAGCCGTCGAAGATCATCGCGTTGTCGGAGATGAGCTCGACGGAGGCGGGGAGCACGATGCGTGTGAGCTTGCTGCATTCGTCGAATGCGTAGGGAGCGATGGCCTTCACGCCGTTGGCAACCACGAACTCGCCTTCACGGCCACGGGGGCAGCATACGAATGTCTCCATATCCTCAGTGTAGACAGCGCCCTGGATTGAGCACCAGCCGGTGAAGCCTGCGCCGAGCTCGATGGTCTTGAGGTCGCTGCTCTGGTTGATCACCTGAGTCCAGTCGTCGGTAGTCATGTTACGCATAGCATTGGAGCTTGTGCGCTCATACCAGCGGCGTACGGTGCCGGCGATGCGGAGGGTCTGGATGCCCTCGCCAATGCCCTGATAGTTGTTGAGGTTCCAGCCTACAACGGTGAAGTTAACGTTATTCTCGCCGTTCTTGAGGGTGAGAGTGGAGGGGATCACCACTGTGGAGTTAGTGCCTCCTACGGCTGTCACGAAAGCGATGGGCTCACCGGCCACGGTGAGTGTGCTGTAGCTGATAGTCTGGCCTCCGGCATATGACATTGTGCCGCTGAAGTCTGCTCTCTGGGGCACGGAAGTCTGCTCAGGGGCGTTGATGTCGACATTCTGGGGCTGGGCAGCCACGAGTGTGACGTCGCCGACGGGCACAGCGGGGGTGTCGTCAGAGCTGCAGGCGGCGGTGGCAAGCAGGAGGAGCGCCAGCTGCGGATAGATAAGTTTTTTCATGATAAAATCATAAAGTTTCGCATCCTCCATAGAAACGCTGCGTTAGGTGAGACTATTAAAGAGAAAGAGGGAGGACTGATCGGCGGCCCTTACGGCCCGCGATGCCACTTTCCTTTGATTATTTACAGATTGTGATTGAATGAAATTAGTGAAGCCACACAGCCGTAGCTGCGTAACGCGATGCAAATTTAATAACAATTATGAAATCTTCCACATTTTTTAGAAATATTTTTTTGTCTACCATGCCTCAAAGGCTCTTTTTGCTTATCCCAAGGCCTCTGCGAAGCTAAAATAATTTGGTCAGAAAGAGTGGTTTGGGACAGATGGAGAGGGAGGAGCAAAGAAGGAAGATAGCACCGAGATGGAAGAAGGAAGATAGCACAGGTGGTAGAGGATGGAAAATGAAGTGAAAAGAGAGGAGTCGGGTAAAAATCAACGGACCCATTCTCACGAACGGGTCCGGATTATAAGTTGTTATGTGCAATAATTGAATTATACAGTCAAAAAGAATGAGTGGGCGAAGATGGATTCGAACCACCGAAGGTATAAACCAGCAGATTTACAGTCTGCCCCATTTGGCCACTCTGGTATTCGCCCTTTTGCATCCGCATCCGGCGGAAGTCCCGCGTCGTGAATGCGATGCAAAATTAGTGATATAATTCGGTTTGTGCAAATTTTCAGAAAAAAATTTTCGATGAAAATCTTGATGAAATCTGCATAACCGCTGATTTACGGCAGGTTACGCCATCATTCTTTTTATCTTTTCAATGAAGGCGCATCCATGCTCCGCAAGCGTCTTTGGCTCTCTTTGCCTTCCTTTTCTCCTTGCGTCAGATGCTGAGGCGGCGGAGGGTGGTCAGCAACTCCTGATTGATTGGCTTGTCTTTCTTGATGGCCTTCGAGAAGGGTACGTAGACTATCTCGTCATTCTTGATGCCGATCATGACATTGCGCTGGTCATCGAGAAGGGCATCTACGGCTGCCGAGCCCATGCGTGAGGCAAGGATGCGGTCGTGGGCCGTCGGCGAACCGCCTCTCTGGAGATGGCCGAGAATCGTCACCCTCACATCATAATCCGGATATTCATCCTTCACCCTCTGGGCCAGACCCATGGCTCCTCCCGTCACGGGCGATTCGGCCACGAGCACTATGGAGGAGTTCTTCGATTTGCGGAAACCATTCTGGATGAGTTCCGAAAGCTGGTCGACCTGTGTGGAGATCTCCGGTATGATGGCGGCCTCGGCGCCGGAAGCGATGGCTCCGTTGAGGGCGAGAAAACCGGCGTCGCGTCCCATCACCTCTATAAAGAAGAGTCGCTCATGGCTTGTCGCTGTGTCGCGGATCTTGTCGACGCACTCCATGATGGTGTTGAGGGCCGTGTCATAGCCGATGGTGGAGTCTGTGCCGTAGAGGTCGTTGTCGATTGTGCCGGGCAATCCTACTATCGGGAAGGAGAATTCGTTGGCGAAGATACGCGCACCTGTCAGCGAGCCGTCGCCGCCGATGACAACCAGCGAGTCTATCTCATGACGCTTGAGCACATCATAGGCACACTGACGCCCTTCAGGAGTCTGAAACTCCTTGCAGCGGGCAGTCTTCAGGATCGTGCCGCCGCGCTGGATGATGTTGGAGACATTCTGCGTCGAAAACTCCTGGATTTCATCTGTGATGAGGCCCCGGTATCCTCTATATATGCCATAAACCTTGAAACCTGCAAATATGGCCGCACGTGTGACGGCGCGGATGGCGGCGTTCATGCCCGGAGCATCGCCTCCGGAAGTAAGGATGCCTACGGATTTTATGTTTGTCATAACTTCAGCTTATTTTTATGGTGGAATTATGCCCCCTGACTCTGGGGAATGATATAGCTCTAATTAGATAACACGCAAGGGCGGGCAGAGTTTGATGAAATTTTATTACTTTTGCACATTATTATAAGATTACAGGACTCCTCTCTTTCTACAAGATATGGATTTTAATGGAAATATAAAGAATGTAGTGTTCGACCTTGGCGGTGTGGTGATCGACCTCAAGCGGGAGCGTGCCGTCAGCGAACTCGAACGCCTCGGCCTCTCTGATGCGGGCGAACTCCTCGGTCTCTACCGTCAGGAAGAGCCTTTCCTCGGCCTTGAGACGGGCAACAAGACGGCGGGGGAAGTCTTCGACCTGTTGCGAAAGCGTTGCCGCCCGGGTGTCACCGACACTGAAATCACGGATGCTTTCGAGGCTTTTCTCGTAAAGCTCCCCCCGGAACGCCTCAAGGCCTTGCGTGCCCTCCGTGAGGCTGGATATGGCGTCTACGCGCTTTCCAACACCAATCCGGTGATGTTCCACGGTTGGATAAGCCGTGCTTTTCAGCAGGAGGGGCTGCGCGTCAGGGATTACTTCGATGGCATCGTGGCCTCTTTCGAAGAGGGCACCTGCAAACCTGATACGGAGATTTTCCGCACCGTGCTCAATCGTTACGGACTCAAGGGATCGGAGACCCTTATGCTCGATGACTCGCAGGCCAATTGCGAGGCTGCCCGTAAGGCCGGGATGTTGGCTTTCCGGATCGACAATACCTCCTCCGACAAATCTATGCTTCACGTGGCAGAGTGTCTTCTCGATGCTCGCGCCTCCAAAGGTTGCTGACAACATGACTCAAGACTCGCCTGAAAGATTCCCCCTACTCTCCGAACCTTCCATCGCCACAGCCGGCACCTTCGACGGCGTGCACCTCGGCCATATGGCTGTGCTCGATGCGCTTGCCTCCAACGCCTGCGGACTCACCCCGATTGCAATCACCTTCGACAGGCATCCGCTCGAGACCATTGCTCCGGAGCGTGCCCCGAAGTTGCTATCGTCGCCTGCAAGACAGCGTCAGCTTATCGAGGCTACCGGAGCCTCGCTCCTGCGTCTGCCTTTTGACAAGGGGCTTGCCCTCCTTTCCGCACGCGAATGGCTCCGGCTGCTGCGCGAACGCATGGGCGTCAGAAAACTTATCGTGGGCTATGACAATACATTTGGACATGACGGACTCGACATGACGATCTCCGATTATGCCGCCCTCGGCAAGCAGGAGGGAATCGAAGTGATTGAGGCCCCCGTCGTGGAGGGCATCAGCAGTTCCCGGATACGCCGGGATGTTGCTGCCGGCAGGATTGAGGAAGCCAACGCCATGTTGGGACGTGAGTATGAACTCGACGGCGTCGTTGTGGGGGGCAAAGCCTTGGGGCGTAAACTCGGCCGGCCTACTGCCAACCTTATGTCGCATCCGCGCAGGCTCGTACCGGGAGCGGGGGTATATGCTGCGATAGCCGTCACTGCTGAGGGGGAGAACGTGCCGGCAATGGTGAACATCGGCACGCGTCCCACCGTTGAAAATTCAGGCCAACTCGCCACAGAAGCGCATCTCATTGGATGGGACGGCGACCTTTATACCCAGCCGCTCACACTCCGCTTCATCTCAAGACTGCGCGACGAGAAGCATTTCGACTCGCTCGACGACCTCAAACAACAGCTCGATGCAGATGAGCAGGCTTCGTTGAAGGCCGCCAGCAAACTCCTCTCTTCGTGAAGTTGTAAGACACCTCCCCTGCCATAAATCTATAGAATCAACACCATCATATGGAAATCATAAATTTCGCCTTGACCCCAAGCCTTCTGAGCCGATATATGCTTGAGCTTCGCGATGTGGATATTCAGAGCGACCCTCTGAGATTCCGCACCAACATCGACCGTATCGGGCAGATCATGGCTTACGAAATCTCGAAGCGCCTAAACTATCGCACCGAACGCGTCCACACCCCTCTCGGCATCGCCGACTGCCAGACTCCGGCAGATGACATCGTGCTCGCCACCATCCTGCGCGCCGGACTGCCGTTCCATCACGGATTCCTAAATTATTTCGACCGTGCGGAGAACGCTTTCGTCAGTGCCTACCGCCGTTATGACGACCGACACTGCAACTTCGACGTTGTGGTGGAATATCTCGCATCCCCCTCCATCGAAGGGAAGACTCTTATCCTCGTCGACCCGATGCTCGCCACCGGCACCTCGATGGAACTCGGCTACCGTGCGCTGCTTGAGAAAGGCACTCCGGCTGCCATCCATGTGGCCTGTGTGATTGCCTCTCAGCGTGGCATCGACTATGTCAGCGAACGTTTTCCCGCCGACCGTACCACCATCTGGGCCGGAGCGATCGACGCTGAAATCAACAGCCACAGCTACATTGTGCCCGGTCTGGGCGACGCAGGCGACCTCTCTTACGGGGTAAAAGACTGATATCGTGTAAAGACTGATGAAACCATGATCCTCGACAGCATCGACATCCTTAACTTCAAGAACATTCCGGCGGCGAAGCTGGAGTTCTCCCCGGGAGTCAATTGTCTTCTTGGCAACAATGGCATGGGGAAGAGCAATCTTCTCGAGGCCATCCATTTCATGAGCATGGCCAGAGCAATGTCCTCTGTGCCGGAATCCTCACTCATTCGCCATGGGGAGGAGATGCTGCTCGTCAAGGGTCACTACACCATGGATGCGGGAGGAGCTGAGGAGATCTCCTGCGGCATCGTCAGGGGCAAAGGAAAGACGCTTAAGCGCAATGGGAAGGAGTATGGACGCATATCGGAGCATATCGGCCATTTCCCCATAGTAACGGTCACTCCACAGGACTGGAGCCTTGTCGGCGGGTCGGCTGAAGAACGCCGCAAGCTGATGGATGTGGTAATCTCGCAGGCCGATCCCACCTATCTGAGCCACCTGATACGCTATACCCGTTCGCTGGAGTCCCGCAACCGTATGCTCCGTGCCAGTGTGCGCGATGCCCTTCTCTATGAATCTGTGGAGGCGGCCATGGCTGAAGCGGCCGCTGCCGTCTATGAGCGCCGTAGGGAGTGGCCTCTTGCCTTTCTACCTCGTATGTTCCATAGCATTTCTCGCAGGCAACTCATTAGGACTGACCACCATTCCGGTGATTTCTACACTGTTTGAATGGTTGGGCAAAACATTGGATATTACATTGGAATCAGCAGACCGGTTTATCAATTATCTCACTAATGATGGCGAGGCTGTAATGCGGTTTAGACCTTCCGTAGCCACCGTAATACTTTGGTTAGCAGTTGTGATTCTCTCGGGGTTTATCATCAATGGTAAGAAATGGAAGTTTTTGAAAGGTACGCTTGTGGCGGCCTCTCTTCTCTTTTTGATCTCCATACCCCTTTCGTTGGAAAGAAGCCAAAATTGTGAATACATAATCCGAAACACTCCGCGCAGTCCGGAAATCGCCTACCGCGTGAATAGATCAGCACCGGAAAACATGGTGACTTTCCATCGCAAGGGAATGTCGGGATTCAATGCCGGGGAAGAGAGGATCATAAACCTTGATTGTCCCGTAAACGGTATTCCTGCTCAAGAATGTGAGATACTCCTTTTATCAGGAGGAATACGCAACTCATTGCCGGAGATAATGTCCCACATCAGAGCCCGACAGGTTGTGATTCATCCGTCGGTAAGGAAATCTCGTGAAAACAGGCTTATAGCAGAAGCCGACAGTTTGGGAATCCCATGCCATTCCATCCGGCGAGATGGTGTTTATACAAATCAGAAGGCAAAATGAAATGAGAACCTGAGGCCGGAGTTCGGTGCTCCGGGTTTGTCTCTGTAGCTGAGACGCCAGATGTAATCGAGGCGGAGGAATGTCAGTATGTTGTCTATGCCTACGCCGATCTCCATGTAGGGTGTCTTACCCATCACCTGCGTCACATCGCCGGCCGGGAAGCGGAAAAGGTTGTCGTTATATTCCGGATTATTCTTTTTCGTCAGCCTTCCAGCAAATCCCTTGAAAGTGAGTACCTCTCGAAGTTTCAATTTCTTAATAAGAGGAATTCTGTTGAATATCAATCCGTTGAGATTATAGTTGAGGTCGAGCGAAACATATTGGTCCATGGCAAACTCCATCGGGTTGAGCAGGGAATAGGTCTCTGTTTGCACGGTATAAGCCACATTGGCGTTCTGCCATAGCAAAGCGGGGAACTGCACCTGATTCCAGAGTTTCGCAGCCTTGAAGATGATATCGGCATAACCGAAAGCAGAAAACCAGAACCGTTTCTGAAGGCAGAACTCAGTAAGGTTGAGGGTATATTCAGATCCAAACAGACCCTTCGGACCGAAAGAATGGGCAAGTATCAGACAGAGCGCGTCGCGGTTGATATTGCGCCGGTCATTATAGGTCTGCATGAATTTCTCTCCCGGGGCATAGCGGAGTTGCACGCGGAGGCTGTTTTCGGTGTAGGCATTGACATTGGTGCCGTCGGATGTGATAAACGGCACATAGCGTGAGGCTTCCTGGCGTTGGTTCCTTATTGCAGCCTCAAGCGAAAGATTGTTGCGCCATTCGATATTATATTCCAATTTCGCCAGACGCTCGTAAGTGGTAAGATTACTTTCAAGACGTTTCACTGAGTTGAGCAGGTTGCTGGCGGCATTGGTCATGTAGTGCTGACCGAGTTTATTGACATCGTAGGTATAAGATAGCCGGATACCATTCATCGGGAACTCCCGCGAGTGGTATTTCTTCTTCACGAACGAATATTCGAGTTCACCACTGTATTTCCAACGGTGATCCCTGAAGCCGTATGCCACATAGCCTCGGGCAAAGAGATGATCGTTTAAATTGGCCGTGGTGATTCCTCCGAGGGCAAGACGCAACCCCTCAGTGGCATTATAACTGACGAACGTATCAAGAGCACCGAAATCGAATTTGCTCGGTTTGCCCGTAGTGACGAAACCCTTGATAATGAGTTCTACGACTTTCGAAGTCCAGTAAATCACCGGATATTTGCGGAAGGGAGACTCATCGACCGCCAATTGTTTTTCGGCGTATGTGAGTGGAATCATACGGGCGTCGGTCCAGAAATCAGAATTTCTGGAATCTGCCTCATCGATCACGAAAGAATTGCCTAATTTGTCGTAAAACTCCTTAAGGTCGTCCCTCTTTTTATTCGAGTGGTCATCATATCGCGACTGACGCGCAAGATATACCCTTCCCACAGCTCCGGCAATATGAAGTTCGACTATCATGTCGTCGAGAGTCTTGTGTGTGAAACCGAGGGAATCCTTGCGGAAATTCTGGCTCAGATACATGTTTTCCACATAGTTGACATTGGAAGCCTTCGGAAGCCTCATCATCACGCGTCTCACATACTTTACAGAATCCTCAACGGGAATGTAGAGTTTGCCATTGAAACCCATAGATTCCGGATTGTGTGGAGCGAATGATAGCTCAACACATCGGTCGGTGCCGATCAAGACCGTGTCCTCAATGTGATACATATAATAGTCAGCACCGAGAGATGACAGAGGACTTACAAATCTGTTGCGCATCACCGGCACATCGTTGGCATAGACGTCAACTTCGCGCAGTATATCCTCAAAGAGTGCTCGCGAATAGTTTTCATCGAGCGATTTGTCTATTCCGTTTGACCTTTGGGCAGTGACAATCTCTTTGTCGACACCACCGGAGGTGGTGATTCGGGTTGCCAATTTCTCCTTCAGCGAAACATCAAGGATACGTTTGCCTGTCCAGACTCCCGTATCAACCAGGGTGGCGATTGACTTGAACTTACCCTTCACCTCGCCGTCGTCGCCGGGCATATATCCTTTGTAGTCGTTGAGTGCGAGCACCACTTTGTCGTAGCGGTCATAACTGTAATAGGGCTGCCGGGTCGGGTCATGCTTGCCGGCATCCGCCCTGACCTGACGCATCAGATCAACAGCGGGATTATTTTTCTTGGAATATTTCTGTTTTTTCGGTTTGACTACCACCTCTACAAGCTCTGTGGTTGAAGGCTCCATCATGAACCGGAGGGTATCGGGAGAACCGGGCACAGTCAGCGACATCTTGTCGTAGCCCAAAGAGGAAACGTCGATTACTGATCCGGAAGGCAGATAGAGCGTGAAAACACCATTGAGATCAGTGGTAGTTCCTTTCTTGTTTTTAGTGGAATAGACATTTACAAAAGGCAATCGCTCACCGGTGGTGACATCGGTGACAACGCCCACCACTTTCTTGGAAGAAGCACGCGCGGGCTTTGCAGCAGCAGCATCAATTGCAAAAAGCAAGACTGCGGCAACAATGAGCGGGAGAGTCAATATTTTGCTTCTGAATTTAAGCAAATTAAGTATAATTGCGATTCAACCTAAAGACCGCCGATTGTAAATCCGGACGATATTTATTAATTTTGTATGCACGCACCAATCGGTAAAGATAGGTGGTACATTAATAAACGTCTAATTTATAAGTATATTATCAATGGGCATCGAGATAGAGCATAAATATAAAGTCAAGGATGACTCTTTCAAAAGCCTGGCCTCGGAGATGCAGGCCATAAGTCAGGGCTACCTGTCGCGTGTGCCGGAGCGGACGGTAAGGGTCAGAAAGATGGGCAACCGTGGCTATCTTACAGTCAAAGGGAAGAATCACGGCGATGCGCGGCTTGAGTTTGAGTATGAGATCCCGGCTGAAGATGCGGAGAAGTTGTTAGGACTCTGCGAACCTCCCCTATTGGAGAAAAACCGTTACATCGTCTTCTACGAAGGGAAGAAATGGGAAGTAGATGAATACCTCGGCCAATTAAAAGGGCTGGTGTTGGCAGAAATTGAACTTGATTATCCGGATGAACCGTACTCTCTTCCGGAGTTTGTCGGTCAGAACGTCACGGGCGACCCCTCCTATTACAATTCCAATCTGATTAATAAGAATATGTAGCAACTTGGCTATTAGACAATCACATTATACATCGCAAAGCGATGTCCCTACAAGAAGATAGAATAAAATATTATATTACCTGCGCTTGGTGAGGGCGGAGAGGATTTCGGTCAGTTCGCGGCGCGTCTCCGTGAGGATATCGATTACCTCAAGACGCTTCGAGACATTTTGACGGTTCTTGCTGAGTTCCTCTTTGGCTGCGTCGAGACGAAGCCCCTTGACCTTCACAAGATAATGTATCATCCGGAGTGTGCGTATATCATCGGGAGTATAGAACCGCTGATTTGCCTGACTCCTGCGCGGAGTGATTTCAGGAAACTCCGATTCCCAATAGCGCAAAGTGCTTGCCGGCACGTCGAGAAGTTGCGACACGTCGCGTATCTTGTAATACTTCTTGTCAAACTCAGGCATCTCGGACTCAAAGTCTCTCTTCATCTTATCACCTCCGTTAATTACTCTTCACTCTATCATTCCCCATTCATTCAAACATCAGTCCATCACATGGCCTGCATTTTCGGCTTCGCGCACCATTTCGGCATACTGCTCGGGCGTTACGTCCATGAAATAGTAATTCACAGGGTTCTGAGGTTCATCTTTAAATCGCACTTCATAATGAAGATGCGGTCCGGTAGATTTACCGGTTGAGCCAACCTTGCCTATCAGGTCTCCCCTCTTCACCTCCTGCCCTGACTCCACCAAGATCTCGCTGAGATGCGCATAGCGGGTCAGATAATTGTAGCCATGCGAAATGTCGATGCAATTTCCATAGCCGCTCTTGCGCTCGGCAAGTTCCACTACGCCGTCGCCGGTAGCATATACGGCAGTGCCGCTCTTGGCGGCAAAGTCGAGTCCTTCATGAAACTTCGTGGAGCCATATACAGGGTCACGCCTGTATCCATAACCGGATGACATGGTGTAGTCCTTGATGTGGATCGGTATGATAGAAGGGATGTGGGCGAGTTTGTCTTTCTGGTTGGCGGCTTCCGAACGCAGCTGGTCAAATGAGATTGATTGTGCATAAAGCTGGCGGTCAAACAGGTCGAGCCGCTGTGTGAGCAGTTTCACGAGTCCGGCATCAGGAAGTTTCTGAATCTCCTTGTAACGCTTCTCATTGTCGAGACCTGCGAAACGCTGACTGCGCGACATCGGCTCCATCTGCATCATGACGCGGTAGAAATTGTCGTCGCGGTTCTGAATGTCGCTCATGATCTTCAGCGAATTGTCGAGACGACGGTTGAGCACGTTATATTGTGTCTTCAACAGCGCATTCTCACGACGAAGATTCTCCTCTCCTTGAGTTCCAAATCCATAGAAAGCAATGATAAAAAGGAGCGCTCCGAAAACCACGGAGCAGCCGATGAAGGCAAGCGCTTTGATAAGCCTTGTCTTCAAAGAGGGATAGATACGTTCGAAATTGTCGGTATCAGGGTTATAGCGATATGCGACGTTGCGTTTCATATTAACCACGAAATTACAAAATAATCCCCTACTATCAAAATCTGCCGCACATTAACAGCATCAAAAAGCATGAGGGCACGCCGCTGCCGCGACACGCCCTCACTCACAATTATCATTTAGACTTTATCAAACAATACCTGTATCAGCGTACTATCTTGCGGGAAATCTCCCGTCCATCTTTATAGGAAACTTTCACAACGTAAACACCGGTTGAAAGACCGCCGAGATCCACCATATCGGCAACTCCCGAAGCCACGAGTCTTCCTGAAAGGTCGAACAATTCATAACCTGTTGCACCCTCACCGGTATAAATTCGATTTGAAGTGATCATCAGATCCTCACCGTAGATCCGCTCCACGGTTGAGAGTTCGGGCTTGGGATACTTGGTTTTGAGAGCCACATTATCATATTCATAATTCACGAGATAAGTCTCCACTGAGTCAAAGGGAATATTGGTGGTGATACATCCGTTTTCGTCGGGAGTACCTACATAAGTTGTATTGACAGTCACACCGGTAAACTTAAGACCATCGCTGACTTTGGGAGTCAGCATAAGCTTGAACATTCCGTTGTCGCTCACTGTTTCAACGTCATACATGTTGTAGACCGTGCAATTGTGATCAAGAAGCATGCTGTAGTTGGCGTAAGCGCCACCGGGAATGTAGTAGATAGCATTGGGAAGGATGTAATCTCCGTCGTCATAGCCCTTTGAATACGCAATGTCGTAACGCTCGCAGATAATTACGGGACGAGCAAATGCCGACCCTGAGGTCATGAACATGCAGCCTACCGGCCATGATTCTGAGATGGCATCGGTTGTCTTCAGGAACACCTTGGGTGAATATATTCCCTCATCGTAGATGAAAAGGGGTTTCGACTTCTGACCCAATGAAAAGGCTCCGATTTCAAGGTGATCGATCGCAGAGTTATATCCGAAGTTGGGGAAACCGGGTTTGCCGCTCGACCAGAAAGAAGTCCAGCGCGGGAGTATCACCTCCTTGAGTGCGGGGCAATCGGAAGTAGCCATCGGGTGGATTGAGAAGGTATTATCCGCTTCGATGATTATACCCGAAAGGTCGAGCTTTCTGAGATTTTCGCAACCGGCAAACATTGCAGTGCCGAGTGTAAGGTCTTCCATTGTCGGTTTGCCGGGCGACCAGACTATCTCCTTGAAGCCACACTCCGCGAAGATACTGTCGCCATCAAATGTCATCGAAGTGTTGAAACCGAAGTTTTCGAGTTTTTTGCAACCCTTGAACGCACAATCTTTAAGAGTGACTGTTGTGCCGGTCATGGTGACCTGGGTCAGGGAAGCGCAATTGCGGGCGAAATTCTTCGGTAAAGTTGCTGACGAGGGGATAAATATTTTCCAGAGTGCATAGCAATTGCTGAAAGTACCCTCTTTGAGATCAATGCTGCGGTTGGGAAGTTCCATCGTCTGGAATCCGCATCCCGAGAAGGCATATTTTCCGATCTCTTGCACCTGATTGAAGTCGATCTGCTTGAGGGAGGCATTGTTGGCAAATGCCTTCTCACCGATTGAAGTCACACCATCGGGAATGGAGAAAGTAGGCACCTGATTTCTAGGAGGATAACTTACTATCTGTGTCTTGTCCTTATTATAGAGAACATTGTTGGAGATAACGAAAGACTTTGCGGAGGAGCCGTTGATAGTAAACATGCTCAGCATCTTCATGTCGTTAAATCCGCAATTGCTGTAGAAGCCCCAGAGATTGGGAGAAAGTGAGATTACACTGATTGTATTGTTGCCCGCAAAGGCATCGGGATGAATCACGATGATATTTGTCGGCATCACGTAACGATTGCCCGTTACCTGCAACGCCTCCGGAACTCGCACAATCATATCACCGTCGGATCGGGTCAGTATACCGTCTTCCGAGGCCTCGAACTGTGGGTTGCCAGTAGCAACCTTGAATTTCTGGAGTTTCGGGCAATTGTTGAAGTTAAGTGTGCTCGCGTCGTAAGATTCCCTGGCATTGCCGATCCATACTACTCCTGAAGGGATAGTTATTTCAGTAACCTCTGTCAGGTTGTCGAGAGCGTGAGCGGCTATCCTGTTGACCGTGTATGTCACGCCATTCTCCTCGTAGGTTTCCTTGAGGGTCAGTTTGCCCGAAGTTGGCTGGTTTCCTCCCCAACTGAGAAGCGTACAGGTCTTTGTTGTGGCATTAAGGTCGCCATAGGTGTAGGTGATCGCATGCGTCAGACCGTAAGAGAGAAGCACAGCCGACAAAGCACTTAGGATTCGTTTACTCATTACTTAGAATTTAGTTGGACAATATGTTGTTTTGATTAAAAGTGACCGAAGATTCAAATCATCAAATCATTCTGCCGGGAGGAAGAATCAGATTGACGGCGCAAAATTATATATTACTTGCGTCACTGAAAACTGTTTGCCGTGATTTCATTGCGCAATAGGCTGTTAATAGACCGAATAGACACAAACAGAAGTAAATCAACCCGCAGTTAACCGGTCTACAATCGGTCTACTGACGACGAAAAGCCCACATTATCACCGTAATCCGCCAACTTTTCATTAACTTTACATCCAATATGAAAACTATCATGAAAAACATCGGTAAGATTATGGCATCCTTTGCGTGCATCTATTTCTTACTCGCATCTTGCGGGCGCAACAGTGAGGCTGTATCTCCTTTCGGCTGGACTCCGGTCAATCCGGATTTTGATTCCCTGACTGTCGTGGCGGAAAAGCGTTTCAACTTTTACGCTTCCGCAGACTCTCTTCAGCAGCCCATTTCGGAAATGGAAAAGATTGACATGAGGAAAGGGGAAAATGGAGAGATTCATGCGCGGACATTATATTGGAAGGGACGTTTCCTTTACGCCACAGGCGACACCGAGGAGGGCGACCGGTTGCTGAGGAAGGCTCTCTCACTCACCGACTCCGCAAAGTATCCTCATACATTCAACCGCATAGTTTGGAATCTTGACATGGACTACCATGAGCCAACTCCGCAGCGATACAACTTCCTGAAAAAGCAATATGAGTTTTTTCTTGAAAGCGGCGATATACCTGTTGCGGCTGACTATGCTATGGAGACCGGAATGTTTCTCAGCGAAATCAAGGATTGGGAACGAGCTGAATATTATTTGGGAAAGGCTGACTCTCTTTTTAAAGCCGGAGGGTTCAGACAACAGGTTTCAAACAACAGGATCAATCATGCCAATATCCTTCTGAGCCGAGGAGACACAGTGTCCTCTCTCAACCTGATGCAGGCCACACTCGCCGACACGGCAGCTCCCGTAGCGGAACGCGTGCGTGACATTCTGCTTGGCAACATAAGTGAATTGACCGGCGACAGCGCTTCGCTCAATGCTGCCTACAGAGCTGTGAGGTCACGTTATAATACGGAGGATATGGAATGTCTCTATCAGTCGCGAATAGCCGAGAGCAAAATCCTCGCCGGACAACTCGACTCTGCCGCCTTTTATCTAAAGGCGGCAGCCCAAAATCTCGAGTATGCCGAAGATCCGCATATCCGGTATGAATATCTTCAGGCCCGGAGTAATTTCCACCATGCAGCAGGACAGCCCGACAGTGCCTACCGCTATCTGAAAATGGCTTCCGATCTTCACAACAATCTGCGCAATGAAGAGACGCAGCAGGAGATCCGCAACATGAATGTGGCAGCCGACATCGAGATACTCAAGCTCCAGAATGACATCACAAAACGGCGAACGCTCATCTGGATCCTCTCGCTTTCCCTATTACTTCTATTGGTTTCATCTTTGGCTGCGCTTATTTACTCACGCCTACAGAAGCAAAGACTCGCAAAGGCCCGCACGGATCTTGAACTCGAACGCGCCAACCGAAAACTGATGGCTACCGAGATAGTGCTCGAAGAGAAAACCAAAATACTCAAGGAGCTCGAATCGGAAGTCCGGAATCTGAAGGATGAAGGGGAGATCAATGATACTGCCGCGCGCAAGATAGACAATTCGATAAAGGTGCATTTAGGTTCGACAGATAACAGTGAGGGTTTCCTCAAGACCTTCGGAAGCCTTGCGCCACAATTTGTGGTGAAACTCAAAAGCAATTTCCCTGACCTGACAGAGGCCGACATAAGGCTCGCTTCCTATATCTCCGTAGGTCTCGACAACAAGCACATCGCCCGCGTGATGGCCATAAGGCCGGAATCCGTGAAGCAGGCACGCTGGAGACTGAGGAGCAAATTGAAACTGAATCAGCGGGACTCACTTGAAGACTACCTCCGAAATTTCATTAAATAGGATTTACGGCCGGATCAGTAGCTAAAAAATTCAAAGCCGACGCCGTGAGTGTCAATAATGTCGGAGAAAATTATTAAATTTGCAGATTGAAACATACGTCTCGTCTTTTTCGACGAAGTTGCAAACCGATAATAATATACCGAACAATATATGTTGACGTCAAAAGAAATCAGAGAGTCCTTCAAGAATTTTTTTGAAGAGAAAGGACATAAAATCGTGCCTTCGGCACCCATGGTTCTCAAGGATGATCCTACCCTGATGTTTACCAACGCCGGAATGAATCAGTTTAAGGATATCATTTTGGGCAACCGTGCACCGGAGTCCAAGCGCGTGACCGACAGCCAGAAGTGTCTCCGCGTGTCGGGTAAACACAACGACCTTGAAGAGGTCGGCCACGACACCTACCACCACACCATGTTTGAGATGCTGGGCAACTGGTCGTTTGGCGACTATTTCAAGAAAGAAGCTATTGATTGGGCCTGGGAATATCTTGTAGACGTACTCAAACTCG
>CAZPQD010000062.1:16013-18068 GCA_964588625.1 uncultured Sangeribacter sp. | reverse complement strand
GTCCCTGCGATGAGGCCATCGACGGATTTGAGGAAGTGAAACCGATGGTCTTCGCCGGCGTATATCCCATAGAGACAGAAGACTTCGAGAACCTGAGGGCCTCACTTGAGAAACTTCAGCTCAACGATGCCTCGCTTACATTCCAGCCAGAATCATCAGCGGCCCTCGGATTCGGTTTCCGCTGCGGATTCCTCGGGCTGCTCCATATGGAGATAATCCAGGAACGTCTTGGTCGCGAGTTCGGCATGGATGTAATCACCACTGTGCCCAACGTAAGCTATAAGGTCTACGATAAGAAAGGCAACGTCACAGAAGTACACAATCCTTCCGGACTTCCCGAACCTACACTGATCGACCATATCGAGGAACCATACATCCGCTCCACCATCATTACCGCCGCCGACTATATCGGACCAATCATGACACTCTGTCTCGGCAAGCGCGGCGAACTCATCAAGCAGGAATACATCTCCGGCAACCGTATGGAGATCACCTTCGACATGCCGCTCGGCGAGATAGTGATAGACTTCTACGACAAACTCAAGAGCATTTCGAAGGGATACGCTTCCTTCGATTATCACCTCCACGACTTCCGCCCCTCGAATCTCGTGAAGCTTGACATACTGCTCAACGGCGAGAGCGTCGATGCCCTCTCCACGCTCACGCATGCCGACAACGCCGTAAGATTCGGACGCCGCATGTGTGAGAAACTTAAGGAGCTCATTCCGCGCCAGCAGTTTGACATAGCCATCCAGGCAGCCATCGGAGCCAAAATCATAGCCCGCGAGACGATCAAGGCCGTGCGCAAAGATGTGACCGCGAAATGCTACGGCGGCGACATCTCCCGAAAGCGTAAGCTGCTCGAGAAGCAGAAAGCCGGCAAGAAACGCATGAAGCAGATCGGATCGGTGGAAGTGCCGCAGAAGGCCTTCCTCGCCGTGCTGAAACTTGACTGACACTTCTGCAACCATACGCCGATCATAAACGTTTTAAAAGTAGCTTTCTTCCTGTATTATGGAGAAGAAAGCTACTTTTCTATTTTTAAGATAGAATCAAACTTATCATAAAACACACAGATTAGAAAACACACAAAACTCTTCCACTATGGCACTCTCACTTTCCGACAGGATACGTCATTTCTTCCATGTGGTCTCCAACGTGAGGCCAATCGTCTGGATATGTATCTACATCATCCTTACCCCGATCTTCGCACTCATCTACAGTTGGCTTCCGGACGGTCAGTTCCGTATTCCCGACGGAGCCGGCACGGACTACGGCAGCTGGCTCTACTACAGTATCGTAACGATCACGACCCTCGGCTTCGGCGACTACACTCCCGCTCACGCCATGGCACAATGCGTGACGGCTGTCGAGGTGATGTGCGGCTTGATCATCTTAGGACTCTTCCTGAACGCCGTAGGCGCGATGAAGTCGGAGATTGATGTGGAGTCCGAACTTGAGAAGCAACGCAGGGTGCATGATGCGCAGGAAAAAGAGAAACTTGTGAAATCAGCACCCGCCATCCTCCACAACCTCAACACTTTCCTCGCCTATTGCCGCGCCGTGACTACTCCGCTTGACAAGCGCACCGACGAGGGAGGAAGCTTCAACCCCGATTTCAGTTTCAGTGATATGGCCGACCTCTACCAGCCGTCGGGCCTCGCCATCGATAATTCACGTCAGCCTGCCGTGGAGCGGTTGATGAAGAGTGCTTCGCGCACAAGCCTATATCTCGACTCATTGCAGGGGCGCATCGACATGACCCTCTGGCCGGAACTTATGGAAGACTGCTTTGCATTCGTGGCCGATTACCAGCTCTTCGCCTCCGCCGACCTGTTCGATAGCAGTCGCCGTGGCACGCAACCGGAGGAGACAGCCGCCGAGGAGAAAGAGATCTCCGCCAAGATAGCATCATGGAAGGGAGATTTGGCAAAGCCCGACCGCAGCATGAGCCCATACATAGAACTCTATCACTTCATCAAGAGCACCGGAGAACTTGCGCTCAAGATCGAGTCGGCCCTGACGAAGATTGCGGCGTAGGCGTTAGGTTTTAGG
>CAZPQD010000062.1:0-15913 GCA_964588625.1 uncultured Sangeribacter sp. | reverse complement strand
TTAGGTTTTAGGCGTTAGGACTGCCTAATACCTAATGCCTAAAGCCTAAAACCTCCACTAATTTGTAGGATTGGAGGAAATTTTGTAATTTCGCGTATTAAATCCAATTAATGGGATAATTTCTATTCTTTAGGATATTTTCCCGCATCATTAAGGATATTTTCTACCGCAACGGACAACCGATATGATTGACAAAATTTCAACCCTCATACAGGAAATAAAGGCGCTGGATGCCTCCGACCCCAAGCAGGTGGAGGAACTCCGCATCAAATATCTCTCAAAAAAGGGAATCATCCCCTCCATGATGTCAGAGCTCCGCAACGTTGCCGCCGAGCATAAGCGTGAGATGGGGCAGAAGCTCAATGAGCTGAAGAATATAGCGACGGAGAGGATCAATTGCCTCAAGGACAAGGTGGCCACGACAGAGACTGCCGATGTCAGCATCGACCTTACACGCACTGCCACCCCGAGTCATTTCGGTACGCGTCATCCCCTGTCGCTCGTGAAGGATGAGATACTCAATATCTTCGCGGGGATGGGATTCACCATTGCTGAAGGTCCGGAGATTGAAGATGACTGGCACGTATTCTCCTCGCTCAATTTCCCACCCGACCATCCGGCGCGCGACATGCAGGATACATTCTTCATAACCCGAGAGCCGAGCGACGTGCTGATACGCACACACACTTCGAGTGTTCAGACACGCGTGATGGAGAAGACGCAGCCCCCCATCCGTATCGTATGCCCGGGCCGGGTCTATCGCAACGAAGCCATCTCGGCACGCGCGCACTGCTTCTTCCATCAGGTGGAGGGACTCTACATCGATAAGAACGTAAGCTTTGCCGACCTCAAGCAGGTGCTCCTCTATTTTGCACAGCAGATGTTCGGGCCGGAGACCAAGATACGCCTTCGTCCAAGCTACTTCCCTTTCACGGAACCTTCCGCAGAGATGGACATCAGCTGCAACATATGCGGCGGCGAAGGATGCGCCTTCTGCAAAGGAACAGGCTGGGTGGAGATCCTCGGTTGCGGCATGGTGGATCCCAATGTGCTCAAAGCATGCGGCATAGACCCCGAAATCTACAGCGGCTACGCTTTCGGTATGGGTGTGGAGCGAATCACAAACCTCAAATATCGTGTGAAAGACCTCCGACTCTTCTCCGAGAACGACATCCGTTTCCTCCACGAATTTGACAACGCACGCTCGAAATGACGAAGAAGGAACGGTTTGCCGGAGCCCTGGCCATCTTCTCAGAACTAATGCCGGAGCCAAAGACCGAACTTCAATATGACACTCCCTTCCATCTGCTTCTGGCCGTGATACTCTCGGCCCAATGCACTGACAAGCGGGTGAACATAGTCACTCCTCCCCTATTTGAGGCTTACCCCGACCCGGCATCGCTGGCGGCAGCGAGCGAGGAGGAAGTATATGAATATATCCGCAGCGTCACCTTTCCCAACAATAAGACGCGCCATCTCATCCGCGCCGCCAAGATGCTCACTGAAGAGTTCGGCGGCGAGATGCCCTCAGACATCGATTCGCTCATGAAGCTTCCAGGAGTGGGACGCAAGACGGCCAACGTGATGCTATCCGTAGTCTGGAACAAGGCAGCCATGGCTGTAGACACCCACGTATTCCGCGTCAGCAACCGCATGGGACTCACCGATGATTCTCCGAATCCCCTGCAGACGGAAAAGACTCTGATGCGCTACATTCCGGAACAGCTTGTGGCCAAAGCCCACCATTGGCTGATCCTCCACGGCCGCTACACCTGCACCGCCCGACGCCCAGACTGCATGAACTGCATGGTAAGCCGCTGGTGCAAGACCTACAATAAGGAAGGGAAAGCCACCGGCAAGGAAGGGAAAGCCACCTGAAAGGATGGGAAAATCGCTGGAAAGGAAGGGAAAGCCCCGTAGGGAAGAACCCCGGGAAAGAGAAAAAGAGCATCGGCAAACAAAAATTAAAGTCTACGACGAAAAATAATTCATACATCTGAAAAAGCAGCTCCGTAATTCACGGAGTTGTTTTTTTTTATTATTTTTGCAAACACAACACTATATCAAACCACGACAACTTATCAACAACACACTTCATATGCAGAAACTTTACAAAGGAGGCGCACTGGCACTTCTGGCACTTGGCGGCATGATGCAGCTCCAGGCGCAGACCACTTCGCCCTCCGGATCAAGCATCTATGGCTTCCTCGGATATACCGAGAAACACGACCGCAACGGCTGGTATGCCATATCTCCCGAAGGAGACATGGAGCTCCTCTGGCTCGACGAGAAGCTCATCATGTCGGGCACATACTTCACCAGCGGATGGATCCGCGACAACAAAGTGTGCGGTCTCTACGGCAACGCTTCAAAACTACTCTATCTTGAATTCGACTTCAATACGGGTGAAAACGTGACGGAGCGTGTCATCGACATCAGCGGCGACAAGCAGTATCGCTACATGCTTACTGCCGCCTACAACCCTACCGATGACTACATCTACGGTTTCTCCTTCAACGCCGACCGCAGCATCGACTATCTTGTGAAAGCCCCTGCGGCCGACCCTGAGAAAGCAGAGATCATCCGCGTGATGCCCCCCGACTTCATGCTCTGCAAATCAGTATGCTACAACGTCACCGACAATCACTTCTACGGCATTGACGGCATGAACGGCATCATCCGATTCGACGTCTACGGCAACTTCGAATATCTCGGCGACGTGGATCTTCCGCGTGTCGACAATATGGCGGGTTGGAGTTCCGGTATGGTCTACAGTCCCAAGGATAAGTGTTTCTTCTGGGATGCCCAGTATGCCGAGTTCGACTCCGACTTCGTTAGAATCGATCCCACCACCTACCATTGCGAGATCCTGAAGGCCTATCCCTTCCTCGACCAGATCACCTTCATGTGCTGCAACGATGACGACGGAATGCCCGGAGGTCCGGCAGCCGGCACACTGAAGGACTATGGTTTTGAAGGCACATCCACTTCCGGCACTATCGTCTACACCATGCCGACAGCCATGTCCGACGGATCGGAGATGCCCGCTGAGCTGACATGGACAGCCACGGAGATTCCCGGCGGCCAGACCTACACAGGCACAGCTGCCCCCGGCGAGGAAGTGACAGTGGAATATAAAGACCTCCAGAGCGGAGAGCACACCTTCTCCTTCTATGCCTCCACCGGTGATCTTCGCGGTGCAAGCGTATTCACCAATACATGGGTCGGGATAGACGCTCCCTATGTACCTGAGAATGTGAAGATCAGCGAGAAGGATGCAAACACATTTGAAGTGACGTGGAATCCCGTGACTCGAGGCGCACACGGCACATCCCTCGAAGGAGAGACCATCTCCTATGGCGTCTTCCTCAACGGCGAACAGAAACTGATCACCAAGGAATGCCGCGCAGAGATCGAGTTTGACGGCGAAGCACCCAACAAACCTTTCATCGCACAGGTTGTGGCCATAGTTGGAGGTGTGCAGTCGGAGGCCGGCTACAGCAACCAGATAATCGCCGGCAGTGGCTATTCGCTCCCCTTCGTAGTGACACCCTCCGAGGAAGAAGCTCGCCTCATGACCGTCATCAACGTTGACGACGACAAGAGCGGCTGGCGCTATTACGTGCTCGAAGGTGACCAGACTTTCTACACAGGCCGCGACTATGACAATCCCGGCAACGACTGGCTCATCACACCGAAGCTCGTGTTCCCCAGCGATGCCTCTGTCTACAGCATCTCATTTGAGGCCTGCTGCCATGCCTCCAACTTCAATGAGGAATACTTTGAGATCTGGGCAAGCCAGGAGAATACAGCCGAGGGTATGATCGATATCCGCGTGGCACCCCGCACTCAGGTGAGCCTGCAGAGCTGGGAGGAATTCAAGTATGACTTCGAGGTGGATGCAGCCGGCGGCTACTACGTAGGTATCCACAGCATCAGTGCCGCAGACCAGCGCGGCTGGTATATCCGCAACCTCAGCATTATCGAGAAGGAATCCGGAATTGATCAGCCCATCAACCTTCTTGCCAACGCTGCCGGCAGCCGCGGCGAGATACTTCTCAACGGGCTCGAAGGCGCCACTGCCGACATCTTTGCAGCCGACGGACGCAAGGTGGCATCCCTCGATTGCCGCAGCAACAGCGAACGCATCCAGGTGCAGGCCGGCATCTATATCGTTAAAGCCGGCAAGCAGAGCTGGAAAGTGGCCGTGAAGTAAGGCTGCACCACGCTCCAATAAATACGAATCCTCAATCCCTAATAAAGATGAACATTCGCATCGCCGCTCTTGCGGCAATGACAACACTCATGGGAGGGGCGGCCATGGCCGCTCCTTCCTCTCCCGTTTTTTACGGCTACGAATGCTATAACACCCGTGAGCAACTCGGATGGTACTCCCTCATGCCCGACGGACTGACCGACTGGATATGGACCGACCATTCGGGCAAAACGGGTATCCCCATGACGGCAGGCTGGCGCCGCGACGGCAAACTCTGCGGCATCTCCTCCCTCCTGGCTGAAGGAAAGCTCTATGCCCTCAACTATCTGGAGCTGAACGAAGCTGACGGCAGCGTCATCACCTCGCGGGGTATTGACGTAGGGCCGGACGACTATCTCAACTACTTCATGCTGGCCGCCTACATTCCGGAGAGCGACCGTGTGTATGGCTACGGATGGTCGGCCGACGGCAATCAATTTGTCTTCAAAAGCTCCAATTATGACATCACGGAGACAAAGGTGATCCGCATCGTGGGCAGTGACGAGCTCTGCGGCTCGCTCACCTACAGCGAGGAGACCGGCAAACTCGTGGGCTTCAACCGCAAAAGCTTCGTCTACATAGACCCGGCCACCGGCAACCAGACAGAGATATTCACTCCCGACCTCAAGGATTACCAGTATTCCTACACTGCCCTTGCATTCGAGCCTGACAGTGGCATTTACTATTGGAATGTCTTCACCCAGGGAGGCAAGTCACATCTCTATGCCGTAGATTTGAACGCTCACACTTGCAAGCTCATCTGCGACTATAACGACATGACTCAGTTCTCCTTCCTCATTCCCGCCAATGAGAAAGGCGACCCGGAGGCTCCTATGGCTCCATCCTTTGAAGATGCCGACTTCGGAGCCGGCGCACTGAGCGGCACGGTAAGCTTCAAGATGCCCTCAACTCTCGTGAACGGCAACACCATCAACGGCAACCTTACCTGGACAGCCACCATCGACGGAGAGAAAGCAGCAGAAGGGGAAGCATCACCCTCCACCATGATACGCTTCGAGGCCAAGGATCTGAGCGAAGGCAATCATGTGTTCGCAGTGCGAGCCACTTATGCCGACAAGACTTCCCGTCAGGGGAGCCGCAGCATCTATGTGGGTCATGACACTCCGGCCACCCCGGAGAACATAGTGCTTAAAGGCACTTCACTTACATGGAATCCCGTAGAAAAAGGTGCTGACGGAGGCTATGTGAATCCCTCTGAGATTTCCTACACAGTATATCTCAATGGAAAGAAGCAGGGAGAGACCACATCGACATCCTACACCATCGCCTATCCGCAGGGACAGCCCTACTCCTCCTATCAGGCCAGTGTCACAGCCTCTTATGACGGCAAGACATCCGAAGCCGGCACATCCGGCATCGTGAAGTATGGCGAACCCCTTTCAGCCCCCGTTGACCTTGCGCCCACCGCAGCCGAGTCCGATCTCTTCGAGAGCACCGACGTATTGGGAGGAAACGCCATATGGAGCTACGACGGCTCCACTTCAGGAAAAGAGAACTTCACCTCTCCTGCCTCGCAGGGAAAAGCCATAGACAGCTGGCTCTTCATGCCTCCCGTGGCTACGCCTGACGCCGAGGGCGTATATGAATTCTCTATCCGCACTGCCCTTCTTGACGCTGCCCAGGCCGACGGCACGATAGAGATCATGGCCGGCACATCTCCCGAACCGGAAGCGATGACCACCACCATCATCTCTCCCCTCGACCTTACGCAGACTTCACTCAAGGAGTTCAAGGGACTCTTCACTCCGGCTTCACTCGGAGGTGCCGACAGAGTCTTCATAGGTGTGCGCGTACGCTCAGAGAGTGGTGACTATCGCGTGATTGCACGTCGCTTCATCGTTAAGACTACCGACATGAAAGCCGACGTGGCCGACGCTCCCCTCATCGAGAGCATCGAGGCACTTCCCCAGGGTGAACTCAAGGCGCGCCTGAGTATCGTATTCCCGGAGAAATACATGAACGGAGAGGCAATTCCCGCCTCCACAAAACTGACAGCCACCATTCAGTGTGACTACGCGAAGACTACCCTCGAAGGCACACCCGGCTCCAAGGCCACCGGTGAGATCATGACCAATCAGGGAGAGAACTACATCACCGTCACCTCAGCCATCGCCGGCCGCAACGGCAATTACAGCCGTGCACGCGTATTCACAGGCATGGCAGTGCCAGCCGGCATACGCAATCTCAGAATCAGCATCCCTGCCGACAATATGAGTTGCGACCTAAGCTGGGAAGCACCTGAAGAGGCATTGGGCGAAGGATATATGGATCCATCGGAGGTAATGTACTATTACTGCACATATAACAGCTCCACCGGAGAATATACTCCCGACACCAATCTTGACAAATCCACATCCTACACAATCGATGCGCCCTCGCGCATTAAACTGATGAATGTGAATTTCGCCATCCAGACCCGTACGGCAGCCGGAGCATCTCCCGAACTTGAGGCAGCCACAGTGCAGCTTGGCAAGCCCTACACTCTCCCCATGACCGAGATCTTCTATAATCCTCAGACGGGCAAACCCACAATGTCGTACTCACCCTACACCATCCTTCGCAGTGGCGACTATGAGGGCACAGCCTGGGAGATCAAGGATCCCTCGGAAATCAATCAGCAGTATGCCCACGAATTCCCCGCCGCTCTCATCGGGACAGGCGAGGCAGGCACCACCGGCTATATCCAGCTTCCCAAATTCTCCACTTCCAACATCAACGGCAAGGTGGGAATTGAAGTGACGATCTACGGCGAGCACACCACACCCTCACTCAGCGTGTGGGGCTATGCGGAGAATCAGGCCGATCCAGTGGAAGTAGGCACAATCTCAAGATATGCCTACGGCCAGTATCAGACATATGGCCTGGAACTCCCCACCTCGCTTCAGGGTCAGGGTTGGGTGACTCTCTATCTCACTCCCCAGTATGACGTTGAAGGCCAAATCATCATCAGCAACTTCAGAGTCGACAAAGGTATCGGCATCTCCCTTCCCACAGCTGAGCAGAACGCACTGACAGCTGCCGGCGGAAAAGGCGTGCTCAATCTTTCCGGCATCGGAGATGTCATGGTGACTACGCTCGACGGCCGCACACTCTGGATGGGCCACGTTGAGGGCAGCCAGAGCCTGCGTCTCTCCCCGGCACTCTATATCGTGACTGCCGACGGAAAGAGCAGTAAGGTGCTCGTGAAATAAGATAGTTTTTCACATATCATATAAATTTGCTTTATTAGATTGAATGGAGGCGTCTTTGTGAAAAGACGCCTTCATGTTTTTTATCTCATATTACTGCGAAGTGGGAAATTCATTTCTTAAAATGGGGGAAGAACTTGCAAGGATAGAGAGGGCTATACTTAGTCAGAGGTTTGCAATCTTTAAATCTTTTTGTTAATTTTGCCTTATTATTGCCATAATAATAGATTATGACAAACCAACAAACCATATAAACCAATCAATTATGCTAAAAAAATTTACTTTAGGTCTCTGCCTCGCCTGCGCCGCCAGCTTCGGAGCAAATGCGGCTTATGAGTCGACCGAAATCAACGGCTTCGGCACGATGATGAAGGGCAGCTTCTTCGAACTCAGCTACGTGGGCTATGGCCAGCTCAACATCTCCTATGACGCCTCACAGGTCGGCGACGAATGGCTCTTCTCCCAGAAAACCCTCTTCGACTGCAACTATCGTCTGGACGGTAGTTTCTCAGCTGCTTCCATCAATTCCGGCTGGATCAATGAGGGCACACTCTATGGAGCACGCTATGACTATGAGGAGACATCCAATCAGGTAATCGAGCTTGACGCCAGCGGCAACATCGTGGCCATCACCAATCTCGGTGTCACCAACTATGGCTATCTCGTGAAGGCTGTGCTCAATCCTGCCGACAACATGCTCTACTGCATCACCACCGACTTCTCCTCAAACGTATATTTCGGCAAGCTCAATCCTTCCGATATCAACAAGTTCTACTCCTCCTTCACTAAGATTTCTTCCTTCAACTATTCAGCCTCCACCCTCCCCCTCTGTCTGGCTGTGAAGGATAACACCTTCTATTATATCACCGGCGAACAGAACCTCTACAGCCTCTCTGCCGATGGCGTACAGACTCTGGTTGGAGCAATCCCCGTCACCTCCAACTTCCTCCCTGAGGAGTGGACAGGTCCTGACAAGAACAAGGCTGGTATCGCCATGATCTACTCGGAGGAACTTGACAAATTCATCTGGAATGCTCCCCGTCACTCCGGAAAGGATGAAGATGGCTCCTATGGTTCAGCCAACACCTACCTCTACGCCCTGACACTTCCCACAGCCGGCGGAAAGATCAAGAATGAGCCTATCTACCAGAATGTAGTTTGCGGCAACATGGGTGCAGCTTACTGGACTGCATTCGTTGCTCCCGCTGAGATAAAGGAAGCTGAGCTGGGCACACCGAAAGCCCCGGCTGAGGTTACGATCGACGAGGTATCCAAGAATATGTTCAAGATCAGCTGGAGCCCCGTCACAGAGTGTACAGAGGAGGGCAAGGCTCTTGACACAGCCAACCTCACCTACCGTGTCCTTCTCAACGACGAAGTGCTTGAGGAAGCCACTACAGAGCTTTCCTGCCTGATCGAGATCGAGCCGGGCGACGAACCGATGGATTACACAGCTCACGTTTGGGCAGTTTGTCCGAACGCAGAGTCCGCTGAGGCCTCCTCCAACACAATTGTCATCGGCGGCACAGGCGTTGAGAATGTTGAGGCGGCTAACGGCGTAAACGCCATCTATACCGCACTCGGAACTCGCGTTAATGCCACCGACGCTTCCCAGCTTCCTGCCGGCCTTTACATCATCGACGGCAAGAAGGTCATCGTGAAGTAAAAACCATAACCTATTTTCAAAGTACAGACCACCCCGACTGCGCCGAGCGCAGCCGGGGTGATTTAGTTATTATAATTATGATTCTTATTTTGGGGAACGGAGCCTAAGCAATGATGTAAGAATCGATATTGTGAGTTTTCTTTGAAAAGCCAATACCAATCTTATACAGACGACGCCCATCAACTGAAAATTGGTCAGCATAGTGCTTATCTTCAATCTGCTTTATGGCAGCTTCAGGATGTCACCTAAAATTCCACGTTCCACCTCTCTGTTAGGAAAGCCAAGTGCGAAGAGATTTGTTGCCTTGTCATAACTCTTAATTGTAAGATAACCCGTCTGATAGAAAAGAGCGACCGGCTCTGTCTGGTAGACGGAGAGATTGCCAAGCATTTCTGCGGAAACCATTGCTCCATTGAGCCGTTGCAAATTGTAATCTATCTTTCTGAGCGACTTGGAAAGAAGAGTAGGCATCCCGGACGCACACCAATAATTGGAGATTTCCATTTCCGTTAGGCAACTCAGTATACTATACGGATTATAGACATCGAGAAGAATTTTGGAGAAATGATAACCATCATAATTGAATTTTAAATTGCTGAGAGTATCTTCTGTGCTCCAACCTTCTGCAGCAGCCAATTCCTCTATCCCGGCCTGAAAATATTTAATAAGTTCATCCTCCGTGATGCCACAAATCCCAGCATACTGATTACTGAGAGAGATGTCGCGAAGATTATTAAGACCACTGAATACGAAAATCTTACCAAATTTTGTTATTCCCGTAAGCATACAGAACTGGATATGCTTTTCAGTCTTCTTAAGCACAGAATAAAATCCATGCAGCAAGTCGCGGAAATGCTCCTGAAGGCCGTTGTTGCCGATGGAATCTGAGAGAGGGCTGTCATATTCATCGATCAATACCACAATCCTTTTCCCAGATTTTGCGGCCACCGTCTCAATCACGGCATTAAAACGTTCGTCAACTGCCTCACGAGGATTCTCAATTCCATATTTCTTTTCCCATGCTTGGAGGTGCATGTCAAGAAGACTGGTTAGGCTATCTTTATTGATATATGCCTTTCCACTCAAGTCAAGACGTAGCACTGGGTATGTAGGCCATTCACCGGACTGGAGCTTCTCAATCATCAGACCCTTGAACAAATCTTTTCTTCCAAGAAAATAAGCTTCTATAGTAGAGAGAAGTAAACTTTTACCGAAACGGCGCGGACGGCTCAGGAAGTAGAATCCAGACTTATTGACAAGTTCATAGACATAGTGAGTTTTATCTACGTATACGAAGTCTTCTGTCCGGATTCTCTCAAAATCAGCAGTACTGACAGGGTAGTTCAGTTTTTTCATTGGGCCATTTTAGTGGAGAATATGCAAATTTACAGTATTCCCGGGATAGAAGCAAATTTATGGGTTGCTTTATGGGGAAAGGATGAAGATTTATCCCTAAGGCAACCACCCCGACTGCGCCGAGCGCAGCCGGGGTGGTAACTATTATTTGATTTTCAGCCGGGGTTTGCGTCTTGAGGCGCTCCCGGTGTGAGTGAATCAGCGGAGGATCACTGTCTTGCCGTTGATGATGTAGGTGCCTTTGTCAAGAGCGTTGAGTGCATCAGCCTCAGCGTTGCGAAGCACACATACACCGTCGAGTGTGTAGACTGTGAAGAGAGCGTCGCTGCCGAAGATTTCAGCTACTCCGGCGGGATCAAGACGCCAGTTGAAACGGGTAGAGGCGTTGAGCACCTCTGTTCCATCCTCAGCATAGAGAGTCAGGATGCCTTCGGGAAGAGCAAGAGTGATGTCCTTACGTTCGCCTTCGCTTACGCTCAGGGGCTGTTCGAGCTCAATGTAAACGCTGTTCAGGTGATCGTCTTCCTGACGCAGATATACCTTGATAGGATCTTCCTCATCAATAGTGAGTTCCACCTTAGTGTTGTCATGGTCCAGACGGCCGATCTTGTTGTAGCCCTCGGGAGCAGTGATGGTGACACGCTGGAATTCACCTACCAGACCTTCCTTGGGATCAACGATGAAGGGAATCTTCTCTACAACGCGCTCTACGAATTTATATGAGAGCTTGATCTCCTTGTTGGTACGTCCGTCTTCAGTGACCACGATGCCCTGCGGAATGATGAATGTGTAGTCACCATATTTGTCGTTGTAGCCGTAAGTGAGCATCAGGCGGTTGTTGGCAGTATTGAAGGAAGTGGTGACGAGTGAAGACTCGTTGTCAGGATTGACGAGGCGAGCCTGCACGCCGGTGGTGTACTTCACTGTCTCATCAAACTTCACGTAAGTGTAGCCGAGCCAATAGATGGAGCTTCCGTCAACAGGATCGGCAGTGAAGGCGAGATCGGCAGGAGTGTAATCCTTCACGGTGTAGGTATAGGAGTAGCCGGGGAATCCTACGGGAGTCTCACCGGCGTAGAACTCGATACCGCCGTTGGGGATTGTCAGCTTATACTCGCCGGGAGCACTGTAAGCCTCGGGGAGATATACGAAGATGTATTCGCCGGCCACGTTGTTGTTGGTGGTGGGTTCAACCTCTACGGTCTCGCCGGAAGGAAGTGTGAGTGTGAAGTTCTTCACAGGCTCGGGCAGATACATGGTATAGCCGGAGGGACGATAGAGCTCGAAGCGGCTGAGGGCAGCCATCTCGGAGCCGGGAGCGGGAGTGATCGTGGGATTTACAGAGGGAGTCACATTGCCGCTGTTCTCAACGATATATGTGTACTGCTCGGCACGGTTGCATATGAGCTGGCCGTCGCTGAGTCTGCGCAGACGGTAGACACCCTCCGGGATGGAGACTACGTACTCACCGTTGGCAGTGATGTCCGGCTTAAGGTCGATTGCGAATCCAGCATCGTAGCTGTTGTTGTAGCTTTCGGCAACAACCTCGAAGGGAGTGCCACCCTTGGGAGTAACAGTAATCTTCGAGTTAGGTTTCAGACCGATGATGCTATAGAGGTCCTGGTTCTCCTCATCAATGAGACGAACGGTCCATGAGATGTAACGAAGGTCATTCTGCGCGACATCGGGAAGCGGGCTGGAGACAAGGCCAAGGTCAACGGGAGTATATGTGCGGTTGTCGGCCACTACGAATGTCTGGTTGATCTCAGGATTTCTGATGCCATTTACAAGGAACGAACCGGCAGGGATTGTCACCTTGTACTCACCTTCCTCACGATAGCCCATGACGTCGAAAGATACGGAGATCTTGAATGAGTGGTTGTCATAAGCCACGGGTGAGATGATGCGCTTGAGAGTCTCTCCGGAGGGGAGGACGATAGTGGCGCGGCTTGTGCCCAGCTCATCCTCATCCACACCCTCGGTCGGTATTGAAAGATTGATGTCGGAGGGAATGTTGTCGAATGTGCCGAAGAGTGAAGTAAGGCTGATCACCTCGAAGTTGGCGCCGATCTCCTGGCGGGATGCCCATTCGCTACCGCTGAACCATTTGAGGGCGCTGAAATAATCAACAACTTCGCCAGTGCAAGTGAATGCGTTTTCAAGCACGAGACGAGTATTGATAAAGTTTTCCCAGCTGAGCAGGCCTTCCGGAAGGATTACCGTATAATCGCCGCCTGCTGTGATGGGGGTTGCGAAGCGAAGCTCGATAGCCTTCGGATCTCCATCCACATTCACGACAGCGGAGGGAGAGAAGGAAGCTCCCGGAGTCTGGACCACAACATCCTCGATAAGATCGCTGTTGATGATGAAGGGGCCGTAGGCATCGTCACCGTCAGTGATGTTGAGGAAGAATGAGGAGTAAGACTCGGCCGTGAGGGAGGGATTGAGCGGAGAAGCCGCAATATCCATGTCAACGGCGAAAGCACCCTGCTGGCTACCTTTAACCGTGTAGTTGAAGACGAGCTCAGGATTGGTGATAGAGCCCACACCCGGGAGGTTGGAACGGAGCACACCCTCGGGGATTGTGAGTACATATGCGCCCTTCTCATTGGCCGGAGCATTGAAGCGGTACTGGGCCTGGGTATCATCGGCAAGAAGGTCGGCAGCCGACTGGAAGATATCTCCATTAGGTGTCTTGAGAGTGGCGTCAATCATCTTGCCAAGTTCAAACTTGGAAGTGCTGATGAGCGTGAAGGAACCGAGGGAAGAAAGCGAAGTGCCGTCGGCGGGATCCATCACGAAATACTGCATGTATTCGTTCTGGGTCATAGTGGCGGTGCTACCGGTCACAGTCACCTTAATGGTGAGGGCCTTGTTGCACTCATCCTGATAGCTGACCAGACCCTCGGGCACAATCACCTCATACTCTCCGGGGCGGCGAATCACCTGCGGGAGACGGATGTTGACAATCGACCCGAACAGCACGAGCTGTGTTTCGGGCTCAAGGTCGATTTCTCCACCCTTCACCTTTACTCTCTTTTCCTGATTGATGGTGACAGCGCCATCGTCCATGCCGACCCACTGCTTTCCATCCTTGAGGAATTTGATGTTGAACATCTGCAGTGTCTCCACGGTGGAGCCCGTGGTGATCTCAGCTGTCAAGTCAATAGGCGTGGCTGCCATGGCAGAGAAGCCGATGGAAGCAGCGCATACGACTGTCAGTAAAGCTTTGTTCATACTGAAAAAGTTATTAGTTATTATTTGATTATTGATATGTGGCAATAATGGAATGTCGGGTGTCCCTCTGATAGAACTCTGATAGAAAAAGTGGAATCCGACACGCAAATTTACTGAAAATAATTAAAAAAATCAAAAAGAAAAGGCTGGAAAAACCGAAGTTTTTCCAGCCTAAAGCGGTATTATATCAGGTAACTGAATTTTTTAGCTTCTGATTATTACGATAAGTCCCAATTAAATAACTCTTCCCTATATTAAAAATTTTGGGGAACAGAGTCTTTAAATCACTTGGGGTCGACGGCGAGTTCCTCAGCTTCCACTTCCACGATCTTGGAGGGATCGTCGGTGAGCTGGAGAGCTGCAAGTTCATCCTTGTTGGCCACAAGTATGCGGTTGTATTCACGCAGGCCGGTGCCGGCGGGGATAAGGTGTCCGCAGATGACGTTCTCCTTCATACCCTCGAGATAGTCGGTCTTGCCGTTGATTGCAGCCTCGTTGAGCACCTTCGTAGTCTCCTGGAAGGAGGCGGCGGAGATGAAGCTGGAAGTCTGGAGAGCGGCGCGGGTGATACCCTGGAGGATCTGTTCGGCAGTGGCGGGACGGGCATCGTCAACGGTCATCTCCTTGAGGTCCTTGCGCTTGAGGGCCGAGTTTTCATCGCGGAGCTTGCGCACAGTGATTAGGTCGCCCTTGCGGTAGGTCTGGCTGTCGCCCGGATCGTTCACCACCTTCTTGCCCCAGATATAATCGTTGCGCTCGAGGAATTCGCGGCGGTCCACTACCTGCTGCTCGAGGAAGCCAGTGTCGCCCGGATCGATGATGCATACCTTGCGCATCATCTGGCGCACGATCACCTCGAAGTGCTTGTCGTTGATATTCACACCCTGGGTGCGATATACGTCCTGAACCTGGTTCACGATATATTCCTGCACTGCAGTCGGACCCATGATGTTGAGGATATCGGTAGGCGTGATGGCGCCGTTGGAGAGCGGCGTGCCTGCCTTGATATAGTCCTTCTCCTGCACGAGGAGCTCCTTGCTGAGAGGCACGAGATAGATCTTCTCCTCGCCAAGGTCCTTGGAAGTGACCTTGATCTCACGGTTGCCACGCTTCACCTTTCCGAAGCTTACGATACCATCGATTTCGCTGACCACAGCGGGGTTCGACGGGTTGCGGGCCTCGAAGAGCTCAGTGACACGGGGCAGACCGCCCGTGATGTCACCGGCGCCGGAGACAGTGCGCGGAGTCTTGATAAGCTGATCGCCAGGATGTACCTCGCTGTGATCGTTGATCTGGAGGTGACCACCCACGGGGAGAGTATATGTGCGGATAGGCGCGTGATCCTCAAGCCAGTTGCCCTTGGCATCGCGAGCCGGCTCAACGCCGGGAGCGAAGATAAGGATGGCGGGAGCCTTCTGCTTATCCCTGGATTCGATGATGATGCGGTCGGTCATGCCGGTCATTTCGTCATGGTCAACGCGCACTGTGACGCCATCCTCGATATTCTCGTACATAAGCGTACCTTCCTCCTCGATGATGATCACATTGTTGAAGGGGTCCCATTCGCAGATCATGTCGCCTTCGCCCACCATGTCGCCATCCTTGAAGAATAGCTTCGATCCATAAGGGATCTGGGCGTTGGAGAGCACGATGCCCGACTTGGGATCGATGATTCGCATCTCAGCCATACGGCCAACGACGATTGTCTCGCCCTTGTTGGTGGTGATGGTGCGCAGATCGTCGATCTCGAGCTTACCGGGATGCTTGGCGACAATATCTTTATCCACAGCCTGGTTGGAGGCCACACCACCGACGTGGAACGTACGGAGGGTAAGCTGCGTACCCGGCTCACCGATGGACTGTGCTGCGATTACGCCTACAGCCTCACCCTTCTGCACCATGCGGTGGGTAGAGAGGTTACGGCCATAGCACTTGGCGCAGACGCCGTGCTTGGACTCGCAGGTGAGTACCGAACGGATCTCCACCTGCTCGATGGAGGAGTGCTCGATACGCTCAGCGATAGCTTCAGTGATCTCCTCGCCGGCTCCTACGATAAGCTCTTCAGTGGCCGGGTCATAGATATCGTGTACGGACACGCGTCCGAGTATACGGTCGGAAAGCGAGGCGATGACCTCTTCCTTATTTCTGATTTCAGTGCAGACGAGTCCGCGGATAGTGCCGCAGTCTTCC
>CAZPQD010000061.1:2654-18408 GCA_964588625.1 uncultured Sangeribacter sp. | reverse complement strand
AGATTCTTCCCCGCCGTATCACAGGCACTTCCCTCAAGTTCCAGCGTCGCGTGGCCCAGGCCGTGAAGCGTGCACGTCACCTCGCCCTGCTTCCCTACGTGACCGACCTCATGAAGTAATCCCATTTTTTCACATCATAAAACAAAATCCAGCATGAAACTTATTTTGAAGGAAAATGTAGCAGATCTCGGCTACAAGGACGACGTTGTAGAGGTGAAAGATGGTTACGGCCGCAACTACCTTATCCCCCAGGGTAAGGCTATCATCGCCTCCGAGGCCGCTCTCAAGCAGCTCGCAGAGAACCAGCGTCAGCGTGCCCACAAACTCGCCCAGATCAAGGCTGAAGCCGAGGCTGCCGCCAAGGCTCTCGAGGGCGTGAAACTCACTATCGGCGCCAAGACAAGCTCCACAGGCACTGTCTTCGGTTCTGTCAACGCTATCCAGATTGCCGAGGCTCTCGAGAAACTCGGCCACAATGTGGACCGCAAGATCATCTTCCTCAAGGAACCTGTAAAGGAGGTTGGTGTCTACACCGCCACTCTCAAGTTCCACAAGGAGGTTGTAGCAGAAGTAGAGTTCGAGGTAGTGGCTGAGTAATCCCACTTCTCACACATATAAAAAAGCGTTTCCCCAGCCCGGGAAACGCTTTTTTCTTTTGCAAATATCATCCTCTTTTCTTAATTTTGTAATTTAATTGGCTCAGTATGGCTCCCGCCTTGAGCACTTCATCTTAAATTAGATTCTAACCATATGAAATTCAACGTGCCCGGCAAAGCTTTGTATGACCAGCTTTCAGCTGTCTCCAAAGTAATCAATGCCAAAAATACACTCTCCATCCTGGATAACTTCCTCTTCGTTGTGAAAGACAATACTCTCTCCATCACCGGATCCGACCAGGAGAACACCATGACTGCTACTCTTGAGATTTTTGATTCCGAGGCTGATGGAGCAGTGGCGGTTAATTCAAAAAAGCTTCTTGAGTCAGTGAAGGAGGTGACATCTCAGCCCCTCACGATTTCAATTGATCCCGACACTCTCAATGTGGAGGTTTCATATCTTTCCGGTCATTTCAATTTCCTTGGAGTTAATCCTGCCGAGTTCCCGCAGAAGGAGGAGAAGAGTGATGAGATAATCGCAGATTTCCGCCTTCCGGCAGCGGAAGTGCGTCGCGCGCTTGACCTCACTCTGTTTGCTGTAAGCAGCGAGCCGATCCGCCCCATGCTGACCGGTGTACTCTGGGATATTGAGGAAAGCAAGGTGACATTCGTCAGTTCCGACACCCATAAGCTTGTGAGATACATCAACACCATGGCTGCACCCGGGGTGAAGACGAGCTTTATAATGCCCTCCAAACCGGCCTCCATCATCAAGAGTCTTCTCGGAAAGGAGGATACCGACGTGCATGTTGTGGCCGATGCCAAGGGAGCGACTTTCACATTCGACGGTTTCACAATGTCCTGCCGTTTTATCAAAGGAAACTTCCCCGCCTACAACCGGGTGATCCCAACCGACAATCCCTATCATCTGATCGTAGACCGTCAGGCATTGCTCTCGGCGATGCGCCGTGCTTCGCTTGCTGCCAGCAGCACAAGCCTTGTGCGCATGGAAATAAGTGAGAATGAAATAAAGCTCACGGGTCAGGATCTGGATTATTCCCGTCTGGCTGAAGACCGAGTGGACTGCGAGTACAGCGGCAATCCCATGACCATAGGTTTCAATGCCTTCTTCTGTATCGAGGTGCTTTCCAATATGACTTGCGAGACAATCCGCTTCGAGCTTTCCAATCCTGCACGTCCCGGTGTCTACATGCCTCTCGAACAGGAGGCAGACGAGAATCTTGTCATCATCCAGATGCCGATGCAGGTGCTCGAATAAGGTGACCGGAACTTACCAAGGATAATTAGTGTCATTTACTCATCCAACTGACATAAGATGAAACTGAATCTCGAGCGCCCCATCATCTTCTTCGACCTGGAGACCACAGGTACGAACATCACACATGACCGTATCGTGGAGCTTTCGCTTATAAAGGTATATCCCGACGGGCATATGGAGGAGAAGACGCGTCGCATTAATCCTACCGTCCCTATTCCAGCGGCAGCCACAGCAGTACACCACATCACGGATGAAGACGTGAAGGATTGCCCCACATTCGCGCAGATAGCCAAATCACTACTCTCGATATTCGAAAACTGCGACATTGCGGGCTACAACAGCAACCGCTTCGACGTGCCTCTGCTAATGGAGGAGTTCAACCGGGTTAACCTAAATTTCGACGTCACGGGCAGAAAGTTTATAGATGTGCAGAATATCTTCCACAAGATGGAGCAACGCACACTCATCGCTGCCTATAAGTTCTATTGTGGTAAGGACCTCACCAATGCCCATTCAGCCCTTGACGACACAAGGGCGACGTATGAGGTGCTTCTCGGTCAGCTTGAGAAATATTCAGAACTCAAGAACGATGTGGATTTTCTTTCCGATTTCTCTTCTGCGGGCCGTAACCTCGACTTGGCCGCGCGTATAGTACTCGATGAGAAGGATGTCCCGGTGTTCAACTTCGGAAAGCACAAGGGAAAGTCTGTGAAGGAAGTGTTACGCCGTGAACCCTCCTTTTATGGCTGGATGATGGAGGGAGACTTCCCGAAGAATACGAAGGATGTGCTCCGCCAGTTAAAATTCAAATACGATTCTGAACGTACAAGGAAATGAATAAGACACTCGCCGGCAAACATATAGTACTCGGTATCTCAGGAGGGATCGCGGCCTATAAGTCTGTATATCTCCTGCGTCTCTTCATTAAGGCAGGAGCGGAAGTGCAGGTGGTGATCACTCCCAACGGGAAGGAATTCATCACTCCCGTCACCCTCTCATCGCTCAGCGGCAAACCCGTGATAAGCGAGTTTTTTACTGCCAACACCGGTGAATGGCACTCTCATGTGGATATCGGGCAATGGGCCGACCTGATGGTGATAGCTCCCGCCACAGCATCCACCATAGCGAAGATGGCGAATGGTGTTGCCGACAATATGCTGATCACCACCTATCTCTCGGCCAAAGAACCCGTGATGATAGCCCCGGCAATGGACCTTGACATGTGGCGCCATCCCGCCACCCGGAGAAACATGGAGACGCTGAAAGCTGATGGAGTGATGGTCGTCGAACCGGCAAGCGGTGAACTCGCCTCACATCTTTGCGGCAAGGGACGCATGGAGGAGCCGGAGGGTATCCTTAAGGCTGTTGAAGAATTCTTTTCTAAGAAAGAGATGTCTTCTGACGAGGTGTCAAGTCCGTTAGCCGGAAAAAAAGTGCTGATAACTGCCGGCCCTACCTACGAACCTATCGACCCTGTACGCTTCATCGGCAATCATTCGAGCGGCAAGATGGGATTTGCACTCGCAAAGGTGGCGAGGGATATGGGCGCGGAAGTGGTGGTGGTGGCCGGTCCGGTTGACCTTGCGCTTTCTCCAGAGGGGATACGCCGTATTGATGTGGTGACAGCCCGCGAGATGCTCGCCGCTTCGGAGAAGGAATTTGAGGATGCCGATATCTGTATTTTTGCAGCTGCGGTTGCAGACTATACTCCGGCTTCTCCCGAACAGTGCAAGATTAAGCGTGAAAAAATGTCTGAGATGAACCTTAGGCTCGTCAGGAATCCTGATATTGCCGCCACTCTCGGAGCCCGTAAGGGTGATAGGATAATGGTAGGTTTCGCATTGGAGACCGATCATGGTCTTGAGAACGCTTCACGCAAGCTTGATGCCAAGAATCTTGACTGGGTTGTGCTAAACTCGCTTTCCGACAAGGGGGCAGGGTTCAATACCGATACCAATAAGATTACCCTTGTGGGTCGCTCCTCGATGCCACTGGAGTTTGATCTTAAGAGTAAGCAGGAAGTGGCGGAAGATATTCTTTCGGCGGTGGTAGCTTCATTGAAGAATGACTTGAGGTAAGGCAGTTCTCCGGGGAGAAAGAGTCCAAATTGGAAAGAAGGATATATTGTAGGAGGCATTTGGGTCGTTCTATATGTATGAGAAATAAAATCTTAACATTCATAGGTATTGTTTGTCTGTCACTGTGTTTCAGTGCCAAGGCGCAGGAACTAAATTGCACTGTGGAGGTGAACAGTTCGCAGATAGAAGGCACCAACAAGAGTGTCTTCGAGTCGCTGCAGAATGCCATCAAGGAATATTTCAACGAGACCAAGTGGACCAACACCACTTTCTCACCCAACGAACGGATAGAATGCCGCTTCTTCCTTACCGTCAAGGAATATGACTCCGACCGAATCAAGGGTGACGTGCAGGTGCAGCTGTCACGTCCGGTGTACAACAGCACCTACACCACTACACTGCTTAATTTCAAGGATACCCGAATCGAGTTCGACTATAGGGATGGCGATCCTTTAATATTCAGTGAAAATTCTTTCGACAGCAATCTGACCGCCATACTCAATTATTATGCCTATCTTTTTCTGGCTCTCGATTTCGACAGTTTCTCGCCCAACGGAGGACAGCCTTACTTTGATAAAGCAGCCTCTATTGTGCAGCAAGCACAGTCGTTGGGTGAAATAGGCTGGCGTACGTTTGAAGATACCAAGAACAGGGCGGCAGTGCTCAGTTCCTATACAGACGCAAATACATCAGCGATTAGGAACATGAACTATGAGTACCACCGCCGTGGACTTGACGAGATGGTGACTTCCCCCGATAAAGGACGTGCCAAAATCACCGAGGCCATCAAGGCGATTGGTACTGTCTACGACAACGCCCCCATGTCGGTGGCTCTTTCCATCTTCCGCGACTCTAAGCTTGATGAGCTCGTCAATGTCTATTCCAAGGCTCCTCAGTCGGAGCGTGATGAAGTCTACGAACTCCTTAAAAGAATTTATCCTACCGACACTGAGAGGCTTCAGAAAATAAAGAATCCCGAACAGTAATGCTGTCATAAAAAAATATGCTGCGATGATCTCACGCCTTTCCATACGCAATTATGCCCTCATTGATACACTCTCGCTTGACTTTCCCGAAGGACTATCCATAATTACGGGAGAGACCGGAGCGGGAAAGTCAATAATGCTCGGTGCCCTTTCGCTCCTTCTCGGCGCAAGGGCTGAGGCGCGTGTCATTTCTGATCCGGCGATGAAATCTGTGGTGGAGGCCCGCTTCACTGATCTTTCGCCGGCTCTCGAGGAAGTATTTGAGCGAAACCAGCTTGATTGGGATCCACAGGAGGCTATAGTGCGCCGGGAGATCTCGGCCAACGGACGCTCTCGTGCCTTCGTCAATGATTCCCCCGTGAATCTTCAGACTCTTGCGGAGGTCACTTCCCAGTTGGTGGACATACATTCTCAACATTCCTCCTATTCTCTGATGCAGCCTAAAAGACAGATGGAGGTGATCGATGCCTTTGCTGGAATTGGTGAACTGCTCTCCACCTACAGGAGAGAGTTCAATGCCTACCGCCATCTCTATTCCACCATCAAACGCCGAAAGGAGAAACTTGAGGCCGACAGGAAGAATATGGCTGTCATAACCTTTCAGCTCGAACAGCTTGACAAACTTAATCCCAAACCCGGCGAGCTTGAAGCTGTGGAGAAGGAATTCGACATACTCAGTGATGCGGATGAAATCCGCGAACATCTCGGGGCTGCCTACTCGCTGCTTGAGGCCTCGGAGCGTTCTGCACTTTCGCAGCTTTCGGGAGTGGCTGAACATCTCGGAAGTGTGGATTTCAACCTTTTCGCTTCCGATGACTCCGCTCCGGGTCTTGACGAACGACTTGAACAGGTTGTCATTGAACTTCGCGATATAGCCGAGACAATAAGAGAACACTATGATTCTGTAGACACCGATCCCGAACGGCTTGAAAGAGTCTCAAACCGAATGCAGCAGCTTTATGAGGCAGAAAGAAATTTCAAGATTACGGAGAAGGATGGACTCGTTAAACTCAGGGAGTCACTGCGTCAGCAGGCGGAAGCGGTGAATGGGGGAGACGCTGACCTCGCGGAGCTTGAGGAGGAAGCCAGAGGTAAGGCACGCGCTCTTAAGAAACTTGCCAACGATATTACTGAACGGCGTACACAAGCTTCTGTGGCTTTTGCTGAATTGCTTTCAGCAACCGCCATGCCTCTTGGTTTGCCGAATCTTAACTTTGAGGTGAGCATTTCAAAAGTGAAGCTGGGAGCCGACGGGCAGGATAGTCTTGAATTTCTATGCGCATTCAATAAAAACCAGACTCCACAGCCAATATCAAAGGTTGCTTCCGGCGGCGAGTTGTCGAGGCTGATGCTTTCCATAAAGTGCATCATGGCTGAAAGGATGGATATGCCTACTGTGATATTTGATGAAATCGACACCGGGGTATCCGGCGAGATTGCCGACAGGATGGGGGAGATGATGCGCGATATGTCAAGAGGCAAGCAAGTGCTTTCCATTACCCATCTCCCGCAGGTGGCTGCCAAGGGTGACGCCCATTTCTATGTCTATAAAGAGGATTCAGATTCAAGAACCATCTCAAATGTGCGGCGTCTGTCTCCAGATGAGCGCCTGAATGAGATCGCCCGCATGATCTCCGGCAGTTCCCTCACTCCCGAGGCTCTTGAGGCTGCCCGAAGCTTGATTAAGAATTGAGATTCCGTTCCCAAAAAATTCCCTTAAAGAAAGAAAACCATGGATAAGAATGATTATGTTTTTGGCAGACGTGCTGTCATGGAAGCCGTGGCTGCCGGTAAGAATATAGATAAAGTGTTGGTGCGTAAGGATCTATCCGGTGAACTCGCATCAGAACTGCTTGCTATGCTTAAAGAGTATGGCATCCTTGTGCAGAGGGTTCCGGTGGAGCGACTCAACAGGATAACGATGAAAAATCATCAGGGAGCCATAGCGTTGCTTTCTCCCGTGGCATATCAGAAACTCGACAATATACTTCCGATGCTTTATGAAGAGGGAAATGTCGGGCTTGTGGTTGTTCTTGACGGTCTCACCGACACACGAAACTTCGGAGCCATTGGTCGGACTGCCGACTGCTCAGGCGTTGACGCCATTGTAATTCCCGAACGTGGAAGCGTATCCTTGACTCCTGATGCCGTGAAGACATCCGCTGGGGGCCTCTTCTATGTGCCTGTGTGTCGCGAAAGCGACATTGTGTCTGCCGTAAGGAAGCTCAAGGAATATGGCTACCGGATCATCGGCGCATCCGAAAAGGGCGCTGAAAACTATACCAAACCTGATTACACTGTCCCCGTGGCTATCGTCATGGGAGCTGAGGATGTCGGAATCTCACCTGAGGTTTTGCGCCTCTGCGACGACCTTGCCGCCATCCCCATGCTCGGAAACATCGGTTCGCTCAATGTCTCTGTGGCCGCGGGGGTGCTTCTTTACGAAGCCGTAAGGCAGCGTCTCGATGCAGGTATGAAACCTGAATAATGCGCCAAAAAGGAGCTTTTTGCCCTTTTTGATTTGGTCAGGTTTAAGCAAAAGCTTAATTTTGTAGTCGCTTAGGGGACCTTCTCCCGAAAAAAAGAGGTGAAAGGAACATCTTGGCGAGTAATTCGACTGTCTATATCAGCCGACAATAAAAAATCACACCAACATAAAGAGTTATGATCAATCGAGTGTTGATACGAATCAAAGTGATTCAGTTGCTTTATTCCTATCTCCTCACGGAGAAACAGTTTATGCTTGAGTCGAGACCAACTCCCCCCACAAAGGAGAAGCGTTTTGCCTACGATCTTTATCTCGACTCTCTTGTCCTGATGGATAAGATAGCCGATAAGGTAGAGAGAAGGGGAATGGGGCATCCGCTGGCCGACACACGGTTTATCACTAAGGTGCGCACTGACGAGAAGGTAAGATCCCTCATCAACCGTTACCATACAGAGTATTTCCCTTTTGAGGGTATTGTTGATTCCCTCGCCGAGAAAGTAAAGGAGTCAGGAATATTTAAGAATTACCTGAAATTAGTCGGTTCATTGACGCCGGCTGCCGATTCTGTCTGGCAGGAAATATTCAATATCATCATCTTTCCCTCCGCTGAATATAACGAACTTATCTCGAAGCGCGAGAATTTCACTCTTCGAGGAGTTGACCGCATGAAGGGAATGATGGACCAGACCTTTGTAAATTTCCTTGCAACCAGGGATAATCCGGAAGATGCAAAGAAGCAGCTCTCAAGAAGCCTCGCCATGGGGCGCGAACTCTATTTGCGCCTTCTTTCCCTGCCGATGGATATCACTCATGTCCGCGAACGCAAGATCGACAACAACCGATATAAATACATCAAGACCGACGAGGACATCAATCCCAATATGCGTTTTGTGGAAAATCAGCTCGTGGAGACACTCAGGGCCGATGCACGCGTGGAGGAGGAGATGAAAAAACTCAATGTCAGCTGGCTTCCCGATGATCGTCAGCTGCTGGAGTCGCTCCTGAAGGATATTATGGAATCGGATTTATACAAGGAATACATGGAATTCCCTGTCACCGACTTCAAGACCGACTGCGAACTCTGGCGCAACTTGATGAAGCAGGTGGTGCTTCCCTCTCCGGCCCTTCTGGAATATATGGAGGACAAATCCGTGTTCTGGAATGACGATCTCGACATTATCGGGACATTCGTACTCAAGACTCTCAAACGCTTTGAGGATGGTAAGAGTGATGAGGCTGTGCTCGCCATGTTCAAGGATGAAGAGGATGAGAGATTCGGTCCGGAGCTGCTCTTGCGTGTAATAGCCAATAAAGACTACTACAGATCGCTCATCAACGATGCATCTAAGGGAGGATCATGGGATTCCGAACGACTTGCTTTCATGGATGTCGTAATTGTGATGACGGCACTGGCTGAAATCACTGGTTTTCCGAAGGTTCCTCTCAATGTTAGCATCAATGAATATATCGAGATAGCAAAGAGTTACTCCACATCAAAGAGCGGATCCTTCGTTCACGGTATCCTCGCGGCTATCGTGGCAAGATTGCAGGAGGAAGGAAAACTGCTGAAGAAATGACAGGCTTAAGCCCACAATCAAAAAATTAAAATTATAATCTAAAAAACAAACATATGCACAACTTACTTCTTCAGGCCCAAGGAGGCGGTGGTCTCAGCGGTATGCTGATGATCGTGGCAATGATCGTGATCTTCTATTTCTTCATGATTCGTCCGCAGAACAAGAAGCAGAAAGAAATCAAGAAGGCTCGTGAGGCCATGACTAAGGGCGACCGTGTCATCACTGCTGGCGGAATACATGGCAAGATCCGCGGCGTTTCCGAACTTACTCTCGACCTTGAGATTGCTCCCGGAGTCAACATCACGGTTGACAAGGCTTCCGTGTTCCCCGCCGGCTCCGCACCCGAGGGCAACAGCGCCGAGAAGCTTGATTCCAACAAACAGTAAGGATACGTTACTCAAAAGAGAGTCTAAAATATGCCGTTCGGACGTCTCAGGGATATTAAAAGCCGCTGGAAGGCTTTTCGCAAGTCATCGCGATTCCACGATGCCCTGGTGTTCCTGTCTTTTGTGGTTGTGGCCACACTTTTCTGGTTCATCATGGCGCTCAATGACAGTGTGGAAGACACTGTGGAAGTGCGTCTGAATATTACCAACGTCCCTGATTCTGTCACCTTCATCAAGCTTCCTCCCGAGAGAGTCCACGTTTCAGTGCGCGACAAAGGGACTTCACTGTTGCGCTCTGCATTTTTCCGTTCGCCGGTTGTCAACCTCAACTTTGCTGATTATGCCTCGGACGGCCGTTTCCGGTTTTCACGCAGTGACATGTCGGCAGCAGTGAGGAGTGTCTTCGGTCCCGGAGCTCAGGTTTCGGTACTCTCGGTTGATTCCGTCTCTGTGCCTTACACCACATTGAAGGGTAAGAGGGTGCCTGTGGTTGTGGCTGCCGACGTGACGGCATCACTTGGAAATATCATCGATGGCAATCCGGTGTCGCGTCCGGCCAACGTACTTGTTTATTCCTCTCGTGAGGTGCTTGACACTATCACCCGAGTATACACTGAGCGGCTTGTAAAGAGAAATCTTTCAGAAAGTTCCGTGGAGTCCGTGGCAGTGCATGCTGTGGCGGGTGCAAGGATTGTTCCTGCTCAGGTTGAAGTGAAGGTCAATGTGCAGCCTCTCGTCCGTAAGGAGTTGCTTGTGGAGTGTGGTGTGCGTGGAGTGCCGGATGGAATTTCACTGCTCCTTTTCCCCTCGAGGGTGCCGATCAGCTATTTCGTTCCGATGAGCCGATTCAATGACGACCATCCCCCTGTGGAGGTATGGGTTGATTATGCTGACACTCATCTCGCTGGCACAAAACGTTTGCCGGTAAAGATTGGTCCGACACCTCGAGGCATACGCAATGTCACAACAGAACTCGACAGCGTGGAATACACTATAGTGCACAATTGAAATGAGCGCGCGTCATATTGTCTCGGAAAATAATGAGCAGCCATGCCGCGTCATTGGGCTTACCGGAGGAATAGGCGCCGGAAAGAGTGTTGTGGCGAGAATTTTGCGTCTGAGAGGATGGCAGGTTTATGACTGCGATTCCCGTGCAAAGGCACTGATGGATGAAGATGAGATCCTGCATTCCGAGATAGCTCAGCGGTTAGGCCATGAGTGTGTCGCTGCAGATGGAAGTCTCGTCCGCCCGGCCATAGCAAACAGGATTTTCGCCGATCGAGAAGCCAGGGAATGGCTCAATTCACGGGTGCATGCTCTGGTGGAGTCCGATGTCAAGGGTTTTGTGGAATCCCATAAGAGCAATATTCCTCTTTTTGTGGAAGCCGCACTCTTCAGGAGTTCAGGATTGTGGCGTCAGTGTGATTCCATATGGATTGTTGATGCTCCGGAAGAGATCAGGATAAAAAGAGTCGTGGAACGCAGCGGACTGAACCCTGCTGAAATACGTGCGCGTATGGATAGTCAGAAACAGGAGTTTGATTTTTGCGGACTCCTTCCGGAAAGTTCTGTACGGGTAATCATCAACGACGGCTGCACCCCTCTTTTGCCACAGATTCAGATATGATGGACAAGATGTCTCATCCATCCATTTTGATTTTAGAAAAATAATTCATTAACGATTCAAAATAATATGCTTCGTCAGATTCTTTCAATTACCGGCAAACCCGGTCTGTTCAGGATTGTCTCTCAGGGCAACCGTTCACTGATCGTTGAAGAACTTGCCACAGGACGCCGTTTCCCGGCTTCCGCACGTGATAAGGTGGTTTCGCTCGGTGACATCGCTATGTATACCCTCAGTGAGGATCTTCCGCTCAGCGAGATTCTCGACCGCCTCTATGCTCATCATGAAGGAAAGCCCATCGATGTGAAGGCTATCCAGAAAGAGGGCAGATTAGGTGAGGAATTTGCGGCTGTCGTTCCCGACTTCGACCGCGACCGCGTTTACGACAGCGACATTCGCAAACTCTTCAACTGGTACAATGCTCTTATAAACGCCGGTTTCACAAAATTCACCGATGAAAAAGAGGAGAATGAGACTGAACCTGCGGAAGAGGAAAAAGCCGCAGAGTAAAATTCCGGCTGCTTTTGTCACCAAGAAGTTATTTCAAAAAACAAAAACCAACGGAGAAAATCCATCATAAGGGATTTACTCCGTTGTTTTTTGCTATTAAGGCGAGATAATCAAGGTTCTTAGAGAAGATTGATTATCAAGCTGATAAGTATTCAAGAGATTATTTCTCAAGAAGTTCCACGCTGCGGCGGATGAAGGCATTGAGTGCCTCACCCTTCAACAGATGGCTTCGAAGCAGTGCCAGGTCGATTACCTGACGTATCTTCGGAACCCCGGCAGCATATTCACTTATAATCTTCTCCTCCTGCGCACGCAGATCGCTTACCTTCTTTTCCTTTTCGGAAGTGTCGGCAGTCTCCTTCTTCTCCTCAGCAGCCTTTCTGTCGGCAGTAATTTCAGTATTAATGGAGTCGATCTCCTTTCGAATAGGTTCGACATCCTTCTCAAGGGATGCTGTTGCATCTGTAATGATGCTCTTCACTACGGGCTGCTCCGTATTGACCATGAGTGAATAGCTGTCGGGCATCTCTCCATAGAAACTCATACCCGGCTGCATGGCAGCCATCTCCTTCATACGGCGCATGAACTCAGCCTGAGTCACTGTGGCCGGAGCATCATCCCCGGCAAGAGCATCGAAGCCAACGATGAACTCTGTCTTCTCAATCACCGGAATCTGGCTGCGGAAAAGGGTAGTGGCTATATCTGTCTGAAGAGGTGTAAGGCCGGCATCCTTGTTTTCATCCTTACGGATGAGGCGCTCGGGGATGTCTGAGTCAACTCTCGCAAAAGTTACTTTGTCAAGTTTTGACTCCAGCATTCCGATCACGTGAGGATCAAGCTGTCCGGTCATCTCAAGCACGTTGTAACCCTTCTCAGTGGCTGCCTTGATGTATGAGTACTGAGCTGTAGGATCATTTGTATAGAGCCAGACGAGTGTGCCATTCTTGTCAGTCTGGGAGGTCTCGGTGAGAGTGCGGTATTCATCAAGTGTGAAGTATTTACCCTCTGTGTCCTTCAGAAGGAAGAACTTCTTGGCTGACTCAAAGAATTTCTCATCTGTGAGCATTCCATACTCAATGAAAATCTTGATGTCATCCCATTTCTTCTCAAACTCCTGACGGTCGTCCTTGAACATCTTGTCAAGTTTTTCAGCTACCTTCTTGGAAATATAGCCGGAAATCTTCTTTACCTGAGTGTCGGCCTGCAGATAGCTTCGGCTTACGTTGAGAGGAATGTCGGGTGAATCTATGACACCCTGCATGAGGGTCATGAACTCAGGAACTACTCCTTCTACCTGATCTGTCACATACACCTGATTGCAATAAAGCTGGATGCGGTTCTTCTGTATATCAATGTTGTTCTTTATCTTAGGGAAGTAAAGAATACCGGTGAGTGTGAAGGGATAATCCACATTGAGGTGGATCCAGAACATGGGGTCTTCCTGACCGGGCATTAGTTCGTGATAGAACTTCAGATAATCGGCATCAGTGAGTTCGGAGGGTTTCTTGGTCCAGAGGGGTTCGGTGGCGTTTATCACCTTATCCTTGTCAGTGTCAACATACTTGCCGTCCTTCCATTCCTGCTCCTTGCCGCTGATCACGGGCACAGGGAGGAAACGGCAATACTTCTTGAGAAGTGTGTCGATACGGGCCTGCTCCAAGAATTCCTTGTTGTCATCATCGATGTAGAGGATGATGTCAGTGCCTCGGCGGTCCTTGTCGATTTCGTGCATCTCAAATTCCGGACTGCCATCACATGTCCATTCCACGGCTTTCGCCCCTTCCTTATAGGAAAGCGAACGGATCACGACTTTTTTCGACACCATGAAGGCAGAATAAAAACCGAGTCCGAAATGACCTATGATTGAGTTGGCTGTATCCTTATACTTCTGGAGGAACTCCTCTGCACCGGAGAAAGCTATCTGGTTGATGTATTTCTCAATGTCGGCAGCGTCCATGCCGATTCCATGATCGCTTACTGTGAGTGTGCCTGCTTCCTTATCGATGGAGACTCTCACATCCATATCGCCAAGTTCACCCTTATATTCACCAAAAGAGGAGAGGGTCTTTAGTTTTTGAGTAGCGTCAATGGCGTTGCTCACGAGCTCACGGAGGAAAATCTCATGGTCGCTGTAAAGAAATTTTTTAATTACGGGGAAAATATTTTCGGTAGTCACCCCGATTTTGCCTGTTGCCATAATATTCTTTAAGGTTTTATACTTAGTTTCTATTTCTATTTTTTAAGTATCCTCCCTCTTTCCAAAGAAGGATTGGAAGTAGAATAGGGGAGAGAAGCTCTCCTCAAAATTTGGAATGGTGCAAATAGCGTGCCATTCTTAAATTATAACGTATGAGGACCAAGGATTCCCGAAGATGCATAAGAAAATTTTAGACGTGGGTGTCACAATCTTTTGCCAATTCCGTTATAAGGGTAGAAACATGGCTCACCGAAGGAGGAAAGTCTGGGTCAAGGTAGGCTCAGAACAGAAGAATATCCACAAAAAGCTTTTCCGAATATGAAATACCGATTACCCCTCATATCATCTATTATAGCCCTGACAATGTTTGCCAGTGGTTTGCCTGTATGTGCTGTCACAAACCGTTCGGTGCCTCCTGTAGCTATGACAGGTAGCTCCAGTTCACAGAAGACCACCAAGAAGACAAAGAAATCCACAAAAAAGAATAGTGATAAGGCCAAAAAGGCAGCGGAAGAAGCGAGGCGAAGAGCCGAATTTGCCCGTCAGGAAGCCGCTGTGGCTCGGGAAAGAGCCAGGCGCGAAGCTCAAATTGCCCGCGAGAAAGCTCAGCGTGAAGCCGCGATAGCACGTCAGGAGGCAGCGGTTGCTCGCGAAAAAGCCCAACGCGAAGCCCAAATCGCTCGTGAAAAGGCTCAGCGCGAAGCTCAAATCGCCCGCCAGGAGGCAGCCGTAGCCCGTGATAAGGCACAACGGGAGGCAGCCATAGCCCGTGATAAAGCACAACGGGAGGCAGCGGTAGCCCGAGAGCAGGCCGCTGTGGCTCGTCAGCAGGCTGCCGAAGCCCGTAAAGAAGCTGAAAAAGTCCGTAAAGAGGCTGAAAAAGAAAGGAAGAAGGCGGCTGGAAAACGGAACCGTAATACATTCCCTTCTATGGATGTTGATTATAATTCGGAATTCTATAAGAGCTTAGAAGAGGATCCTTACCGTAATGTTTATCTTAAGGATTTTAAGATCAATAGGAAAAATAATGCCTGGGGCATAGCAAGACGAATGGCCACCACCAAAAACGGAGTGGAATTGAATTTCTATCTTGCTTCCTATAACAAGACCAAGGTGCTGGGAGCTGAATATTTCGATCATTGGGGTCAACCTCAAGGCATTTGGGAGATGAAACCCATTACTTTGCCCGCCTACCGCAATACCAAGGACATTAAAATTGCCACAGTAAGACTCGATAGGAATGAAAATAGCGTTACCCTCAACCAAGGATATATGCGTTTCTATCTGGAAGGCGACAAGTGTTTCGACGTTCCCATTAATAATCTGACAAGTTTGGTGAACGACATGGTGATTGATTCTAACACTGGAAATTACAGAAAAGGGTATACCGTCAAGTACAATTCGGCCGACAATCTTGACGCTTTGGATGTCCTTGACTCACTGGACGGTCTGGATTCACTTGATGCCCTTGATGCCCTTGACTCTCTGGATGACATACTAAATGATGCGTCAAAGCAAAAGGAAGATGACGTATGGAAACCATGGGGTTCGGAAATTGAAACCTGGAGTTCCGGCCAGAAAAACAAAGCACCTCTCGTGCCTCCCACAAGTCCACTCGAGGAGAAATAAAAATCCTTTTAGTTATTTTTATTTTCATCTAAATCCTCTTTCGTCTGAATCCACTTTCGTCCGAATCCACTTTCGTCTGAATTCCATTACTCCCAATCCGAATAAGGCTCCGAAGAATCGGAATCATATTTCTTTTGTATAATTTCTATTATTTTTAATCTGAATAAAAATTATATCAATCTGAATAATATTTTTTCGTATAATTATAATTATTTTTCAATCTGGATAAAAACTATATCAATAGGAATCATATTTCTCAATTGAAATCCTTTTTTCATCTTGCTTGATTGTGGTCCGATTGATTACCATCTTGCTTGATTGTGATCCGATTGAAATGAGGACTCGGGAATAATAACTCTCATCATTATTCCTCTTTTCTCATTTCTCCTTCCTCATTTCTCCTT
>CAZPQD010000061.1:0-2554 GCA_964588625.1 uncultured Sangeribacter sp. | reverse complement strand
CTCATTTCTCCTTCCTCATTTCTCCTTTATTCCTCCTTTCTCCTCCTTATTCCGATCTAAGGAGTTCGGCAGGGGAGAAGCGGCTCACAAACCTCGACGGAAGAACAAGGCTCAGATAGACAATCGCGAACACCGCAACATTAAGCACCACTATCGACAGCCAGTTCAGCTGAACGGGGACAAAGTCAATATAATAAGCTTCCGGGTCGAGAGGAATGAGATGAAATCTGTACTGAAGCCAGAGCAATGCCAGCATTATGGCATTGCCGGCCAACATACCGACCAACGCCACCCTGAGGGCAAGAAAAATGAATATGCGCCGCAATTTTCGGGCTGGTGTGCCGAGAGCCTTCATCAGACCTATAAATCTCTTCTTATCCAATATGATGATGAGCATACCTGAAATAAGTGTTATGCATGCCACAGCCGTCATCAGTCCGAGCACCACAGCCACGTTGGTGTCGAGAAGTGAGAGCCAGCGGAAATAATTTGCTCCCTGGGATAGGGCGTTGTCAGTCTGGAATAAGGTGGGCAGAGCTCCCGATGTCGCTGCCTCTACAAGTTGATGCTGCAATTCAGCTGTATTTTCAGAGACATTGCCGAAATCTTCAGTCTCTATCATGAGAGCCACTCCTTCATCACTTTTCAATCCGGAAAGTTCGCGCATGAGTGAAAGGGGAGCATAGATATAGATATTGTCGTAAGATTCAAAATGGGTATTGAAGACTCCACTGATGGGAAGACGTCTTACCCTTACCTCATCGCTCATGAAATAAGTGTCGATTCTGTCGCCTGCCTTTAGTCCAAGTTGGCGGGCAGCCATTTCGGAGATCAGCAGTTGTGAATCATCAGCAGAAGCGGAGAGATCGGGCATCCTCCCTTCAGTAAGGTTGGAAGCCATGAACTCACGTGAGGCAAGGGTTGGAAGAGTGCGCACATACACTCCCTTGAAATCATCCGGTGTCTTGAGAATAGCCGGCATGGATATCTGCAGTCCATATTCCTTTATAAACGGAGACTCCTCAAGGATGGCACCGAGGGCAGGGGAGACCCTAAGGATATTCCCCTCCTCCGTGGCATCGGCGGCAGTGAGGGTAATATGGGAGTTAAATCCTGTGACCCTCCTGGTGATTTCCGACTTAAACCCTGTGACGATAGCAATGGAAGCGAGCATCACCATCACCGAGAGAGCCACAGCTGTGGTGGCCACTGCAGTGGCCGGAGTGCGTTTCCTCCCTTTCCCCGAGAGACTTAACCTGCGGGCAATATATAGTGGATAATTCATATTCTAAAAATTCGGAATTTACCTGCAAAGGTAGGAAATCTATTTCAGTTGCCACTCAGAAAAGCCTCATAACAGAGTGATTTAATGTAGGATTTAAAAAAATAACACGCGAAATTTGGTGGAGTCGGCGGTTAGTATTAATTTTGGGGAATAATTCCGATATAACCAACATCTAACTACGATAAGAAATGGAAGAAAAACTCGTGAAAACGTGTCTTCATGACCGTCACGTGAAGCAGGGAGCCCTCATGTCTCCCTTCGGAGGCTTCGACATGCCTATCCAGTATGTAGGCATCACAGAGGAGCACAATGCTGTTCGCCACGAAGTAGGCGTATTCGACGTAAGCCATATGGGTGAAGTCCGCGTGAAGGGTCCCGATGCATATAAATATGTGAGCCATATCTTCGTCAATGACGTGACAGGTGCTCCCGACGGACAGATTTTCTACGGCATGATGTGCTATGAGAATGGTGGCACAGTCGATGACCTTCTCGTATACAAAGTTAACGACAACGAGTATTTCCTCGTGATCAACGCAGCCAACATCGATAAGGACGTAGAATGGATCATGAAGAATGCAGAAGGTTTTGATGTAGAGATCACCGACGAAAGCCCCCGCTATGGTGAGGTTGCAATCCAGGGCCCGAAGGCTGAGGAGACTGTTGAGAAGGTGCTCGGTCTTTCCGTGAAGGATATCGCTTTCTACAATTTCAAGACTTTCGACGTAGAAGGAGAAGAGATCATCGTAAGCCGCACTGGCTATACCGGTGAGGATGGCTTCGAGATCTATGGCAGCCATGACTATATCGTCCGTGTATGGGATAAGCTCATGGAGGCTGGCGTTCAGGCTTGTGGTCTTGGATGCCGCGACACCCTTCGCTTTGAGGTGGGACTTCCCCTCTATGGTGACGAGCTCAGCGCCGACATCACTCCGATCGAGGCTTCTCTCTCAATGTTCGTGAAGCTCGACAAACCCGAGTTCATCGGCAAAGAGGCTCTTGCCAAGCAGAAGGCAGAGGGCGTGAAACGCCGTATTGTGGGCATCGAGCTCGAGGGCACTGCCGTTCCCCGTCATGGCTATCCCGTTGAGGCCGACGGCAAGGTCGTGGGCGAAGTGACCACAGGCTACAAGTCGATTTCCACAGGAAAATCCGTAGCCATGGCTATGGTGGAGAAACCTTACGACAAACTCGGAACTCCCGTTGAGATCCGCATCCGTAAGAAGACTTTCCCCGGCAAGGTGGTGAAGAAGCGCTTCTACGACAAGA
>CAZPQD010000060.1:0-18463 GCA_964588625.1 uncultured Sangeribacter sp. | reverse complement strand
CTCCTTATGCTGGCCGCAGCCTCGATGGCAATCCTATCGGTGGCTGTGGCCGGCGGTGCCTCTCCGGCTCTCTATTCCTCCCCGTTGATGTGTCTGCTCTGGGCTTTAGTCGGTGCTTCGGCTCTGACCGTCTGTCTGCGCCGCCATATCTGGCGCACTCCTTCCCTGTTGCTGATACATGTATCCCTGCTCCTTATCCTCATTGGGGCAGCCGTCACTCATTTCTCAGGTAAGCAGGGATCGGTGGCTTTGAGGGTGGGAGGCGATGAGGTGCGCTCTTTTGTCGTGGATGAAAGTGGTGAGAACGAGAGTCTCCCCTTCGCAATTTCAGCCAAGGCCTACGAGACCCTCTATTATCCCTCAACTTCCACTCCAAAGGACTTTCAGGCGAAGGTGAAGATTGCATCTGCCGAAGGAAGCAATGAGGTGTTTGACCTCACCATCAATCATCTTGTGGAGAAATATGGGTACAAATTCGTTTTGAAATCAGTGGACAGTGACGGTGAGGGTTTTGTGCTCAACCTCCGCCACGACCCGGCGGGCACTCTCATAAGTTTCGTGGCTTACGGCTTACTTTTGCTCGGATTTATCCTCTATTTTCTCAAAAGAAATTCCGCTTTCCGACAGGCCCTCTCCAAACTCCGGAAAGCTGAAGGAGCTTTACTTCCGGCAATTCTGCTCCTATCTCTTTTTTCATTTTCTCCCACGGCTTCTGCTATGAAGATTCCGGAACAGGTTGTCGGAAGTTTTGCCTCCCTCCAGACGCTCAACAATGGACGGGTCTCCTCCATCATGACCCTCGCCAATGATTTCACCTCAACCCTCACCGGCGGGAGGACATCATGGCAAAGTCATCCGGCGGAGGAAATTCTTACCGGCTATCTCTTTGACTTCACTGCATGGAAGAAAGCCGAACTTATCAAGGTGAAGAGCAAGGAGCTGAGAAACATCCTCGGTGTGAAGGGTAGCAGAGCTTCGTATGCCGAATACATGAAGGCAGTGACCGAGGGTCGTCTCAACCTTTCGGATGCCAACGTCACCTCTAAATTTGCCGAAGATATAGGAAGGTTCGAGACCATCACAAGACTCCTTACTGGAGAATTGCTGAAGATTTTCCCTGTTGAGCAGGGTGGCACAACGCAGTGGCTCACTCCGGCTTCCAAACTACCTCCCCAAATGGAAGAAGGGGAGTGGATTCTCGTGAAACGCAGCATCGCGTTGATCAACCAAAGCATCCTCCAACGCGATTGGGATGAAGCTCAGAAACTCATCGGGATGATAGCCACATATCAGATAAAACGTACCGGCTTGGAGCCGGCAAGCGTGAAGCAGCTCCGTCTGGAAAACCTCTATTTTAAATACGGCAATGGATTCTGGATTGCCATTGTTTCCATATGCCTGGGTTTAGCTCTTATGGCCGTAAGTTTTTCCCCTTCGATAGGCAGAAACAGATTGCTTAAGATTGCAACTTTTTCGTTGTTGCTACTCGCTTTTCTTACCCTCTCCGGTTTCATCGCGATGCAATGGGTGATAAGCGAACATATCCCCTTGTCTGACGGATTTGAGACAATGCAATTCATGGGATGGCTCATGCTTGGGATTGCTCTGTGTGGTTTCAGGAAAGACGCACTATGGAGTGGTATGGCTGCCCTTGGCGGTGGTCTGGCGCTTTCTGTTGCAGCCATGAATGGGGGTGTCTCCTCTCTCGGTCCGCTGATGCCGGTGCTTTCCTCACCCTTGCTCAGCATTCATGTGGTGTGCGTTATGGGAGCCTATGCTCTTTTTCTCCTGATGTCTATATCGGCCGTAGTAGCTTTGAGTCCGGTAAGATTGGAGCTTAGGCAACGTCTCACCCTCCTCAATCATACGTTGCTATATCCCGCGATAGCCCTGCTGGCAGGCGGTATATTCATTGGTGCTGTTTGGGCTGACATGAGTTGGGGTATCTATTGGAGTTGGGATCCCAAGGAAGTCTGGGCGCTCATCACTCTACTGATCTATTCCCTCCCTGCCCATCCCGCCATCCTGAAGAAATTCCGGAATCATCGCTTCTTCAACGTCTATATCCTGCTCTCTTTCCTCTCAGTGCTCATCACCTTCTTCGGTGTCAACTACTTCCTCGGCGGCCTGCACTCCTACGCCTGATTATTTGCATTTTCCCTTTATGCCAGGCCGATTAATGAAATGAAAAGGAAGCCTTTCAAACACAAAACTTTTGGAAAACCGCTTGAAAATTTGCTAAATCCCTCCAACGGCAGTAATTTTGCATAACTTTATACCAATACGAAAGATGCAGGAAACGAAAAAAGCCATTCTTACGTTGGAGGACGGCTCCCGCTTCGAGGGTTTTTCATTCGGTTATGAGAAGCCTGTGGCAGGAGAGGTGGTCTTCAATACGGCAATGACCGGTTATCCCGAGAGTCTTACCGACCCTTCTTATGAAGGACAGATATTAGTGACAACCTATCCGATCCTCGGCAACTATGGCGTCCCTTCGGGCGATGTCAAGAGCTGTGCCAATGTCAGTGATTATTTCGAGTCAAGCCATATCCACTGTGAGGCTATAATCTGCCAAGACTATAGCTGGGTGGCCAGCCACTGGCAATCAACACGTACTCTTTCCGAATGGCTCAAGGAGGAGAAAATTCCGGGCATCTATGGTATTGACACTCGCGCCCTCACCAAACTTCTTCGTGAAAAGGGCTCAATGCTCGGGAAAATAACTTTTGAAGGCGGTGAGGATATCGACTTCCACGATCCCAATAAAGACAATCTCATAGCCAAAGTCAGCACCAAGGAAGTGGTGGAATTTGGTGAGGGTGACAAGACGGTAGTACTCGTGGACTGCGGCACAAAATACAACATTATCCGTTGCCTCACTCGCCGTGGTGTCAAGGTCATCATGGTGCCCTGGGATTACGATTTCAATACAATCGACTACGACGGACTTTTCATCAGCAACGGCCCCGGCTCGCCGGAATTCGCCGAAGCCACTGTGGCCAACATCCGAAAAGCTATGGAAAAAGGGAAGCCCATATGCGGAATCTGTATGGGCAATCAGCTGCTCAGCAAGGCTGCCGGTGCTAAAATCTACAAACTCAAATATGGCCATCGCAGTCATAACCAACCCGTAAGACTCGCCGGCACCGAGAAATGCTACATTACCTCACAGAACCATGGCTTTGCTGTCGACAATGATACTATTCCGGAGGATTGGGAACCACACTTCATCAATATGAACGATGGCACCAACGAAGGAATACGCCATAAGACGAAACCCTTCTTCTCCGCTCAATTCCATCCCGAAGCAAGCAGCGGTCCGAAGGATACTGAGTTTATCTTCGACGACTTCATTGCCCTCCTTTAATGGCATATGAGGTTGTGATATTCAAAAATCATTGTTTCCCAACATTACATCAGCAAACAAAAATGCAGAACCAAAATAAAAAGGAATATAAGAAGGTACTCATCCTCGGCAGCGGTGCCCTTAAAATCGGTGAGGCCGGTGAGTTCGACTATAGCGGCTCGCAGGCTCTCAAGGCTCTCAAGGAGGAGAACATCTCCACTGTGCTCATCAATCCAAATATCGCCACAGTGCAGACTTCCGATGAGTTCGCCGAGAAAATCTATTTCCTCCCCGTCACTCCCTACTTCGTCAAGAAGGTAATTGAGAAGGAGCGACCCGACGGTATCTTCCTCGCCTTTGGCGGCCAGACTGCCCTCAACTGCGGAGTGGAGCTCTATAAGAGCGGTGTCCTCGAGGAATTTGGAGTGGAAGTGCTCGGCACCCCCGTCCAGACCATCATGGACACCGAGGATCGCGAACTCTTCGTGAAACGTCTTGACGAAATTGATGTCAAGACCATAAAGAGCGAGGCCGTCACTTCCGTTGAGGATGCCATCCTCGCAGCCGACCAACTCGGTTATCCTGTCATCGTGCGCGCTGCCTATGCCCTTGGTGGTCTCGGTTCTGGCTTCTGCGACAACCGTGAGGAACTGACCGCCCTCGTGGAAAAGGCGCTCGCTTTCTCCCCGCAGGTGCTTGTGGAGAAATCGCTCAAGGGATGGAAGGAAGTGGAGTATGAAGTGGTGCGCGACCGTTTCGACAATTGCATCACTGTCTGCAACATGGAGAACTTCGACCCTCTGGGTATCCACACTGGCGAAAGTATCGTCGTGGCTCCCTCGCAGACTCTTTCTAACGAAGATTACCATCATCTGCGCAAACTCGCCATCAAGATTATCCGTCATATAGGTATCGTCGGCGAGTGCAACGTGCAGTATGCATATGACCCCGCCTCGATGGACTATCGCGTCATCGAGGTCAACGCCCGCCTCTCCCGAAGCTCGGCTCTCGCTTCGAAGGCCACCGGTTATCCCCTCGCTTTCGTAGCGGCTAAACTCGGTCTTGGCTACGGCCTTTTCGACCTCAAGAACTCGGTCACAAAATCCACATCAGCATTCTTCGAACCGGCCCTCGACTATATCGTCTGCAAGATACCCCGCTGGGATCTCGGTAAGTTCCACGGTGTGAAACGCGAGATCGGTTCCTCCATGAAGTCTGTCGGCGAGGTGATGGCTATCGGTCGTACGTTCGAGGAGGTAATCCAGAAGGGCCTGCGTATGATTGGCCAGGGAATGCATGGTTTCGTGGAGAACAAGAATGTCAAGATCGACGATATCGACAAAGCGCTTCGCGAACCTACAGACAAACGAATCTTTGTAATCGCCAAAGCCCTCCGCGAAGGCTACACTGTAGAGAAAATCCACGAGCTCACAAAAATCGACCGCTGGTTCCTTGAAAAACTCCAGGCCATCGTCAATACTTCCTATGAGATGGAGAAGTATGACGATGTCACTGCGCTTCCCGATGAACTTATGCGTCGTGCCAAGAGTCAGGGTTTCAGTGATTTCCAGATTGCCCGCGCCGTCTATCGCGACCGAATGCACAAGGAGAGTGAGGCTCTCTCGATGGAGGTGCGCGCTGACCGAAAGCGTCGTGGCATACTTCCGGTGGTGAAGCAGATTGACACTCTCGCAGCTGAATATCCTGCTCAGACCAATTACCTCTATCTGACTTACAACGGCACACAGAACGATATCAATTATCTCGGTGACCATAAGTCGGTCGTCGTGCTCGGTTCGGGAGCTTACCGTATCGGTTCATCGGTAGAATTCGACTGGTGTGGAGTGAACGCCATGATCACTGCCGCCAAGCAGGGCTGGCGAACGGTCATGATCAACTATAACCCCGAGACTGTCTCCACTGACTATGACATGTGCGACCGCCTCTATCTCGATGAACTTACCTATGAGCGTGTGATGGATATCCTTGAGATGGAGAACCCCCATGGTGTGATTCTCTCCACGGGCGGTCAGATTCCCAACAACCTCGCCATGCGTCTTGATGCGGCTGGCGTTCCTATCCTCGGTACTCAGGCTAAGGATATCGACAATGCTGAGGACCGCAATAAATTCTCATCCCTCTGTGACTCCCTCGGTATCGACCAGCCTCGCTGGCGTGAGCTGACATCCATGGAGGCTATCGATGAATTTGTGGCCGAAGTGGGTTTCCCGATTCTTGTGCGACCCTCTTATGTTCTCTCAGGAGCGGCTATGAATGTCTGCAGCAATGAGGAGGAGCTCAACAGATTCCTAAAACTTGCAGCCAATGTCTCGAAGCAGCATCCTGTTGTTGTTTCCGAATTCATCCAGCAGGCCAAGGAAATTGAGATGGATGCAGTGGCTCAGAATGGCGAGATAAAGCTCTACGCAATATCCGAACATATTGAGTTTGCCGGTGTCCATTCGGGCGACGCCACAATCCAGTTCCCGCCGCAGAAGCTCTATGTGGAGACTATGCGCCGCATCAAGAAGATCTCGGGTCAGATTGCAAAAGCCCTGCATATCTCCGGCCCCTTCAATATCCAGTTCCTTGCCAAGAACAATGATATCAAGGTGATCGAGTGCAACCTGCGTGCTTCACGCAGTTTCCCCTTCGTATCCAAGGTATCGAAGCAGAATTTCATCGACGTGGCTACTAAAGTTATGCTCGGTGTGCCCGTCGACAAACCGGGAAAATCAGCCTTCGATCTCGACTATGTCGGCATAAAGGCCTCCCAGTTCTCTTTCTCCCGTTTGCAGGGTGCCGATCCGGTGCTCGGTGTTGACATGTCGTCTACTGGCGAGGTGGGTTGTCTCGGTGACGACACTTCGGAAGCCATCCTCAAGGCTATGCTCTCAGTGGGCTATTATATCCCGCGCAAGGATAGAAAGGTAATGCTCAGCTCCGGCGATGCCCGCCAGAAGGTGGATCTTCTCGAACCGGCCCGTCTGCTTCACAAGAAGGGTTATACCATCTGCGCCACTGAAGGCACACAGAAGTTCCTCAATGAGAACGGCATCCCCGCCATCCGCGTCTACATGCCCTCTGAAGATGGAAAGCCCCAGGCTCTCGATATGCTCCACAATCATGAGATCGACCTCGTGGTGAACATCCCGAAAAACCTGACCGCGAAGGAGATCAGCAACGGTTATAAGATCCGCCGCGCTTCCTCCGACCTCAATATCCCCTTGATTACCAACACCCGACTCGCCTCCGCCTTCATCAAGGCCTTCTGCGAATTGAGTCTTGCCGACATCAAGATCAAGAGCTGGGACGAATACAAGTAAGTAGATAATATAAAGTTTGTAGCAGAGATTACTCAATTAGAAAGATTGAATCCTTGCTAATTAAAGAGCAAATCTCATATGAACCCAAATAATGATGGCGTCGATTCTCCATAAGAGATCGACGCCATCATTATTTGTTGCTTTTTCAAAGATTGTTACATCTCTTTACAAAAGAAAGAAACATAGTGGTTTTTTGGGGAACAGAGCAATACCAACGATTGTTCTTAAAGTCTTACTTTCTCAGCCTTTTCTCCCTTAATGCGGATGAAGAGACCCTCTTTTGGATTCTCAACACGGATGCCCTGCATATTGTAATAGATGGGAGTGTCAGCTGTGTCGGCGGAAATTGCGATCGTCTCAATTTGAGTGGGAATCTTCGCAGTCAGTGTGAAAGTGGACGGATCGTAGGAAAGGCGGATATGGTCAATGGGACTGGAAATGAAGAAGTTTCTGCCATTGTAATCTCCCTGATACTCAGAATCAACCTTTACTTCCTCCGCATCTTCTGCTACACTGCCCACGTTAAGGTTCCACTCATTGTTGGCACGCAGTTTGAACTCTCCGGAGAAATTGCGGAGTTCCACACTCCATATTCCATCTTCATCAACAGTCATGGTCGCATCTTCTTCATCAGCACCCCAGCCATTATATTCACCGCATACGCCCCAAACGAGTGTATTTTCACTGCAAGTGAGAGTCCCGGCGTTGTCGTCGATGGTTATTGTGTATCTGCCGGTCTCTTCCAAAGTCCAGCTTGTATCATCGTAAGGAGGCACTATAACACCTATTGTTTCTCCGGGCTCGAGAATAAGGTCGCCGGTATAGGCAGGACTATCTTCTCCATCCCAGCGCCCATAGCGGTAGTCTTTAAGTGCAGCCCAGGGATTGGGAGCACTCTCCACGAGAGTTTTGGTAAATGCGAAATATTGTCCCTTGAAAATGTAGCCGGTCCATTCAAACACATTCTCTTCGACCTCCGTCATCGGAATTCCGACTGCCGGATCCCAAACCCCTGCCGGATCTCCAATGATATAGTGCCCCGGTTTATATATAGTCTCATTCAGACTCGGAACGTCCATGTCGGTGGATAGTCCGGAAAAACTCACCAACTGTTTCCCTGTGTCAAGAGTGATCGTGATATTCTCAACTGTCTCCGGTGCTTGAAAATTTCCACCGAACGAAGCAACCTTGACTGTGCCATTGCCAGTGACCTGAGTCCAATTTGAAGCACCGAAATTGTAATCCCAACTGCGGTCGCCGATAAATTTGAAATCGCCTTTGAGAGAGGGGATAGTAATGGTATAAACATTCTCCGACTGCTCAGTCATGGCCATAGCAGTAGACTCCTGCCAGTCATTGAAGTCTCCGATGACGGCCCATTCAATTGCCGAGGCATTTCCGAATGCACCTAAGCATAGAGCTGCCCCAAGTAAAAGTTTTTTCATGCTGAATTTTTTAAGGTTTTCAAAAATATTCAGCAAAATTACTAAAAAATTTAGAACTCAAACGCAAGCCTTACATTAAACTGGCGACGTGTCAGATAATTAGGCACTGCATACTGGATATTATTGACATCTGTCACCCAGTAATAACTGCTCACATTTGAAATGTCGAAAAGATTGAAGCAGTCAACACCTAAGATGATGCTCTTGAAGTGTCGCCAGAAATTATAGGGGCGCACTCCATCAGTCGGCGCACCAACCAACTGATAGGAAAGTCCTATGTCGACGCGCTTGTAGGCAGGGGCCCGGAAATAGCTCACTGCACGGCTCACGTGTGGAGCGGTCATTGTCAGACCATCGGAGAAAATACCTCGCAGACTGAATTTGAGCTTCGGAAACTTCGGGAAGTAATCAGTGAAGAAGAGAGCTACGGAATAACGCTGGTCGCTCGGCAAGGGCACTTTCTTTCCGTCAAGCGTCTGTTGGGTCTTCATGAGTGAGAATGTGATCCAGGAATCCGATCCGGGCACAAACTGTCCGAAGAGCTTGAAGTCAAGTCCCATGATGTAGCCTTTCGAGTCGTTGCGGCCTGAATAATTGATTTTCAGGTTGTCGTACTCGTAGGATATTAGGTTTGCAAGATTCTTATAGTAAGCCTCGCCTGTAAGTTTGAACGGACGGTTCATCGCTCGGAAGGTATAGTCCGTAGCTAAAAGAAACTGGATGCTGCGTGGCGATTTAATGTCGCGGTTGAGCGTGATGTAAGAGTTGCCCAGAGCATCGCTGACGGCCTCACGATATTCTTTATAGAAAGGACTCTGATAATACATTCCTATGGCTGCGCGATAGCTCCACCGGTTGTAGTCGATAGGGGAGATGGAGAGATTTACACGCGGCGAGACGAGTACTTCCTTATTGAAATCCCAGTAGGAGAGTCGCAGACCTGCATTTAGGGTCATGTAAGCTTTGGCTGTCTCAAAATAGATTGCATCCTCAGCGAATAAAGCCAGGCGGTTGGTGGATATATCCTGCTTGGATGAGAGATTATAGATAAGATGTACGCCCTCAGGCTGAGTGGGAAGGGAATATCCCGCTGAGTCTCGCCATTCCCATTCCTTGGTACGGTCGCGGAAATTCTCATGCTGATACACAAGTCCGTAAGTAATGTTGTTACGCTTTATGACTGTCTGTCCGCGCAGGGCTGCCTGCACTACGCTGGCCTTGAGACGGTTGCGCGAATGCTCCATATACTTTCCGACACCCAGTTCGCCACCGATGGCCTCTTCCCCTCCGGTGCCGGCCTGATCGAGCCAATACTCACCGGAAATATCGTAGCTGACGAGTTCGTTAGTCAGGAAGGCTGATAGGCTGAAAGCAAAACTCGTGGCTTTGTTATGCTTGTAATTGAGGGATAATGAACCCAGGTAAGTCTCAAACTTATCTTTCTCCTCTCCATCAAAGTATACCTTGAATTGCTTGACATCGTTGGAAGTTCCGAAACTCGTCTCGCGGTCAGCGGGCTTGAAGTTGTAATGGTTGAGGGAAATGTTGCCAAGAAAATTCACACTGAATTTTTCACTGGCCTTCAATGTCATGTTAGTCTGATAATCGAAGTAGAGAGGATCATATTCCCCGCGTGTCTCAAGCGAAGAAAGAAGTGAATTGTTTTTCTTAAGGCGAACGCCATGAAGTTGGGAGAATTTGCCGGAGTTTGTGCCAAGTGTCAGCGACCCGCCCATAAGGCTGATGGCAACAGCGCCTTCAAATGCCTCCGGTTCGCGATAGGTTATGTCAAGCACCGACGACATCTTGTCGGCATATCGTGCCGGAAAGCCACCGGTGGAGAAACGCAGGTTGCCCACCATATCAGGATTGATGATGCTCAGTCCCTCCTGCTGGCCGCTGCGTACAAGCTGAGGCCGATACAGTTCCACTCCGTTGATGTAGACCGAGTTCTCATCAAACGAACCTCCGCGTACTGAATATTGTGAACTCATCTCATTGGATGAATTTACCCCCGCCATAGTGGCGAGCATAGCTTCAACTCCGCCGCCGGAGACGTCAGGTGAGAGCTTGAAGGATTCCGAGTCTATGGTCTGCATTCCGTTGACGGTATTGCGGAAACCTACTATCTCTACATCTTCAAGGTCAACATTATCGGCATACATCCTCACATTGAGTGTCACATCTCCCTTGGCATCAATCAGTTTGCGGCTTACTGTCTTGTAACCGATGCAACTGAAGATTACCTCAAGAGTGTCTTTAGGCGCGACACTCAGCGAATACATACCCTTCAGGTCGGTATTGGTGCCGATGGCTGTACCTCCGATCCTGACGGTGCCGAACTCCACAGGCTTGTCTTCCCCGTCAATCACTTTGCCGGAGATTTTAACGTTTTCTGCCATTGTCGGCAGAAGGGCGGCGAGCAGCGCTACGCACGCAAACAGTATTCGCTTCAAGTCCATTAATCTTGAAACGTCAGTATCCCCCTCTTTATTTTATAATCTTACTCACGCATCCCCGAGGCTCCCGGTGAATGATTACTGCCCTCAGCCAATCAATTTCCACTCAATCTCTTTGGCTGTGGCATGGCGGCGGAGAAGACTGCTGATGTCTTCAAGAAGGCTTGCAGCTTCTTCATCACTGCATCCGCTGTAGATATTGACGAGCATCAATAGGCTTGTAGTTCCCTCGGTAAGCTTGGTGCGTTCCTCATCACTTGTTGGAGTCCCGATACCTCCAACAGAATCATGATACACAGGCAGATGCTCTATGTTGAGTGGGCCGCGTCCTATGCCGCAGAAGGGTTCTCCGGCTTTGCCGGCTTGAAGTCGGAGGGAGTCACCCTCAATTTTGTCTGCATCAAAACCTCCTATACTGTGCCCCGTCGCTATGGAGATAAGGTTGATGACGTCAACGAGAGTTGTAAGTCGATATATCCCTTTGCCGCTGACAATTCGTCTGCAAAGTGCTTCGGCGGAAGGTCGGTATCGGTTAGGATCTTTTCCCAATGCCTTATATGCCTCTCGCGTTGCCTTTATGGCAGGACGGCCCTTTATTTCATCCATTGGAGTGGAGGCTGCCAATTGAGATGCTGCCTGCTCAATTTCTTTCCAGAGTTCATCAGAGGTTGCTCCATTTCTGACTTTACATTCTATCTGAAGCACTCTCAGGAGAGGAGCAGCCTTCCTCACTTCCTCACTTATTTCTATCCTCTTCATCTTTTTATCTGTAAGCACGATTATCTGTAAGCACGATTATTTTGCAAAATTAGCAGTTTATGCCGACTCATCCAAATGGCTTAGGATAATCTGCCTTACTATGAGTGGATAGGGATTGGGAAGGGGTAGAGGTGCATATGAAATCCATAGTGGAAAAATAAGAGTTGGCTCGTGTTTGGCGGATTCACTTATTTTTTGTAATTTCGCATTGCGGTCGGGGACGAGAGATGCCCGCCGCTCACTTCCAAACATATTGAATAATGGCACAGAAACCGTCAATCCCGAAGGGTACACGCGATTTTTCACCGCTGGAGATGGCCCGTCGCAACTATATTTTCGATACTATCCGCCAGGCTTTCCGCCTCTTCGGATATAAGCAGATAGAGACTCCCGCCATGGAGAACCTCTCCACCTTGATGGGTAAATATGGAGAGGAGGGGGACAAACTCCTCTTCAAGATACTGAATTCCGGAGACTTCCTTAAGAACGTGAACGAAGCTGATTTCGAAGCACACCATCTTCCGGCTCTCACCAACAAGATGTGTGAGAAGGGATTGCGTTACGACCTCACTGTGCCTTTCGCCCGCTTCGTCGTGCAGCACCGTGCCGATCTTCAGATGCCTTTCAAGCGCTTCCAGATTCAACCTGTATGGCGTGCTGACCGTCCGCAGAAAGGACGCTACAGGGAGTTCTATCAGTGTGATGCTGATGTTGTCGGATCGGATTCCTTAGAGAATGAGATAGAACTCCTTTCACTTATCGACATGGTCTTCTTCCGCCTCGGTGTGAGGGTTTGCATCAAGGTCAACAACCGCAAGATTCTGACTGGCATTGCAGAAATCATCGGCGAGGCTGATAAGATTGTTGATATCACTGTAGCTATAGATAAGATCGATAAGATCGGGGTGGAGAATGTCAATGCCGAGCTCCGTGAGAAGGGTCTTTCGGAAGAGGCTATTGAAGCACTGCGTCCGATACTCGCTCTTTCCGGCACCAACGCCGAACGTCTTGACAGACTTTCGGAGATTCTCGCTTCTTCCGAAACCGGACTCAAAGGAGTGGAGGAACTCCGTGAAGTTATTGCTGGTGTGGAGGCACTCGACCCTGCCTGCGATGTGGAGGTTGATGTCTCCCTTGCCCGCGGACTGAACTATTACACAGGCACCATCATCGAGGTGAAGGCTCTTGATGTGGAGATCGGCAGCATCACCGGAGGCGGCCGTTATGACAATCTTACGGGAGTGTTCGGGATGCCGGGACTTTCCGGTGTAGGTATCTCGTTTGGAGCCGACAGAATATATGACGTGCTGAATCAGCTGAATCTCTACCCCGATGAGATCAGTTCTGCCGTTAAGGTAATGTTTGTGAACTTCGGTCCGAAAGAGGCTCGGGCTGCCGCCAAGGCTGTAAATGCTCTCAGGAAAGCCGGCGTGGCTGCGATCCTCTATCCTGATGCTGCGAAGATGAAGAAGCAGATGTCATATGCCGATTCGGAGAAAGTTCCTTTCGTCGCCCTGATTGGTGATGACGAACTTGCCGATGGAACCATCACACTCAAGGAGATGTCTTCCGGCGTTCAGACCACCATGACTCTCGATGCCCTTATCGAACGCCTCTCTTAAAGATTTCATTAGGACACTTCTGAAGATCTCATTCGGACAAGTCCTTACACCAGTCATATAAACACAACCTCTTCCATGTATAAGATCACACGCGAACAATTCCTGCTTCGTCAGCCTGCTTTTCCTGACACTGAGCCTTCCGACCCGTTCTACTATGATCTGGCCAACCGTCTGCTTTCCGAGGCACTTGAGTCTGAAGCTCTCAAGGATTTCCCGGATGCAATTGTGGGGCGGGCTGCATTGTGCGTAATAGGCTATCTGCAGGATGTAGTGGCCGATTGCGGAGTTTGGCGCTCCTTTATCAATGAGTGCCGACGGCTGTATGGACGCACGCTCCCTTTTTTCAAGGTTGAAGATGAGTATTATGTGGATTATGAGTTGAATGGTGCTGATGTGCATTTCCTCATATGGTATTCGCTCTGTATGTATTATGAACCCGCCCGTCTTATCTCCCCGCTTGACAAACGCTTCGAGATAGTCAGTGCGCTCTGGACTTCTATTCTTTCCGATGCCTACGATGAGGCTCCTGTGCCGGAAGGCTACACGCGCTGGAGACATGCCGAGATGGGAGATGCCGATGACTCCAGCTTGATACTGGAACTCGCTAACTGGCTCTTCATGCACAACTATCTTATGACCCCGGCCTTCGCACTTTCCCTCTCGGAAATAGTGGAGCAAGTTGGTTTCAAAGGTGAGGAACAGATGGCTGAACTTCAGAATCGCCTCGAAGAGGCCATGCATCAACAGCCCACTGGGCCGCTGGCTCTATTTATCGGTGAATGGGTAAGGATGATTATAAGCGGAAAGACTCTCCCCGAGGAGGAGAAAACACCTGCGGCTGAGCCTCATAAATTTTACAGGATATTTCAGGAAGCCACCAATGGAGAGGAGATTGCTTTCTTTGATTCTTATGATTCCCTGAATAATTTCTTCATCAATTCCATGGGTTGGGAAAAGGGAGTGGAACATCTTCCGCAGATGAAGAATGACCATGATTTCATAATCCTCGTGAATCATGACAAGGGAATGCTTGTGGCGCGTAATATCGCCCGCTGTGTCGCTGCTCCCCAAAATCCCTTATATGATAAGGAGTATGCCGCCAAACATGCCATCTCTCTTCTCACCGAGCGCGGCGTCTGTCCGGCTGACCTGCTGCATTACATATGCAGTCACGGTTGGTTGCCCGATGCTGTTTTCCCCGGAACAACCGACCATGCTCTCGTAAGGGACAATTACGACTTCATAGCTCGATGCTGGCTTCAGCAGTATTATCGTGGCGACTGACCTTGAAGCGCGGCGGAACGCTCCTCTCAGTCGGGCAACTGCAATTGAAGTGGCAAAACGCTCATTTCAGGCGGGCAACAGCAATATTAGAGCTTTTTCAAGCCTCCTATAGCTTTCCGAACAAAGAGCGAAGTTTCAGCTTTATGACTCCGAAGACGGCTTCACCAAAAATGGAGCCGTTCATTTTTGATGTCCCAAGCTGACGGTTGATAAAGATAATCGGTATCTCCACAATCCTGAAGTTCTTTTTGAAAGCCTTGAACTTCATCTCTATTTGGAAAGCATATCCCTTGAATTCTATTTTGTCGAGGCCGATCTGTTCAAGGACTTTGCGCGTATAGCAAACGAATCCGGCAGTACTGTCGCGCAGTTTCATTCCGGTGACAATCCTAACGTAAGCAGAAGCGAAATAGGACATCAGCACACGTCCCATAGGCCAGTTGACGACATTCACTCCGGTCACATAACGCGAACCTACACATACGTCGGCCCCCTCATCACGACACTCATGGAGCAACCGTTCAAGGTCGTCGGGATTATGCGAAAAGTCTGCGTCCATCTCAATGAAATAGAGATAGCCATGCTGCAATGCCCACTTAAACCCATGGATGTAAGCTGTGCCAAGTCCGAGTTTCCCACTCCGTTCCTCAAGAAATATGCGGCCGGGATACTCTTCCATCTTGCGCCTCACTTCTTTGGCGGTGCCATCGGGCGAACCGTCATCCACGACAAGCACGTCAAACTCTGACGGCTGCCGCATTACAGCATCAATGATATTGGAGATATTCTCAATCTCGTTATACGTCGGGATGATGACTATCGCTTCCTTCATTTCTTTCAAAACTTTTATGAGACCTTAAGTGAACTGTTTTTCAGAGCCACTCCTTAGTCCGGACTCTATTAGCTTACAAAATTAATTATTATTCCCGCCATCCCCAAAATTATTAATCTTTTTTATGATTGTTCTGAAAAACAACCTTATCTCAATTGGCTCTCCTGCGGACTTCACAGGCTCCATTTCCTGATGACGGGGAGTGTGGACGGGAAGGGAGAATGGAAGAGAGGAAGGGGGAGGGGAGTGGTAAGAGTGGGAGGTATGTTGGGGGGTGTTTGAGATAAATTTCTTGAAAAAACAATACTAAATTACGAAAAAATTTGCTGAATGAAAAATTTTTCATAATTTTGTCGTGTCTTTTGCCCCTAATGGCAAAGGCCAAACAAAAACCATCATAACATATCAACACCTATTAACAACCTATATACTTAGGATATGGAACTCGAGGAAATCCTCAAACTGCCTTTTGAGCTCCCTAAGGATACTGTAGAGTATCTGAAAGAAAATTCGGAGCTGCACTCTTACAAGAAGACTCAGGTCATCTCTGCTCAGGGTGAGATCTCTCATCATCTATATCTTCTTAAAAGCGGTATAGCAAGATACTATCACACCAACTATGAGCTTGGTGGGAAAGAGGATACAATTGTTTTCGGGACAAGTGGCGACGTCGGAACGTCACTCACTTCACTTGCCCATAATCTTCCAGCTGTCTTCAGTCTGGGGGCAATAACACGCGTGGAAATGTATACCATCCCCACTAAGATTATCCTGGATCTTACGGAGACAGACCACACTTTCTGCAAATGGTTCTTCAAGCTGACCCTCTGGCAGCTGGCCTTGCTTGAGACCCGTTACGAATTCATGTGTGCACCGGATGCTTATTCCCGTTATCTCGCCTTCCTGAAGATCAGAAGCCGCGACTTTATCAACCGTATTCCTCTGCGATATATCGCTTCCTATCTCAACATCACTCCTCAGACTATGTCGGAACTCCGCGCACGGTATGCCCACGACACTGTAAAGTCGGAGTTTGACACCAACCTGCATAAGAAGGGTATCATCCATAATCAGGTCGATCTGGAAGACTGAGTCAGATGGCCGCCTATATATTAGGAAACGGGCCTCAGAAATCTTCCGACTCAATTTTTGAACTCAGTTAAGGTTTGAGATTAAAAGAGAAATAGAAAAAACAGCTGCAATTGCAAAAGCAATTGCAGCTGTTTTTCTTGCTAAATCTTTGGCAGATAAGACTGGATTAGTTACCCTCCTATTCACTCACTTGATGAATGAAGCTTGAGGTTGTCACAATCTTATTTCAGAATCTCCTTTACGAACTCATAATCGGGTTCTTCCGTGATCTGCTCGCAGAGGGATTCTCCCTTGATGATGCCATTTTCGTCGATCACTACGATGCCACGTGCGAAAAGACCGCGCATCGGACCGTCGAGTAGCTCAACGCCGTAGACGTTGCCGAAATCCGAACGGAAAGCCGACACTGTCTTCACATTCTCAATTCCATTGGCGGCGCAGAATCTTGCTCCAGCAAAGGGAAGGTCCATTGAAACACACAGCACTACTGTGTTGGGGTATTCGGAAGCCTCTTTGTTGAAACGACGCACGGAAGCTGCGCATACGTCTGTATCTACTGAAGGGAAGATATTGAGAACAACGCGTTTGCCACGGAAATCATGGAGAGCTACGTCAGAAAGATCTGCTGCTGTAAGAGCAAAGTTGGGAGCTTCCTGTCCTGCAGAGGGAAAACCCTTCACGTGCATCGGAAGACCATTGAGAAATACTGTCTTATTCATATTTTTTTAATAAAAGATATTCTTTGTGTCTTGTTATTTGCTTTTTATTTCTTGCTGACTATATAACACTCCGCCTCCGACTATGGTTTATTGTACTCATGATAGGAGGTTAGCTTTATTGCCCTTATGGCCATGGATTATTGTCCATCTTGAGGAAAAAGAATTGGCAAAAAGAAATTTGCAAGGTTCGGTTGTTATATTCTCAGAAGCTGGCAGTGTTCGCTGCCGTTTTTCCACTTAAACCATATTATCACACTTCTTAATTTTCATTACTATGAACACCGCTTATTCTTACCCATACCTGCGAGAAACCTTTATAACGGAAAAGACTCGCAGACGTGCCTCCAGGATTGAAGGATTCAGGAAGGTTACCCGCGACTCCATGAAGGAGATATGGCCTATTCTCCAATCCGAACCCGGACGCACCACAGATTTCTCTTACGGAGGTCTGCTTATGTGGGTGGATTATTTCAAATATGAATATGCTGTCACGGGAGGCACACTCTTTATTCGCGGTGTCGTGGAAAGCGACCGTTCCATGCCTGCCTTTTCGCTGCCGATAGGACGTATGCCCTTGGCTGATTCTATCGCCTTGCTCAAGGAGTATTGCCAGTCCAGGGGTGAGCTGCTTGAACTGTCGGCTGTCCCTGAATATGCCATTCCGGAAATGAAGCGTCTCGGGGCAAAGAAGATTGAGGAACTCACAGATTGGGGCGACTATCTATATGCTGCTGAGGATCTCGCTTACCTAAAAGGAAAGCGTTTTGGCAAGAAGCGCAACCATGTAAATCAATTTCTTTCCCTATATCCTGACTGGAAACTCGTCGAACTTACTTCTGCCAATGCCGCCGAGGCCATGGCCTTTATGGACGTTTTCGACCTTGAGGGCGACGACAACGAATCAGCCGCTGCTGAGCGTCAGCTTACGCGTGCCATGATTTCAGAAATCGAGAAGGGTGATGCCAATCTAAAGGGAGCTGTCTTATACGTAGGCGATAAGGTTTGTGCCTTCACCATCGCTGATATAAAGGGAGACACTCTCTTCATACATATTGAAAAAGCCACAAGGGAAGTGGCGGGCAGTTATGAGATGATCAACAAAGCCTTTGCCCAGAAGATGCTCGAAGAGAATCCCGCAATCAAATATATCAACCGTGAGGATTGCGCCGGCGATGAGGGTCTGCGTCGCGCCAAGGAATCCTATCACCCCATTAAGATCCTTAAGAAATACAACGTCATCTTCTAACCCAACACCCTCCTGAGATTCCTCATAGTACTCATAGTACTCCTATAGCTCCTACTTCTCCTAGTACTCATAGTTCTCATAGTACTCATAGTTCTCATAGTACTCCTAAAATACTCATAGTACTCATAGATTTCAAACTCCTTATTTCTCAGAGTTCTCAGAGCGCTCAGAGTACTCAGAGATCTCTGAAAAAAAGTATCCACAACCCCTCCAATCCAATACAAAAAAAGCCCAATACAAAAAAAGCTCGCGCAAATTTTTTGCGCGAGCTTCTTTCTTTCAGTGACTCGTGCAGGATTCAAACCTGCAACCTTCTGATCCGTAGTCAGATGC
>CAZPQD010000059.1:0-19347 GCA_964588625.1 uncultured Sangeribacter sp. | reverse complement strand
ATTCACTCGCTGGTTGGTCTGGTTGCCGATGATGTCTTTCTCTATGTCGTCGCCCTCGGAAGTGATCCCTAAGGCTTTGCGTGCCTTATCCTTGAAAGAGGCGGTGCGCATCAGTTCGCCGATTCCCACGTGCATGTTCATGAGAAGATACATCTCTGAAATCTCCGGCACATCACTCTGCACATAGATGATGTTCTTCTCCGGGTCGAGGCCGGCAGCGAGGTATTCAGCAAGAATATCCTTCACATTCTCGTGGAGCATCTTCGGGTCAGGGTGAGTGGTGAGTGCGTGGAGGTCGGCTATGAAGAAGCGGCAGTCATAGTCGTCCTGCATCCTGACGAATTTGCTCAGCGCACCGTAGTAATTGCCGAGATGCAGGTTGCCGGTGGAGCGGATGCCGCTCAGTACTATCTTTTTCTTGTCGTCGGTTGCGACGATGTTGTTCTTGTTTTCTTCCATCTTTACTTATGTGTGTTATTCAATCCTATTCAATCTCTTATTCAGCTGCCGCAGCCTGCGGAACAGTCTCGGCAGCAATCTTCTTGGGCTTCTTGAGCTTCACCTTCATCTGGTCGAAGCCCTTTCCGTAGACACCGTTGACGGCTGTCTGGGTGATGAATGCTTCCGGGTCCACGCTCTTCACTATACGGAAGATAGTGACGGATTCTATCTTACGGCACCACACCATGAGAAGCTTCACCTCATGTTTCGAGTACCAGCCCTGACCGTCAACAATCGTAACACCACGGTGGGCATCGCGGTTTATGCTGTCGGCGATCTCCTTCCATTTGGGAGAGAAGATGATGAACTGTGTGGCCTGACGGTTGGTGTTGATGAGCATATCCGTTATGTATGAGTATATGAAGATGCAGACCCAACCGTAGATGATGCGGGGCACACATTCCTGTATTCTCTGCTCCATAGTGCCCTCGAAGGGGAGGAAGAATGTGAAGGCTACGATCGACATATCCACGAGCATGATGGTGCGACCCACACTTACATTCGAGACTTTCGCCACGCAGGCAGCCACGATATCCGAACCGCCCGATGTGCCGTTGTGGATGTAGATCGTACCGATGCCCAGACCCATCAGGATACCGCCGAGAACGATGCTCATTGCCGGTTCATCCACCAACGGCGGCCGCGAGAGGAAATAACCTTCCACAGCTCCGATGAAGATTGACGCGAATGTGGCTCCGAAGATGGTGCGCAGCACGAAGGCTTTGCCAAGCATCTTGCCTCCGGCAATGAGAAGCATGATGTTGACGCCATACATCGTCACGGCCACAGGGATGAGTCCCGAAGTCGCGAAATAGACAAGGGTACCCAGACCTGCCATACCGCCGATCACGACATGATAGGGGAGGATGAAGGCCGTGAAGCCAAGCGTATAGAGTGCGAGTCCGAAAAGGATGAAGACGTAGTCCTTGGCGTCATTCATCAGTGAATTATACTTTCTCACAATCGTATCGTTTTTTGAGTTTCACTATATTTTTCAGTTGACTGTGGCTGCCGCCGCCTGCGCCTCAGCATGTCCTTTTTTCTTCTTCATCTTGATTTTCATCTGGTCGAAGCCCTTGCCGTAGACTCCGTTGACGGCCGACTGAGTGATGAAGGCATCCGGGTCAACGCTCTTGATGATTCGGAAGATGGTGACGGATTCTATCTTGCGGCACCATACCATCAGGATCTTGACCTCATTTTTCGAGTACCATCCCTGGCCGTCGACAACCGTCACTCCTCGGTGGGCGTCGCGGTTGACACAGTCGGCTATCTCCTTCCATTTCTGGGAGAAGATGATGAACTGGGTGGCCTGGCGGTTGGTGTTGATGAGAAGGTCGGTGATGTAGGAGTAGATGAAGATGATGACCCAGCCATAGATGATGCGGGGCACACTCTCCTGAATCCTCTGCTCCATCGTCCCTTCAAAGGGAAGGAAGAATGTCAGGGCTACGATCGACATATCCACGAGCATCAGCGTGCGGCCCACACTTACGTTGGAGACTTTGGCCACCATGGCCGCCACGATATCCGAACCGCCCGAAGTGCCGTTGTGGATGTAGATGGTGCCGATGCCGAGTCCGAGCAGGATGCCTCCCAATACTATACTCATCGCCGGGTCGCTGACCAAGGGGGGACGCGAAAGGAAATAACTTTCCACAGCACCGATGAAGAGCGAGAGGCCCGTGGCTCCGAAGATGGTGCGCAGCGTGAATGCCTTGCCGAGCATCTTGCCGCCCGCAATGAGCAGCATGATGTTGACGCCATACATCGTCACGGCCACAGGGATCAGGCCTCCTGTGGCGAAATAGACGAGTGTGCCGAGACCCGCCATGCCGCCGATCACGATATGATAGGGCAGAATGAATGCACAGAAACCGAGTGCGTAGAGCGCCAGGCCCACTATGATCATGACATAGTCCTTGGCTCCTGTCATCAGACTGTTGTAATTGCGTTTGGTCATTTCTTGATGTTTAGTAATCTTGATGTTTAATAAGTGGTATAGTTTCGCTAAGTTTTTGCCGCCGGTCGAGTGTCTCCTGCCGGGGGCATGGAATTTCGTCGCAAAATTACTCCAAAAATTTCAATTCCCAACTTTTTCCACTAAATTTGCCCTAAAATTTTTTCATATCATCATGCGATTCATCAAAGCCTTCATAATTCTGGCGGCTGCCGTGAGCAGTATCTCTGCTTCGGCCTCCGATTTCCTCTCTACCGAGACTCCCGAAAAACTCCTCGGATTCGGTGCGCGTATAGGCATCAACACTTCCAATGTGACGATGCGCGATAAGATTTTTCCCGACTATAATGTCAATTCCTGGGGAACGGGTTTCGATGCCGGAATAGTGGCCGACATCAATATACGCGATTACATCGCCGTGCAGCCGGGTTTCTTCTTCCAGTCGCGCACGGGCAATTATTTCTATGCCGACTCCGACCTTCCTGATTACGCCAATATCGACAACAGTGTCCAGGCCGGCCATATCCGCGCTTACCGTTTCTATATCCCCATCGTGGCCTCCCTGCGTTTCAACATTACCGAAGGCCTGCGCTGGAACGTGGATTTCGGACCCTATGTTTCCACCAACCTTCACAGCAATGAAGGGAGCCGCATCTATTACGATTATTATGAGCCCGACGGCACGCTCGTCTACAACCCGATGCGTCTTTCGGCTGTGGAGTTCGGCTTCAAGATGGGCACTGGCTTCCGCATCCTCAGGCATTATACGGTAGGGGTGCATTATCTTGCCGGCCTCACCCATCCCTGGAAGGAAGGCTACGCCGGCGGCTCTTCCAAATGCTGGACTTTCACCATCGGTTACGATTTCTGACCCCCGTCTGCTCCCGTCAGCGGCTATTATTTTTTTGAATAGTATTAGCTCAGGGGAAGTTCAGTTTCTCCATCCTTCACCCAAATAATCCCCGGATCCTTTCTATACCAGGTGAGCTGCTTCTTGGCATAGACCCTCGTATTCTTCTGAATGCGGGCTATGGCCTCGTCAAGCGTGAACTTACCCTCCAGGTGCGCGTACATCTCCTTCAGCCCCACAGTATTGAGCGAATTGAGATGACGCAGATGGAATGTGGCCTTTGCCTCATCGAGCAGTCCCTGTTCCATCATGAGCAGTGTACGCCGGTTGATGCGGTCGAATAGTTCTTCACGGGGACGGTCGATGCAGAGTGTCACGCAATCGAATTCCCGATCCGTATGTCTGCCCGTCAGCAGTGATGAATATGGTCTTCCGGCCGTGAGGCTCACTTCAAGCGCATGAAACACGCGCTTCATGTTGTCAAGGTCGACACGTGCATAATACTCCGGGTCTGCTCCCAAGAGGCGCAGCCGCAGCCGAGCGTCGCCATAGCGTTTCCATTCCTCCATGAGTGAGGCCCGTATCCCGGGGTCGGCTTCCGGCATCTCGTCAATGCCGAAACGCAAGGCATCCACATAAAGCATGCTTCCGCCGCACACCACTGCCGGCTTCCCTTCGTGGTGAAGCCGGCGGATTATGGCAAGTGCATCTGCCTCAAACTTTGAGGCACTGTAAGTCTCGTCGAGGGAGTGGGTGCCGATAAGGTGATGTCTCACTCCCTGCATCTCCTCGCGGGTAGGAGCTGCCGTAGCTACGGGGATGTCGCGATAGATCTGCCGCGAGTCTGCGGAGATCACCTCTGTGCCGAGTCGCCGGGCAACGTCTACGGCAAGGGCCGACTTCCCGGAGGCAGTCGGCCCTGTGATGATTATTACCTTCTGACGATTCATCAGGCTTCTTCGGCCACGAGTCGGATAAGGTTGACGATTACGTCGGCTGCCTTCTGCATGGAGCGGATGGGCACATACTCATAGCGGCCGTGGAAGTTCTCTCCTCCGGCGAAGATGTTGGGGCAGGGGAGACCCTTGAAGGAGAGCTGAGCTCCGTCAGTGCCGCCGCGGATAGGCACAACCTTCGGCTCCACGCCGGCCTCACGCATGGCGCGCTCGGCCACTTCGATGATGTGCATCACGGGCTCGATCTTCTCGCGCATGTTGTAATATTGGTCAGCGATCTCCACAGAGCAGCATCCGGGATATTCGGAGTTGGTCTTGCTGACGAGATGCTCTATCTCTTTCTTGCGGCTCTCGAAGCGTGCGCGGTCATGGTCGCGGATGATGTAGGTGAGCTCTGTCTTCTCCACAGTGCCCTGGATGCCTACGAGGTGATAGAAGCCCTCATAGCCTTCGGTGTGCTCGGGAGTCTCCCAGCGGGGAAGCATCTGTGCGAAATTGTTGGCCACACGGATGGAGTTGACCATCTTGTGCTTCGCGGAGCCGGGATGAACGTTGCGGCCGAGGATTGTCACTTTCGCGGAGGCGGCGTTGAAGTTTTCATACTCCAGCTCGCCGATTTCGCCGCCATCCATGGTGTAGGCGAACTCGCAACCGAATTTCTCCACGTCGAACTTATGGGCGCCCTTGCCTATCTCCTCATCGGGGTTGAAGGCGATGCGCACTTTGCCATGCTTGATCTCCGGATGAGCCTGCAGATACTCCACAGCGGTGATGATCTCGGCGATGCCGGCCTTGTCGTCGGCTCCCAGAAGGGTAGTGCCGTCGGTGACGATCAGATCCTCGCCGATATAGTTGAGCATTTCCGGAAACTGCGAAGGACTCAGTACGATTCCCTCCTTGTCGTTGAGCACGATGTTGCCTCCGTCATAATTCTTCACGATGCGGGGATTGACGTGGCGGCCCGACATGTCGGGAGCTGTGTCGAGATGGGCGATGAAGCCCACTGTGGGGGCGTTCTCTACTCCGTTGGCCGGAAGTGTGGCCATCAGATAGCCATTCTCGTCAAGGCTTATCTCTTCGAGACCCATTTTCTCAAGCTCTCCTTTGAGATAACGCGCAAACTCCATCTGCCCGGGGGTGGAGGGAGTCATATTGGTAAGTTCGTCGCTCTGTGTGTCGAATTTCACAAAGGTCAGAAAGCGGTCGGTGAGTGTCATTGATCTGTGGTTTTAAATCTTCGGCAAAAGTAGTCAAATTTATGCAATTGACAAAATCCCTCCCGGTTATAGAATTATTTTTTCTGCCTCACTTGTCCAGGAAGTGGCGCCCCGCGTCATTATGTCAAAATGTCATTATGTCAAGATGTCATGATGAGGGGCGCCTGTCAATATGTCAATATGTCAAAATGAGGGGCGCCTGACAAGTTGTCAAGATGAGAGGGCGCCGGATGGGGCTGCCGTTTGCAGGAGCGGATTGTTTTTACTAATTTTGCCGATGATAAGAATTTTAGGGGTGTTCGGCGCCTCGCGCGGTTGAAGAGTCAGCCGCCGGCCGATCTGAGATAATACCCTTTGAACCTGATCCGGGTAATACCGGCGTAGTGAAAAAACAATATGCAAAAGTTCTTTACGGTGCTTCTTGCCGCTATGGCAGCAGGCACTTCCCTTCCGGTTTCTGCCGCACAGCAGTCGGCAGAAAATGCGTCCTCGGATAACGCCACCTTTGAGGATGCCGACTCGATCTCTTCCGTCACTCTCGCACAGATTGAGGTGCTCGGCAACCGTGCCACAGCCAAGACTCCCGTGGCTTTCACCAATCTTAAGAAAAGCGAACTGACGGCCTCAAACGATGGCCGCGATATGACCTACCTGCTGCAGATGACGCCTTCGGTGGTGGCTTCTTCCGACGCCGGTGCCGGGATGGGTTATACTTCGATGCGTGTGCGCGGCACTGACGGCTCGCGTATCAACGTGACGGCCAACGGTGTGCCCATCAATAACCCGGAAAGCCATAATGTGTATTGGGTGAATATGCCCGACCTTGTCTCTTCTGTGCGCGATGTGCAGATCCAGCGCGGTGCCGGCACTTCCTCCAACGGCGCGGGGGCCTTCGGAGCCAGTGTCAATATGCTGACCGATACTCCATCCACTCTCCCTTATGCCGAACTCTCAGGTGCTTACGGTATGTATAATACCAATCGCGAGACGCTCCGCGTCGGTTCGGGATTGCTCGGTGATCATTGGACTTTCGACCTGCGCCTCTCTCATATGGGTTCGGATGGATATATCGAACGCGCTTCCTCAAAGCTCTGGAGCTATTTCGGACAGGCTGCCTGGCGCTCCGACGGCACTATCCTGCGTCTGCTCTCTTTCGGCGGCAAGGAACGCACCTACATGGCATGGGATTATGCGTCGCTCGAGGATATGGAACTCTATGGAAGACGTTATAATCCTTGCGGCCAATATACGGATTCCCAGGGCAATATCGCTTACTATCCCGATCAGTATGACAATTATGCCCAATATCATTTCCAGATTCTCCTCTCCCAGCGTCTTGCCGATGATTTTCATCTGAATGCCGCGGCCCACTATACTTATGATGATGGTTTCTACGATCAATACAAGACGCGGCGCACCTTGCAGGAGTATGGCCTCGAGCCTTTCATAGGTGAAGTTGGCGAGACTGTGAAAAAGACCGACCTTATCCGCCTCAAGAACAACCGCAATCATTTCGGTGGAGGCTATGTCAATGTGAATTATTCGGGTGAAAAACTCGATATGACGCTCGGTGTCTCTTCCACCGTGTTCTATGGTCACCATTTCGGACAGGTGAAGTGGGTGAGGAATTATCTCGGTGCTCTCGATCCTCTGCAGCGTTACTACGACAACGCCGGACATAAGGCCGATGCCAATGTCTACGTGAGGGCGAACTATGACTTCGATTCCCGGTTCTCGGCCTTCGCCGATATGCAGTATCGACATATACGCTACACCATCAATGGCTCGAGCGACAATTATGACTGGAACACTGAGGCTCCCTATCATCTTGACGTTGACCGCCGTTGGAATTTCTTCAACCCGAAACTCGGCATCAACTTCACTTCGGGTCCTAACCGTGCCTACGTATCCTGGGCAATAGCGCGCAAGGAACCCACACGCGATAATTTCACCGACGGCGATCCGGGTGTGCGTCCGGAGGCGGAACGCCTCAACGACTTCGAGGCGGGTTACGTCTTCTCCAACCGTATCTTCACGGCTGGCGTCAACCTCTATTATATGCTCTATAAGGATCAGCTCGTGGCTACGGGTCAGCTCTCCGATACCGGCAACCCTGTGAGTGTCAACGTGCCCGACTCCTACCGTATGGGGGCTGAGTTCATGCTCGGGGCGAAACCGTGCGGATGGTTTGACTGGAATTTCTCGCTCACCCTCTCGCGCAACCGTATCCGCAATTTCACAGAATATATCTATGAGGATGAATGGACCAACCCCATCGGCCTTTACCTCGGCGACACTCCCATTTCCTTCTCTCCTGGCCTCACGTTCGCCAACTCTTTCAATTTCCATGTGGCAGGCTTCAACGCTGAGTTGCAGACCCGCTATGTCGGCAAGCAATATCTCACCAACGCGGGCAATGACGAGGCCTCCCTTTCACCCTATTGCGTGTCTGACCTTCACCTCTCCTATCTCTTCAAAAAGGTGATAGGCATTAAGGAGTTGCAGGTTGGTTTTTCGATCTACAACCTCCTCAACCACAAATACGTCAGCAACGGTTACGCCGGAGCGGGCTACTGGCTCGACGGCGACACTCCCGTCATCTACCGCTACGCTGGCTATGCAGCGCAGGCTCCCTGCCACGTAATGGCCACCCTAAGTTTCAAGATCTGATATATACTTGTTCGTTATGTGGCTTGAGATACTCGGATTCGCAGTCGGTCTGCTTTACCTCTGGTGGGAATACCATGCCGACCGTAAAGTGTGGCTGGCCTCCGTCGTGATGCCCGCCATCTCCATGTGGCTCTACTTCTCAAAAGGCCTCTACGCAGACTTCGCCATCAACATCTACTATCTCCTGATCGCCATCTACGGCTTCATCAACTGGAGCCGCCGCAGCTCCGCCTCAAAAAGCAAAGACCTTCCGGTAAGCCATACCCCGATGAAGGTATGGCTCGGGATAGTTTCCGTAGCCCTGCTGTTATGGGTTGGAATCTGGTGGGTGTTGGTGACATTCACCGACAGCACCGTCCCCATCGCCGACGCCTTCACCACAGCCCTCTCCATCGTCGGGCTCTGGATGATGGCCCGCAAATACGCCGAGCAATGGCTCGTCTGGCTCATCGTCGACCTCGTCTGCTCCGCCCTCTACGCCTACAAAGGCCTACCCCTCTATTCCATCCTCTACGCCGTCTACACCCTCATCGCCTGGTTCGGCTACCGCAAATGGCTCTGCCTGATCCCCAACAAATAAGCACTCAGAGTCCCCTAAGCTCTCTGAGGGTGGTGCTGCGCAAGAGTGGGGCGCTTCTCAGAGTTCTCTGAGATCTCAGAGGGTGGTGCTGCGCAAGGGTGGGGCGCTTCTCAGAGTTCTCTGAGATCTCTGAGTTCTCTGAGATCTCTGAGGGGTTATGCTTCTCTGAGCACTCTGAGTTCTCTGAGGGTGGGGCTTCTCTGAGATTCTATGGATTTTGGTCAGCTGCCATGAAATGGGTTCCTGAGTCTGCTCCTGTAGTGCGTTTGAACATTTCATCGTAAGAAGTTGGTTCTTCTGAGTCGGCGTAGAGCTCGCATTGCCTGATGACTGTCTCCAAGGCTTTCTCCTGCTCTTCGGGCGGATATTTGTATTTTCTCAGCAGGCGCTTCACCATGCGGCGCATATTGGCCCGTGCTGATTCCTTCAGTCGCCAGTCAAGGGTCTTGCTGCTGCGAAGTGCTTCCGTCAGTTCCTTGGCCATCGCTATCAATGTCTCGTTCTCGTAGAAATCCCTGACAGCCTGAGGCCGCGTGAGTGCATCGTAAAATGCCTGTTCTTCATCAGAGAGTCCATACTCCGACGCCTGGTCTGCGTGGGCTTTCAGCTCCCGCGCCATCTTGAGAAGTTCCTGAATCACCTCCTCATTGCTTATCAGCCCGCGAAGATATTCCGCAAGCTTGGCATCGAGCATCTCACTGAATTTGTCAGCCTGCGTTATGTTCTTCTTGGCATGACGCCGGATATGCTGTTCGAGCAGACGCTTGAGAAGTTCGAGGGCATAATTCTTCTCCTTCATTTCTGCCACCTCCTTGAGGAATTTCTCATCAAAGAGGTTAAACTCAGCATCCTTGGTATTGAGGATCTCCACTACTCCTTCCGCCTTGACAGCCACTTTCAGCAGTTGGGTGATCCTCTCGTCAATTATCTTTCGGGTGATCTTCTTATTCGATGTAAGCCGGACAAGGAGTGTGCGTACGGCCTCAAAATAAGCTTCCTCATATTTCTCTCCGGGCGACAGCAGGCTGCGGCACAAAGTAGCGGCTTGCGAAAGTCGTTTGCTTTCCTCAAGAAACACTTTCTCAGCACTGTCATAATTCATAATATTGTTCTCGCCACGCGTGCTGACTATATTGTCAGGATCAAGCAGCACATTGACACCGCCCTTTATCAGGTTGGCACGTTGAAGGTTGGTACATGTCCTGAAATCGGAATAGTCATAACCATTCAAGCACTCCCGGCAGCGTTCGAGGGCCGCCCTGAACTCTTGATAGGCAGTGTTCTTAATGTTGAGGTCGCCAAATCGTTTTTTATCGCGGTTGGTATAGTCGCGCATCGCCTTTTTGAGGGCCTGGGCTATACCGATATAGTCGACCACAAGACCGCCGCTCTTCTCCGGAAACACCCGGTTAACACGCGCGATGGCCTGCATCAGGTTATGACCCTTCATCGGTTTGTAGACATACATTGTGGCCAGACTTGGAACGTCAAAACCTGTCAGCCACATATCCACAACTATGGCAATCTTCATTGCCGACTCATTATCCTTAAACTGACGTGCCAGTTCCTGCTTATGGGTCGGCGAACCTATGATGTCGTTCCATTCTGCCGGGTCTTGGTTGCCTTGCGTCATCACTATGCCGATCATCTCTTTCCACTCCGGGCGCAGCTCTAAGAGCTTTTTGTAGATGGCTATTCCCGTGGCTCGGTCGAGGGCCACAATCATGGCTTTGCCAGTGAGATGATGCTGCCGGTTGTCCTCATAATGTTCGATGATGTCGCGGCAGAGGGTGTCGATTGTCTCGGGAGCGTGAAGGAGGGAATGCAGCTGGGCATTTTCCTGTTTGGAGCGTTTTATGTCTTCCTCTTCCGCTCCCTCTTCAGCGAGTTTGTCATACTCCTGATCGAGCAGTCGCAGGGTATCGGCATCGAGATTGAGTCTTATCAGGCGACTCTCATAATAGACGGGTACCGTAGCTCCATCCTCTACGGCCTGGGTCATGTCGTAGATGTCGATATAGTTGCCGAATACCTCGCGGGTGTCTTTGTCATCGGCTTCGATTGGAGTGCCTGTAAATCCGATGAAAGCGGCATTTGGAAGCAGCTTCCTGACGATGGCGGCGAACCCGAGTTTCAGCTCGCCAGTCGTGCTGTCAACTTTTGTCTTGACATTGCTCTGCGAGCGATGGGCCTCATCGCTTATCACTATGACATCCGGCCGCAGTGTGATCGGCTCCTTGCGGTCTTTGAATTTTTGGATATTTGCGAAGATTATGCCGTGGCTCTTGCGCTTTTCGAGAAGTTCGTAAAGATGTTCGCCATCTGTGGCCTTGACGGGTGCTTGCCTCAGATAGTCGCTGCAGGCTGCAAAGGTGGAGTGGAGCTGGTCGTTAAGGTCAAGACGGTCGGTCAGCACAAGGATGGTGGCACTCAGCAGATTCTTGAGCAACTGGTGGGCATAAAACACCATCGAAAGACTCTTGCCGCTTCCCTGCGTGTGCCAGAATACGCCGATCTTGCCATCTTTGCGGCCGAGTGCCTCGCGGGTACACGCCATGGCTTTCTTGACAGCGAAATATTGATGATAACCGGCAAGGATACGGGTTTTATTGGTCTCGCTTCCCATTGAGAGCGAAAAGTCAGTTATGAGGTCAATGAGTCGGCTCCGCTCAAAGATACCCTCAAAGAAAGTCTCGAAGTCGGCAAGGGCGGTGCTTTCATAAGAACCGTCGGTGGTCTTCCACTCCATATAGCGATCCAGTGGAGCGGTGAGCGTTCCCACTTGCGTGTCGGCCATATCGCTGATGATGAGCATTTGGGCTGCGGTGAATAGTTGGGGGATCTGCCGGATATAATTCTGCAGCTGCAGATAGGCATCCTCCGAATTGGTGACTTCGCGTGTCGGCGATTTCAACTCAATTATGGCGATCGGCAATCCGTTGATAAAGACCACAATATCTGCCCGTTTCCGAGCATGACCATTGACCACAGTCCATTGGTTTACGACCTGAAAGCTATTGTTGATACCGAGGGTTCCCTCATTGGTGTCAAGCAGCCGCACATGATCGCTGCGCAGAGAGCCGTCGGCCGACTTGAAACTGACATCCAAACCATTCTGCAGCCAATCGGTGAGCAAGACATTAGCTTGAAGCAGCGGAAGCGAATACACCTCATGCACCCTCCGCAAAGCCTCCTCAACGGCAGCGAGTTTCTCCGGACCATTGATACGCAACATTGCTTCTCGCAGCTTGCCGGGGATAGTGGCATCCGTAAGGTCGCGATCGGTAGCGGCATCCACCTCCGGCCCATGCAGCACCTCATAGCCTAATCCTCTGAAAAGCTCGAGGATCGTCTGCTCATATGAATCTTCAGTATATTTATAAGTGTTCTCCATGACTATTATTGATAAATTGGGCGAGTACCATTGCAGCGTGGCAGCCTCTGCCGCATCGTCTCCCGGACGTTGCGGAGGCGCACATCATCAAGACTCCATTGACTCAGCCCCCGCGTAATCAGATAGTCCTCATAGTCAAGCAGTAGCTCCTGTTGACTGCTTTTGCCGACATTGGTGAGCAACATCTCCGATTGTGTAGACATGGCGGCCGCACTGCTCCCCTCGGCTATATTCTGCTTGATGCTCCGCGCTGCCTGGATCATCTGATCCTTGGTGCGGTCGCCACCCACTAAAAACCGCTCACAGAAAACAAAAGTAATGTCATACAAATGCTCAGCAAGCTGGAAACACCGCAACTTCCGATAGTCGCCCCTCTGCTCAAGAAATTCCGTCCCCATAACTCATTCCGGCTTTAACTCCCCCGACATCAGCTTCGGCAACAACGCATCCCGCAGCTCCGCCAGCCGCGCGGATTCCTGCTCAAGGTCTCTTTGGGTATTGAAAATAGGTCTACAAAAGTCTTCAAATTTATTGAGAATAATTTCATCTGGAAGAAAAACATGTAAACTTTTCATTAGAGAGGCCGATGCTTCCTTAAATGTAGAGCCTGTTGACTTACGCTCAATCTCAGGAGTAAGAGCCTTTAACAAATAATATGAGAATGCAGTCCCAACTTTACGGGGAATGAAGGATTTGAATCCCTGATTTGTACATAGGTCGTTAAGTGCGATTGAAATATACCCAATTGGAGCTCTTGAACTGAACAATATACTCCCACAGGGCATAATTTTTGTACTGCTTTTTTTATATCCAAGAGGTGTGATGTCATCCGCTCCACGAGACGTGAATTTTGCTTTAGTATCGGATAGATCCTTTGGAGTTAGCCATGCTATTCCATTGCCAACGCTCACATAATATTCAGGATGATCTTTACTGGGGGTTGCACCTCCGACTATATCTCCAATGTCGGATAAAGTAACGTACTGCCAGTTGGGAGGCATTTGGGAGCCGAAGGGTTCAAAGTCAACGAACCAAGACTTGAAAATAGCCTGCGCCAACTCCTCTAACCGTGCAGTAATCTTCCGGTTGGTCTCTATCTTCTCATCAAGAGAGGAGAGTATGGCGGCTATCTTCTTTTGCTCGGTTAGCGGAGGTAGAGAGATTGATTGATTAGCCAACACTCCAACAGCTAATCCAGGTTGAGCAGATTGTCCCGATAATCGACCTAAATTTAAAAGAGATAGCTTGTAAGATAGAAATCTTGTACTTGCTTTATTATTGGCAACTAATACAATAGCGTGTTCTGTCATATATCCTTCTCCAGAAAAATACCTGACGTTACCACACATCGCTCCTTGCCTTCCAATTATGGCACATTGCCCTGAAAAGTTGAAAGTATCGGTATATCCGCGCAATCCATTTCCCCCAAATACGGGATATTTACCTACTTTGGTTATGAGATTTGCCTTGATGTTTTTTCCACTACTTAATCTGGCACAGACATCTCCCAATCTATATTCTTTCCACTCGCTCATAGCTTCAGAGTTTTATGCCGATGGTGGCGAGTTGCTTGCGGATTTCGGTCTCTTGGGCGGCGGACTGGGCGAAGAGGTCGCGGAGTTCGGTGGTGAGTCTCTCTACTTTTTCAGCAAAGGGTTCGCCTTCCTCCTCTACTTCGGCTACGCCTACGTAGCGGCCTGGCGTCAGCACGTAGCTTTCTTTGGCGATCTCTTCTGTGGTGGCTATGGCTGCAAACCCTTTCTCGGTCACGTCGTCGCCACGGCGGAAGGCCTCAAAGGTGTCGGCGATGCGCCGGATGTCGGTCTCGGCGTCGAGTTCGCGGTGGGTACGGTCTTTCATGTAGCCGAGGTTGCGGGCGTCAATGAAGAGTGTCTTGCCGGGCTGTGATTTCTTCTTTGTCAGAAACCATAGGCAGCAGGGTATCTGCACGTTGTAGAATAGCTGGCTGGGCATCGCCACTATTCCCTCCACAAGATCGGCATTGATGATGTTCTTGCGGATCTCACCTTCCCCTCCCTGTTCTGACGACAGAGAACCGTTGGCGAGCACGAGTCCGATCCGTCCTGTGTCGGAAAGGTGATAGAGCATATGCTGCATCCATGCGAAGTTGGCGTTCCCTTCGGGCGGCACGCCGTACTGCCAGCGCGGATCATCCTTCAGTTGGTCGCCTCCCCATTTCGAGATATTGAAGGGGGGATTGGCCATGACGAAGTCGGCTTTGAGGAAGGGGTGCTTGTCGTCGTGGAAGGAGTCGGCGTAAGAGTTGCCGAAATTGGCCTCAATACCGCGGATGGCGAGGTTCATCTGGGCGAGTCTCCAGGTGTTGGAGTTCAGCTCCTGTCCATAGACTGAGATTTGATTTACATTGCCCTGATGGCGCTCTATAAACTTTGACGACTGCACGAACATTCCCCCCGAGCCGCAAGCTGGGTCAAAAATCTTACCCTTGAAGGGTTGAATGACTTCAACGATGGTGCGCACCACGCATTCCGGAGTATAGAACTCTCCACCCTTCTTGCCCTCTTCGCGGGCAAACTCACCGAGGAAATATTCATATACTCGTCCGAGGACATCTCGGGCTTCGGAGCCGGTGAAATGCAGGTTGTTCTCAAAAATATCCACGACATTGCCAAGGCGCCGTTTGTCAAGTTCGGGGCGGGCATAGTTCTTGGGGAGAATACCTTTGAGCTGCCTGTTCTCACGCTCTATTGCCTCCATGGCGGCATTCACTACAACTCCGATTTCAGCTGTCAGGGCAGCATTCACTATCTTATCCCAGCGGGCGTCAGCCGGCACAAAGAAGATATTATCGCCGATATATTCGTCTGGATCCTCCTCAAAACCATCCCCTTCAGCTACAAGAGCATCATATTTGATCCTGAAACAATCATTAATATATTTGAGGAACACCAATCCCAAGACAACGGATTTATACTCTCCTGCATCAAGATTGCCACGCAGTTCGTTGGCAGAATCCCAAAGGATTTGCTCTATGCTCTTTTTTATTTCCTTAGCCTTACTCTTCTTCGCCATAATTAGCTGATACGTTGCCGATAAAAATGGTAGTATATACGCAAAATTACTAAGAAAAGCACAACTATCCAAGCCTCCGCCCTGGAAAAAAGAAAAAAAGTGAAGTAAGGCTCCGCGGAGTGGGAGTGCGCCTCAGAGTTCTCAGAGTTCTCTGAGTTCTCTGAGGGAGCAGGCCTCGCGGAGTGGGAGTGTGCCTCAGAGTTCTCAGAGCGCTCAGAGTTCTCAGAGATCTCTGAGGGTGCTGTCTTTCTGAGTGGTGGCGCTTCTCAGAGTTCTCAGAGCGCTCTGAGTTCTCTGAGTTCTCTGAGGGTGCTGTCTTTCTGAGTGGTGGCGCTTCTCAGAGTTCTCAGAGCGCTCTGAGTTCTCTGAGTTCTCTGAGGGTGCTGTCTTTCTGAGTGATGGCGCTTCTCAGAGATCTCTGAGTTCTCTGAGTACTCTGAGTTCTCTGATGGATCAGGCTTCGCGGAGTGGGAGTGCGCCTCAGAGGGTAAATGCTGAAGGAGCCGGCTGCGATGTGCGCGGCCGGCTCCTTCAATGTCTTTGAACGCTTTATGCGTTATTCGTTTTCTTACTTGGCGAGCTTGAGCGAGTAGTTGAGGTCGGGGTTGACGCTGCGCTCGAGTTCAGCATTCACCATGGTCAGTGTGCTGTCGTTGTCGAGGATGAAGTACATCGGGGTCAGTGTGGCCTCGGCGTTGCTGTCCTTTGCGTCGGGAACGAGCTTGTAGACCTTCTTGCCATCTTTCTCTGTGATGGTGAAGTCGCCCTCTGACTTGAAGCTCTTGTCGGCACGTACGCCATCTGTGGCTGTAGAGTCGGCTACGAGATATGTCTCGTCAAGCTTGTAGTCGCCCTCTGTGCAGTTGTGGTCGTCGTCATACTCGAGGTTGAGGGTGTAGCGAACGCCTTCGTTGTCGGCACCGGGAAGAACGCCGGTGAACACCTCTACCTTGTCTTCGCACTTGCCGTCGCAGTTGGCCTTATTGTCGCATTTGTTGTTGCCACCGCAGGAAGCGAGGCCAAGGGCTGCTAATGCAGCCATTCCTAAAACGATCTTTTTCATCTCTTTTTTCAGTTTTTCTAATGTCTATTACTTTCAAAACATTCCATCCTTATCTTTTGTTTATAATCCGCTTATTTTGTGGATATTTATTTTTTTGTCAGTCCTAATTTCCGTATGGATTCGGGAGGTGCCGGAGCGAGCGGACCGGGCCGAAGGGGCACCGTGAGATCCTTATCCTTCATGATAGCCTTTGCGTCAGCCACAGTCAGGTACTCTGTCTCCACCGGGTAGTACTCATAGGAGATGTAGATTGTGACCGGTGAGTCGTTTTTCATAGCTTTCTTGAAGAGCCGACCTGTGAAGGCCATCTCGATATCCACCTTTCCTCCAACGAGATCTTCGGGCGTCAGTTCACCCTCACGGGTGAGGTCGTAGATGTAGGACTTTTCATTGCGTGTCATGTCGATCCCTAACCCCATGAGTTTCAAGAGTCCCGGGGCAAAGTTATGGTTCTTTTCATCTGCAAGATAGTCGATTCGCTGGCGCAGTAGGGTAGGGGTGCGCCGGATGAGTGAACGCATGGTGTATTCGCCCTGCTCCACATCCAGCTCCGGACCCTCTTTGGATGGTACATCCGTCGGTATTTTCATAAACATGTCCCATTCCATCCATATTTCGCGCTCATCGAAGGAGTAGACGGTGTCGGTGCCTGCCGCTGCGTCTTTTTCCCAGCAACGGAAATCCTGATTCAGGATCCTCGGTGAGGAGGGTTTGGAGAATCCTTTAGTCTTCTTCGGGGCATCAAAGAACTCCATCATCATCTGGTTATAGAAGATGGCTGAATCTGCGCCCACTTCTGTCGTGACGTACTGACGCACATAGCAGATAGTGCGCCTTACGGGACGGGCGGCCGCATCCACATTGAGTTCCGGCAGGTTGTAGGCAAGATGCTGCATTGCCACTGTGCCGGGCTCCGAAACTTTTTCCGGTGAGTACCCCGTGCTGCTCACCTCAAGAGGGAAGCAGGAGTCGGACTCGATGTTGAGGTTGCCGTCGGTGTCGGTATAGCCCAACACCATTCCCGACGAGGCAAATACAGTGGCGCCGGAGATCGGAGTGCCATCAATGGCATCCACCACCGTGATGGTCTCAGCGTGCGCAATACCGATGCAGAAGAGAAGAAGGAAGGTAAGGATATGCTTCATAGAGTTGTGTTTCATAAAGTTATGACAGGTGAGAGTCTTAGTGGTTGCGGGATCTTTCTGTTTGCTGGTCAGGAGGATTCATTATATTTGCGGGTCAGTAGGTCTTTTTCATCTACTTTTCTTTTTCATCTACTTTATGGAGAAAAGCAAAAGTAACGGAGCCTCAGGTGAGGAAGAGTACGAGTAGGGCGGCGAAGACCATGGCTATGTTGGCCACGGCATAGGTCACTGTGTAGCCGAGGTTGGGAACATCGCTGTGAAGCGCCTCCTGCACCGCTCCGATGGAGGCGACACTCAGGCGCGCACCGGCCACGCAACCCAACACTTCCGGCGACTTGAAGCGGAACAGGCGATGGGCTATGAGGACGTTGATCACGAGACCAAGTAGCGTCAGGGCAGCTCCGACGAGAAAGATGGTCCACCCCGCCTCGCGCAATCCCAAGAGGAAGGAACTGCCCGCTGTTATCCCTATGACACCGATAAACATATTGATGCCCAGATTATTGAAGATCCACACCACAGGGGAGGGAATATGTCCGAATGATGGTTTCCGGGTGCGCCACCATCCCATGAGCAGTCCTACGATCAGCACACCCACACTCATGCCCAGCGACAGCGGGATACCGTTTATCTTAATCGACAGCGCTCCGATAGTGCAACCCAAAGCTATCCCGATACCCACGAACACCATGTCGGTCACGTTGGTCTGCCGGTCGGCATAGCCAAGCTTGGCGGAGGCTGCCTCTACTTCCCTCGGCCATCCTACGAGTGTGATCACATCGCCGGGATACAGCTCAGTCATCCCTTTCAGCGGCAGACGCATCCCGTTGCGGTGCAGACTCGCTATCATCACTCCATGCATATAGGGCTGACGGCGCAGGTCGGCCAAGGTCATGTCGGCAGCCCCGCCGCGCGACAAAGTGACCGGTGTCTTCTCGGCCCCGAAGTTTACGAGTTCGGGGTCGGTGGTCTCCGGACCGACTTCCTCCCCCAAATCTATTATCTCACGTCGTTCGCCGCCGATCACGATAAGGTCGCCTTGCGAGAGTAGGGTGGAGGGAGTGGCCTCCACGATATTGCCGGAGATCCTTGCCCTTTCAACGAAAAGGCGTTCCCCTTTGTCGTGAAACATCTTTTCCGTCTCCGCCACACTGCGCGGCTGCTTGAAGAAATCATTCTTCACCTCATAAACCCTGAAAGAAAAAGGGCGTCCCGCCGGCACCTGTCCCGGTTCGAGATTGGCGTCGCCTGTGTCCATGACCTGCTCCATGCTTGCCGTGTCGGCCAATACCTTCTTCATACCTCCCATCATCTTCGGGGCAATGGTGGAGAGGAACCAGGCCGAACCGATAGTGCCGAAGACGTAGGTGACGGCATAGCAGGCCGGCACGATCTCAAGCATATAATCCCTTTTGTCAGCATCCATCGGCATCTCGCGCACAGTGTCGCTGATCATCCCCAGACACGCCGACACCGTCTGCGAACCGGCGTAGAGCCCCGTAGCTATGGCCGTGGAATAGCCCATAAGATAGGAGGCTCCGATGACGAGACCCGAGCACACCAAGGCGGCAGTCAGGGCGAATCCCACCTGACGCACTCCAGCTCCGCGAAAGGCCCTGAAGAACTGCGGACCTACGCTGTAGCCAATGGAAAAGAGAAATAGTAGGAAGAATACATTCTTCAGGATATCGGGCACACTGATCTTCATCTGCCCGATGATGACGCCGACAATCAGGGTGGCAGCCACGGATCCGAGGGCAAACGACTTGATCCTCACCTTTCCCAGCAGAAAACCGAGTCCGACAGTGAGAAACACCGGAATCACCGGATGCGAACGGAGGAAATCAGTTAGCATAGGTTTTAGGTTTTAGGCGTTAGGTTTTGGGCGTTAGGTTTTAGGCGTTAGGTGCCATGTCTCAAGACATCGTTGACACATTTTGTATCAAGAGATCGTTGA
>CAZPQD010000058.1:2616-19592 GCA_964588625.1 uncultured Sangeribacter sp. | reverse complement strand
CTGCAACCTTCTGATCCGTAGTCAGATGCTCTATTCAATTGAGCTAACGAACCCTCAATTCCTTTCTGAATTGCGATGCAAAATTACTGCTTTTTTCCTCCCCCACCAAATTTTTCAGCTATTTTTTTTCTAAAATTTTAATTTTATAGCCGACCTTCCATCCAGCCTAGCGATTGGAGGTATGTTTTTGGTGATTTTGATGCTCCCCTTGGTCATTATGGGATATCGGCTGCGAATCTTTCGTGCTATAGAGCACGCTACAGTCTCAAGTAATTGCCGGGGATTTCCCATCTCTTCCTCCACAATGGAATAGAGTTCGGCATAGGAAATGCTCTTCCCCAGGTCTTCCTCTGAGTCGCTGAAGCTTTCGAGGCTACATGGAAATTCTACTGCCAGATCAACGATAAACTCATTGCCGCTGATCCTCTCTTGCTCAAAGACTCCATGACGCGCATAAAATTTGACATCCTCGAGTCTGACTTCCATTATGGGCGCGTAGTTCTCTTCCATTGAAAATTCCGTTGGTATTGACAAAGCTGAGGCTACATCAAAATATTGAAGTTGTATCCTAAAGAGGAGTGTTTGCGGTGGTTTATCCTTTTACAGCTATCTTGTCGATACGGCGCTGATGTCTGCCCCCTTCAAACTCTGCCTCAAGATATGCATCCACAATCTTGCGGGCCTCTTCCTCTGAGATAAATCGTGCAGGAAGCACAAGGATATTGGCATTGTTGTGCTGCATTGCAAGGGATGCGAGTTCTGGAAGCCAGCAGAGTGCCGCGCGTATTCCCTGATGCTTGTTGAGAGTCATCTGGATGCCGTTGCCGCTCCCGCACATGGCGATTCCGAAATCGCAATCTCCCTTTTCCACAGCCTCGGCAGCGGGATGTGCATAGTCGGGATAGTCGCAGGATTCTTCGCTGTCAGTGCCGAAGTCTACATATTCGTAGCCCTTGGAAGCCACATATTCCTCGAGTTTCTTTTTGAGTTCATAGCCGGCATGGTCGCTGGCAAAAGCTATCTTTTTCATATTGGTCATTAGATTGTTTTTTCGGTTTGTGATTTTCCTGAAAGGGCATTGTCGTCATCCTCCTCATCATCATTCGTCTTCTTGTTGAAGAGTTTGCTGGTGAAAGCAAAGCGGACAAGGAAATAGTTGGTAGGAATGCAGATGGCGAGTGCCGGGAGCAATGCAAGTGTTGATCCTACAAGTCCCTTGAATATGGCCACGAGTCCCGTCTGCAAGCCCATGTTGACAAGATGGCTGAGTGTGAATCCAAGTCCATTCTGCGCCGTAGGGCGTTTATGGAATGTGAAATAGCTTGAGAGGAAATAATTGAAGATGAAGCTGATGGCATAGCTTATCATGGTGGAGGGTACAGCCTTCACACCTACGGCATTGACGAATACGACATATAGTCCATATTGCACGGCGGTAGCCAGACCGCCCACCAGTCCGAATCTCAATATTTCCGAAAGGCGCCCTTCGCCTGTCAATAGCTGTCTAAGGTTCATGGTTGGTCGTTGCTTTCGGGTGTGTTTTCTTCACTCTTCCCGTCAGGTATCTCTTCAATACTTTCCCGTGCAGTTTCGATTGCCTCGGCAGCAGTCTCTCCTTCTTCCTCAAGATTCTCAATACTTCTGTTGGTGGAGTCGATGAAGTCGAGCAATGCGTCGCGTCCCTCCCCCTTTTCTGCAGAGGTGACGAAGATGGGAGGTAGTTCTTCCCAGTCTTTGCTCAGGAACCGCTTGTAGGCGCTGACCATCTGTTCGCCCTTCACACGTCCGAGTTTATCGGCTTTGGTGAAGACGATGGCAAAGGGCACCTGATGTTCGCCGAGCCAGGTGAGAAACTCTACATCCACTTTCTGCGGGTCGTGGCGTATGTCGATGAGAACGAAGAGACACGTCATCTGCTCTCTTTCAAGAATGTAACGTTCTATCATCTTGCGAAACTGCAGACGTTGCTCCTTGCCGCGTGCAGCATAGCCATAGCCCGGCAGATCGACAATCCACCATTGCCCGTTGTTGACGCTGAAGTGATTGATGAGCAGTGTCTTGCCGGGCTTCTGGGATGTTTTCGCAAGTCCCCTGTGGCGGGTAAGCATATTGATGAGTGATGACTTTCCTACGTTGCTTCGGCCAATGAAGGCATATTCGGGCACATCTATGGCAGGGCATTTCTGGGGGTCAGCGTTGCTGATGACGTATTTTGCTTGTTTTATTTCCATGGTTAAAGGGAGTCTGAATTTTGGGTTAGGCTCAACTCGGGGCGTTCCGTGGAGCTCAGCTGAAAAATAGGGAGTGGATGAGCTGCATGGCCCGGTCGGTATCTTCGCGTCCCACCATTAGGGTGACGGTTGTGGCGGAAGTGCCTTCACATGTGGCGGCCACATCCATGCCGTCGCGCAGAAGGGTATTTGAGATTCTTGGAGCCAGTCCGCGATGACTTCGCAGATTATTGCCTACCACGGCTATTGTGGAGAGATTGTGAAGCTCTTCCAGCGCTTCCAGACTTCCATCAGCAAACTCTGGAGCGAACTCCTCCATTATCGCTTTACGCGCTTTCTCGGCGTCCGGATCTGCGAGGGCAAAGGAAAATCCCCGTTCATTATCCGGTTGAGAGACGAGCAGCACGCTGACCCCGTTGCGGGCCATGGCATTGAAAGTGCGTGTATTCACTGCCGCCACATTCCCGGTGACTTCTCCCCGGAGTGTCATCAACCGCGTGTTGCGGATGGCTGATATTCCTGTCACTCCTCCATTTTCACGTCCACCTGCCTCATTGTCGGAGATGAATGTGCCCGGAGCCTCCGGACAAAAGGTATTGAGGATGCGGATAGGAATGTTCTTGTGGAATACGGGATAGATTGTGGGCGGATAAATCACTTTTGCACCATATGAGCATAACTCCATGCTCTCCACAAAACTCATGTCGGGTATCACCTTTGCCTCCGGGATGATTCTCGGATCGGCAGTCATGAATCCGTTGACATCAGTCCATATCTCCAGCACCTCCGCATTCAGAGCTGCCGCCACAAGAGCTGCGGTGAAGTCGCTTCCTCCACGTCCAAGATTGGTTATTTCTCCTGAATCCCGGTCGGTGGATATGAATCCCGGAACAATGGCACGCCCTATCTCTTTGTCTGAGAATTCTCTGATTATGAGGTCGCGGGTGAGGTTAGCATCGGCGATATTGCGGTTAAACCATTTCTCTGTCTTTATGAACTCCAGAGAATCATGTCTCGTTGCTCCTTCAATCATGGAGGCTACGATATGACTCGACATTCTCTCGCCATAACTCACTGCAATATCCAGTGTCTTTTCAGGCAGGTCTCCTATCAGGGCGATCCCGTCGTAGAGACGCGCAAGCCCATCTAATAATTCTCCGACAACCTGTTGAGTCTGCTCACATCTTTCTTTTGCAACCACAGAATCAATAATACGGATGTGGCGTTCGCGGATAGCCTTCATTTCATCAAGATAGCGGCAATCGCCGGCCGACGCAAGTCGCGCCGTGGCAATAAGCTTGTCGGTGAGGCCTCCAAGAGCACTGACGATCGTCACGCTCGGTCCCTCAATCCCTTCCACTATCTTCTTGACATTCGCTAAGCTTTCTGCTGTGCCTACCGAAGTGCCACCGAATTTCAGTACTTTCATTCTCTCTGTGTGGTTTTCTTCGGATGGTTTTGCCGGCCGCTATCAACGGCCAGCTGTTGTGCATCCGGAGGTTATCGCTGCAAAATTAACGAAAAATCACCATAACCCCAAATTTGTCATCTCCATATTATGTCCATCTGCCGAAAGTCATATCCTTCTTTAAGTGTTATATTATTAGAAAGTATAATTATAATGCAGGGTAGGCAAAGCGAAGCCCTTCGGTTTTCCCTTGCTGATACCCTTTAAAATAGAATTAAGCTATGGATATCGATCCTATAATATATCACGACCCGGAGGCATCCTCGCATCTCCCCAAAAGAGGTGATCTCCTTGTTGCTTCCCCCTTTCTTACTGAAGCAGTGTTCTCTCATGCCGTCATCCTGCTTCTCGATGCAGGAAAGGAAGGAGGCTGTCTCGGGCTTGCGCTCAATAAGAAATCAACGATCACTCTTCAAGATATTTTCCCTGTCCTTGACGTCGTTGATCCTATAGATGTCTACTGTGGAGGTCCCGTTGGAGGCGACCGCCTCTTCATGCTTCATTCGCTCGACAGGAATTTCGGAGAATCCCTTGAGGTAGCCCCTGGAGTTTTTGTAGGCGGCGATCCAGAAAAAATAGTGGAATATATAATCGAGGGTGGCCCGGTAAATGGACACATAAGATTTTTCCTGGGTTACAGCGGCTGGGCCGACGGGCAATTGAAGGAGGAACTCCGGGCCGGCTCCTGGGCCATAGGCAACGAATATGCCGGTCTGTCCCTCCTTGAAGGTCGCGGCACATCCTTCTGGCGTCGTGCCGTCTCCTCGCTCGGACCCGATTACAGATCCTGGCTCAACGTCCCCAAAGACCCTTCCATGAATTAGGAATTATGAATTAGAGAATTAGGAATTATGAATTAGAGAATTAGGAATTTGGCTGCATATTCTTATAAATTAGAACTTGTTGGTAAATTAGAACTTGTTGGTAAATTAGAACTTGTTGGGTCGTGGTATGCCGCGGCTAATCCTTATGTGCGTCAGCCGGTTTGTCGGGAGGTGAAGGTTTTCTCCCATCCATCCTCCCAATAATTTCTCATCCCTCATCCCTCATTCCTAATTCCTATAGCTCCCGCCTCAAAATATGCATATCGTGACGTGCCCCGCTGATTCTGAGCCATCCGGGCATCACGCCGCACTCCATGAAGCCGCAACTGCGGAAAAAATTCAGCGAACGTTCGTTGATTGCCGCCACTTTGGCGCATAATATATCCAGATTCATGAATTTACGCGCCAGGCGTGCCATCTGCTCCACTCCCTCTCGTCCGAACCCTTTCCCTCGGGCCGACGGCTTTATATATATCCCTATGAAGCCATGTCCATGCCGTTCGCTGATCCCGTAGAGATCCACAATTCCAAGCCTTTCCTTTTCTGAAACGGCGGTGTTGGCATCTGACTCAGAGGGAGTAGGGGAGACGCCTTCGAGTATCAACCGCAGTTGGCCGTCGGTATGAGGATCGGCAGTATAAGTCATGGCATAGGCCGTCAGCTGTTCGTGGGATAAGGGAGCCACTGTGTCTCCATAAATCCATGACTCCATATCGTTCTCCACTTCATACATGAAGTCGGCGTCCTCCGGCTCCACGGCGCGTAAATGCGTTGTCATCTTTCTCATTTCTTTCCGAAACTCTGTTCAAAAGGCACACGGTTGAGGATGCTCCGCCCCAACGTCAGCTCGTCGGCATATTCCAGTTCGTTGCCCACGCTGAGTCCGCGTGCAAGCATGGTTATCCTCACTGGCAGCTCCTCCAGTTTACGATATATGTAGAAATTAGTTGTGTCTCCCTCGATTGTCGGACTGAGAGCCAGTATAATTTCAGAGATTTCCTCCTCCTTCACACGTTCCACGAGCGATTCTATCTCAAGATCGGAAGGCGCCACACCGTCAAGCGGCGAGATGAGTCCTCCCAACACATGATACAGACCGTTATGCTGCCGTGTGCCCTCAATGGTGATGACATCCTTCACATTCTCCACAACGCACACTGTGCTGTGGTCGCGGCGATGGTCGCCGCAGATGGCGCACTCCGCACTCTCACTGATATTGTGGCATCTTGAGCAATAAGTAATGTTGGAGCGCATATCTATGATGGCCTCTCCCAGTGCACGCGCCACACCTTCCTCCTGACGGAGAAGATGCAAGGCGAGCCTGAGTGCTGTCTTGCGTCCGATACCGGGCAATTTTGACAGTTCTGCCACAGCGTTGTCAAGCAATACTGAATTGAAACTTTCGTTCATCATAAATACAAAATTAGTAAAATTTTCCCGATTTTCGCTAATTTTGCATCGAATTAATCTTCTCTCCCACTCTCTTAGTCGCCGAGGGTTTGCAACTCTCGGCTTTAACCAACAAGATTTTTAAGTCTCTGAGGGTTTGCAACCCTCAGCTTAAAACTCCTTCATTTTATCTTAATAACCTCTGAGTGTTTGCAGCCTTCTTAGTCGCCGAGGGTTTGCAACCCTCGGCTTTAACCAACAAGATTTTTCTTATGATCGATTATATCTCCGGTTCGGTGGCCGATATATCCCCGGTGGCCGTCATCATCGACTGCCACGGCATCGGCTATGAAATAAATATCTCCCTGCTCGACTATTCCGAGCTTCAGGGAAAGCGTGAGGCACGTCTTTTCATCCACGAGGCCTTCCGCGAGGATGCCCATGTGCTCTATGGATTTCTTTCGCGGCGTGCACGCGAACTTTTCCGTGTGCTTATCGGAGTGAGTGGAGTCGGTCCCAATACCGGACGTCTTATCCTTTCGGCGCTCTCGGTATCACAGCTCGAGACGGCAATAGCCTCCGGCGATGTCGCACCTCTCAAGGCTGTGAAGGGTATCGGTGCGAAGACTGCCGAACGTATCATTGTAGACCTTCGCGATAAAATAAAAGTGACGGGCGAAACGTTATCTTCAAGTGTTTCACCATCAGCCGGAGCCAACTTCGAGGATGCAGCAGCAGCCCTCGTTATGTTGGGTTATAATGCTCAGCAGGCGAGAAAGGCTCTGGGAAAGGTGTTCTCCACTGCGCCCGACGCCACTACCGAAATGGCTGTGAAGCTCGCGCTCAAGATTCTGTAAAATGTTTTTTCAGACAAGGATACATCTTTACGACTGACCCTGACACTTGAATTATGAAACGGAGGCTACCTTCCGGCCGCTTTTGCCGCAATATGCGTTGGCCGGCGCTGTTTTTGGCGCTGGTGGCTCTCGTTGTGTCCGTCACGTCCATAGCCCAGTACCGTAAGTCGGAGCTGGATCCTCCCCCTCCGGCTCCACGCTCGGAAGTCATCATAGGCTCAGATCGTCCCGACAGTATCCCGTTGCGTTCTCCGGTGCAGCCTACTGTCCCTCTTGAATATGAGGATTATGCTGGAAAGGAATATGCAGCCGACCTGCGTACACCCTCGAATATCACCACTGAGGCCATCTATGACCCGGCAACCCGTATGTATGTGATCCATACCCGACTCGGCGGCCGCGACATCGTCACGCCCTTTATGATGACTGCCGATGAGTACGATAATGTCCGCACACGTCAGGATATGTTCGCATATTTCCAGGAAAAGAACTCGGAGATTTTCGAGAATAAGGAGAAACAGGCTTTCAACATATTTGACATGAACTTCGCCCTCGGTCCGCTTGAGAAAGTGTTCGGTCCGGGTGGAGTGCGTCTCACAACCCAAGGCTCCATCCAGCTGTCCATGGGTATCAAGAGCAACAAGACCGATAATCCGGCGCTTTCGCTGAAGTCGCGCCGTAAGACTTTCTTCGATTTCGACCAGAAGATTCAGGCTACCATTGCTGCTTCCGTAGGCGACAAGATGAAGTTCAACATGACCTACAATACCGATGCGACTTTCGATTATGACTCTAAGAACCTTAAACTCGCCTACGAAGGCAAGGAGGATGAAATCATCAAGAGTATCGAGGCGGGTAATGTAAGCATGACTACCGGTTCGTCGCTTATTCGAGGCGGTACGGCCCTATTCGGTATGAAGGCCAAGTTGCAGTTCGGTAAACTGACACTCACCGGTCTGCTGTCGCAGCAGAACTCTGAGTCGAAGACGGTCAACACGACGGGAGGCGTCCAGGCCACAAAATTCTCCATCAAGGCTGACGAATATGATGCCAACCGACATTTCTTCCTTGCACAGTATTTCTACGAAAACTACGATAAGTTCGCCTCCAAGCTCCCTCATGTGATGTCGGGTGTGACCATCACACGTATCGAGGTATGGGTGACTAATAAGAACAATAACTACAACGAGAGCCGTAACTTCGTGGGTTTCATGGATCTGGGTGAAAACTCAAATCTCGCCAATGATTTCTGGATACCGGATAATTCCACCGGTCTTCCATCAAACTCTTCCAATAATCTCCTTACTGTCATCAAGCGTGATTATCCCGGTGCCCGCAACATAAATGAGGTTACCCAGGTGCTTTCTCCTCTTCAGGCTTATGGCATCACGGGAGGTCGCGACTATGAGAAGGTGGAGAGTGCCCGTCTGCTCAAGGAGTCGGAGTATACTCTCAATTCCGACCTTGGATACATCTCTCTCAAATCGGCTCTAAATACTGATGAGGTGCTCGCTGTGGCCTATGAATACACATATATGGGAAAGGTGTATCAGGTAGGTGAGTTTTCCTCTGACGTTGCCAACACTTCAGAATCACTCTATCTGAAGATGCTGCGTGCCACTACCGTATCTCCGCGTCTTCCTATGTGGAGGCTGATGATGAAGAATGTATACTCGCTCAATGCATATCAACTCCAGAGCAAGAATTTCAAACTCAACGTAAAGTATCTCAGCGACACGACCGGCACTGAGATCACTTTCCTCCCAGTTGGCGACATTGCCAACAAACCTCTGCTGCAGGTGATGAATGCTGACCGTCTTGACTCCAACCAGGAAGCCAACTCGGATGGTTTCTTCGACTATATCGAGGGCTACACCGTGCAATCGCAGCAGGGCCGAATCATATTCCCGGTGGCGGAGCCTTTCGGCTCCAATCTCGAACGCAAGATCGGCAATCCTGACCTTGCCGCTCCCTATGTGTATAAGGAACTGTATGACTCCACTCTCGTGGTGGCACGTCAGTTTGCCGATAAGAATAAATTCTCGCTCGTCGGCGAATACCAGGCTTCCAACGGTGCGCAGATACGCCTCAACGCGATGAACGTGCCACGTGGCTCGGTAGTCGTTATGGCCGGTGGCGTCGTGCTTACGGAAAACAGTGACTACACTGTGGATTATTCCATGGGCATTGTGACCATCACCAACCAGAGTATTATTGATTCGGGTACAAACGTCAGCGTAACGCTCGAAAACCAGTCGATGTTTTCCATGCAGCGTAAGACGTTGATGGGTCTTGACGCCCAATACCGTTTCAATAAGGACCTTACTTTCGGCGGTACGCTTCTCCATTTCTCGGAGAAAGCGCTTACGGAGAAGGTGAATATCGGTGATGAAGTGATCAACAATACGATGTGGGGCCTCAATCTCTCCTACAACAAGCAGTTCATGTGGCTCACCAACCTCCTCAATAAGGTGCCGACCATCAATGCTGTCTCTCCTTCATCAATCAACCTTACTGCGGAGTTCGCACAGCTTGTGCCTCACAGGCAGAAGTCGGGTACGAACCGTGGTTCGTCGTTCATTGATGACTTTGAATCTACTCAGACCTCCATCGACCTCCGTTCGCCTTATTCCTGGTTCCTTGCCTCCACTCCCTACGATCCGGGGGCGGATGCCCTCTTCCCGGAGGCGGCGCTTTCCAACAATGTGGATTATGGCAAGAACCGCGCTCTGCTTGCATGGTATTATATCGACCGTCTGTTCACTCAGAAGAACTCTTCAATGATTCCGGGTTATCTGAAAAATGACCTTGAACAGCTCTCCAACCCTTACGTGCGTGAGGTGACTGTAAGCGAGATTTATCCTAACCGCGACATCGCTTATGGCGAGGCCAATGAGATCCAGACCCTCAACCTCTCTTTCTATCCTGAGGAACGAGGTCCCTATAACCTTGATGCGGAGAACATTGCCGATGATTCGCGCCTTCTGTTCCCGGAGAAACGTTGGGGCGGAATCATGCGCAAGATGGATAATCCGAACTTCGAGAACTCCAACGTGGAGTATCTCCAGTTCTGGATGCTCGACCCTTTCCTCGATCCGGAGAATCCCAACACTGAAGGTGGCGACCTTTATTTCAATTTCGGAGAGATAAGTGAGGATATCCTCAAGGATGGCATGAAGAGTTATGAGAATGGTCTGCCGGTGGATGGCAACGACGAGTTCATTACCTCCACAAACTGGGGACGTATCTCGCGTCAGAACTCTCTGACCTATGCGTTTGAGAATGCCGCCGATGCCCGCCTGCTGCAGGATGTCGGTCTTGACGGCCTCCCTAACGATGATGAGTTCACTTTCAGCTCCTATAAGGATTATCTCGACAAGCTCCGCACACGTCTTTCTCCTGCGGTGATAGCTGAGATGCAGGAGGATCCTTTCTCTGCAATGAATGACCCTGCGGGCGACAATTACCATTTCTTCCGCTCTCCATATTACGATGAGAACCGCACTTCCATCCTCGACCGCTATAAGCACTATAACGGAGTGGAGGGCAACTCCCTCTCGCCCGACCAAAGCGACAACCCTCAGTACCAGTCGTCGCGTTCTGTGCCTGATGTGGAGGATATCAACCAGGACAATACGCTCAATGAGTATGAGCGCTATTTCGAGTATAAAGTCTCGGTCCGTCCTGAGGATCTCGTGGTCGGACGTAATTACATTACTGACCGTCAGGAGAAGGAGGTGCCTACCCGCGATGGCAAGAAACGCACAGTGGTATGGTATCAGTTCAAGATACCTCTCTCCGCTCCGGATAAGATTGTAGGTGGAATCAATGATTTCTCCACAATTCGTTTTGCCCGTATGTTCATGACTGGTTTCCGTGCCGTGACCCACCTCCGTTTCGCTACTCTCGAGCTTGTACGCGGCGAATGGCGCGACTATCAGTTCAACCTCAACTCCCGCAATGACTCTCCTGCCGAGGGCGAGCTCGATATGTCGGTGGTGAATATTGAGGAGAACTCGGGTCGCACGCCTGTCAATTACGTGCTTCCTCCCGGGGTCGACCGTATCCAGGACCCAGGTCAGAGTCAGGCCACTCAGCTCAATGAGCAGTCGCTCTCCATGAAGGTGACTGGCTTGCAGCCTGGCGACGCACGCGGCATTTATAAGAATACGCAGCTCGACCTGCGTATCTACCGCCGTATGCAGATGTGGGTGCACGCGGAAGCTCTTGTAGATGATGCCACAAATCTTCATGACGGCGACCTCGCTCTCTTCGTGCGTCTCGGTTCTGATGTGAAGAACAATTATTACGAGTATGAGATTCCCCTTACTCTGACCCCTCCAGGCCGCTATGACAACTTCTCCTCTGCTGCCCGTCAGATTGTCTGGCCTATCTCCAACTTCCTCGATGTGCCGTTCTCGGCATTCACTGATGTCAAGACGGCCCGAAATAAGGCGAAAAGCCAGGGCACGGAGGGTATCGGCTACGCCACTCTTTATTCTCGACGCGATCCGGAGAATGACCATAACACAGTCTCCGTGCTCGGTAATCCTTCGCTTTCTGACGTACGCGTGATGCTTATCGGTATTCGCAACCGTTCGTCGTCGGTGAAGGATGGAACGGTGTGGGTCAATGAGATGAAGGTGACTGACTTCAATGAGTCGGGCGGTTGGGCTGCCAATGTCAGTGCCAATCTTGCCCTCTCTGATGTGGCGTCGGTCAACTTTGCCTTCCATAAGGAGACAGATGGTTTCGGCGGCGTCGACCAAGGTCTGTCTGCCCGTCGCCTCGAGGGTTATGAGCAATATAATGTGGCTGTGCAGGGTGATTTGGGTAAGATTGTGCCGGAGGCTGCCAAGCTTTCCGCACCCATCTATTATGCCCGTTCTTCGGAGAAGACTGTGCCAAAGTATAACCCACTCGATCAGGACATCCTTCTCAAGGATGCTCTCGAGGCTGCCACCACCAAGCAGGAAAAGGATTCTATCCGTGGCTATGCCGTCACTCAGAAGCAGACGGAGAGTTTCTCTGTTTCAAACCTGCGTTTCAACGTGACGGGCAAGACTCCCATGCCTTGGGATCCGGCCAACTTCACCCTCTCTTTCTCTTTCAATAAACAAAGGAATATGGATCCGACCACGCAGTATGAGAATACCAACGACTACCGTGGTTCGTTCCAATACTCTTTCTCTCCCATCATCAAACCTCTCAAACCTTTCAGCTTCATAAAGGGGAAGGGTAAGACGGCTAAGTTCTTCAAGGATTGGGAGATCAACTGGCTTTTCAATAACCTCACGTTCTTCACCTCCATGTCGCGCTATTATTATGAGCAGCAGACGCGGAGTGAGATCGATGTAGATTTCCAGTTGCCGGTGCAGGTGAGCAAGAATTTCCTCTGGGATCGTCAGCTGTCGCTCACTTGGAATCTTCTGAAATCCCTGTCGCTCTCCTTCTCGAGCAACACCACGGCCCGTATCGAGGAGACTATCGGTGCTGTCAATAAACGTCTTTTCCCCGATCGCTACCGCGATTGGAAGGATACTGTCTGGAGCTCAATCCGGAGTTTCGGTACGCCTTGGAACTACAACCAGACATTCACGGGGTCCTATAAGGCTCCCTTCAATAAGATCGGCGCTCTCGATTATCTGACTGGCAACCTGTCTTATACCTCCACTTACCGTTGGGATCGTGGTGCTACGGTAGAGGATCTTTATCTCGGCAACACCATCCAGAACCAGACGACTTGGAATGCCGATGCACGCCTTAATTTCGAGACTCTCTTCAATAAGTCGAAGTATCTGCAGGAGATCAACAAGCGGTTCTCTGCTTCATCCTCTTCGCGGCGCTCGAATACGAGCTTGAGTAGGGGAGGATCGGGCAAGGATGCCTCGGAACGGTCGAAACCGCAGAAGGCTAAGAAGTTTGAGCGCTCAATCACGCTGAGTCCCGATACTTCCACCGTCGTTAAGCATAACATGAAGACTAAGAAGGTGAAGATCTCGGGTGTCTCCGGCGGCAAGGCTATGAAGATTGACTCCAAGGTGATCGATGAGAATACTGTCGAAATTCTCAACCGTGGCACTAACAGTGTGCGGCTCGTCGTGCGTGAGGATGTAAAGGAGGATAAGAAGTCGTTTGCTTCTGAGTTTGCAGCCCATGCGCTCCGCTTCCTGATGATGCCTCGATCGCTTTCTTTCCGTTGGCGCTCTTCGCATTCGCTCAATCTGCCGCAGTTCTCTCCCAATGTGGGCGATATCTTCGGCCAGAGCACGAAGTATGGTCCTATGGCCCCGGGTGTCGGTTTTGCCTTCGGCTTCTATGATGAAACATATGTAGACAAAGCCTTGAGCCGCAACTGGCTGCTCGGCGGTGCCGACCATGTTTCTCCTGCTGTCTGGAACCAAGGTAAGGAGTTTAACTTCGAGCTTACTCTCGAGCCGATACGCGGTCTTAAGATCACGCTTACCTCCAACCTTGCCGACAACCGTACCCGTCAGGTGCAGTTCATGTTTGAGGGTATGCCTACTTCCCGCACTGGTTCATACTCGCGTACCCACTGGGCCATTGCTTCTGCCTTGCATGGATCTAAGGCTTCTGATGGATACGCATCCCCGGCCTTCAGCAAGTTCCTTGAGAATATCCCCGTGGTTGCTCAACGCGTCCAGGCTCAGTATGCTGATGCACGCTATCCCTCCACAGGATTCATGGAGGGCAACCCTCTTGCGGGAACCCAGTTCAATCCGGAGGCGGGAAGCATCAGTTCTACGAGTCCTGATGTGCTCATCCCGGCTTTTATCGCTGCCTATTCCGGCACGGATGCCGCCTCCATCACGCTCCAGCAATTCCCGGGGCTCGGTTCGATGCGTCCCAACTGGAAAGTGACCTACGATGGTTTCCTCCAGATGGGCAACATGAAGAAGATTTTCAAATCATTCACCATAAACCATGCCTATCAGTGTACATACTCCGTAGGCAGCTACTCTTCTTATCTTAACTGGGTCGGCGTTGACGGAAACCTCGGATTCACACTCGACGAACTCTCGGGTGCGCCGGTGCCCTCCACACCCTTCAACCTCTCCTCTGTGGCCATCACCGAGAAATTCGCACCCCTCTTCGGCCTCAATGTGACGTTCAACAACGACCTCACCCTCAATGCCGAATACCGCGACTCACGAACCCTCAACCTCAACTCCTCCGCCGGTCAGATCGTTGAGACTACTTCCAAGCAGATTTCAATTGGAGCCGGTTTCAAGTTTGCTAATTTTAACAAGGTTCTTAAGATGGCCAAGAGCCAGGGCGGAGTCAGCAACGATCTCTCCATCAACCTCGACTTCGCCTTCTCCAACAACCAGAGCCTTATCCGCCGCATCGAGACTGCTTATACCCAGGCCACTCAAGGCACCCAGACCTTCTCCATCAACTTCATGGCCTCCTACGTACTGAGCAAGCGCATCACGCTCAACGCCTTCTTCGACCACCAGGTCAACACCCCCCTCGTCTCCAACTCCTCCTATCCCACCTCCAACTCCAACTACGGCATCTCCGTCAACATGAACCTCGCCCGCTAACCCCCGCTCCCGCCCGGAGGAACCGCCCCCGCCCGGGAGGAGCGATCTCCCGACCGGGAGGAGCGGTCTCCCGACCGCTTCAATCCCCTCAAGAGCCGTCCCCGACCGTTTCAACTCTCTCCAACCGAGCCGACGCGCCAGCCCCGGAGGGGCTTAACTTCCGTAAACCGGGTACGAAGTGCCCGGCCCGAAACCCAATAATATAAAAACGAGCCTATCAGCTGCGCGCAGCGCGCTGATAGGCTCGTTTCCCCTCATAGTTTCCCCTATATCATAGGCAAAAAACATAAATAATTATTACCTTTGCCCCTACAACCAATTTCTGTCAGCGCCATGCTCCCCAAAAGAAGGATCAAATATCCCGTAGGAGTCCAGGATTTCGAGAGAATCATTACCGGAGGTTATCTTTATGTAGACAAGACCGAGCTCGTATACGAACTTGCCAACTATAATGACTACGTCTTCCTGAGCCGTCCCCGACGCTTCGGGAAGAGTCTCCTCCTCTCTACTCTCGAAGCCTATTTCCTCGGACGTAAGGAACTCTTCAAGGGTCTGGCCATAGATAATCTTGAGAACGATTGGAAGCGTTATCCCGTATTGCGTCTCGATCTTTCCACCGACAGCTACGAATCCATGGAAAAACTTGAGAGGGCCCTGGCATTGAAACTGGAATTGTGGGAAAAGGAATATGGCATAATTCCGGGCGCAAACCATTCGCTTGCCGGCAGGTTTGAGGTTGTGATTCGCACAGTCTATGCAACTTCAGGCAGTAGGGTAGTGGTGCTGGTGGATGAATATGACAAACCGATAGTAGATGCCCTTCATTATCCCGAATTGCAAGAGAAAATAAGAATACGTCTCCAGGGATTCTATTCTGTTTTGAAGGCCTTGGGCAATATGATTCAATTCGCCATGCTCACCGGCGTAGGCAAATTCGCCCATCTCTCAATCTTCTCCGGCCTCAACAACCTCAAAGACATCTCCATGTATTATGATTATAATTCCATCTGCGGCATAACAGAGGAGGAGATGCATGAATACTTCGAGGAGTCAGTCATTGAGTTCGCCAAAGCCAATAATCAGACGGAGGAAGAAACTTGGGCTCAATTCAAAGAACAATACGACGGCTATCGCTTCTGCGAAGGAGGGGCTGATATCTACAATCCTTCAAGTGTTTTGACAGCATTTGAGAAAAACCGGCTCACATATCATCTTTATAATCAAATCACGCCGACCTTTCTCTCAGACCTTCTTTGCAAGGATGCACTTACGCTCAAAAATATCGAAGGACAATGGCGAGACATGATAGATTTACTTGAAATATGGGGTCCTCCTTATGATCCCATCGGACTCCTCTACCAATCAGGCTATCTCACAATCCGCAACTACGACCCTCGACGCCGTCAATACCAACTCGCCATCCCCAATAAGGAAATCCACCATAATTTCCTCCAACTCCTATCCAACCCCCAATAAATCCAAACCAAAGAATCAATCCTACACCCCCATCGAGCCATCTCAGACCGGGAGGGTTCCGGCCCCGCCTGGGAGGAGCGGTCTCCCGACCGCTTCAAAACCCCGCAAACCTACTTTACTCCCCTAAAGTCCTTTCCTCCCTAAAAAACATAAAGTCCTTTACAGCCCTTAATTCTTTTGCCTTGAACAAGCCATAGTGTCAGCCCCGGAAGGTGCTGAACTTCCGTAACCCAGGATCGAAACGCCCGGCAAGAAAAAGAAAGTAACTCTTTCCACCAACATAAGCAGGTTACACTTACGTAAGTGAAAACTAGGAAGATAGACCATTATATTGCCCAGCATGAAAAAATATAAGCTTGCGGGTTACAGAGCCGTAAGTGCCAACGAGATTTGACTGAGCCATTCCTTTTGGTCAAGACCTTAACTTAGATTCTTCATCAAGCGAAGCGATAGAGGTATTGACGCGCAGTGCTGCACCATAATTAGTCTATGTTCCATTCTGCATCAGAGTCATCTTCAAAAGCAGATCTATATCCTTCGTTTTCCCAATATCTTTGTTCTTCTTCTTCCCAATGTGAACGCATTTCATCCTCGCATCTCTCTTTATATTGGGTTATTTCTGCTCTAAATCCTTCATTTGCTTCTTTAACTTTAGACAATTTATTTAGATATGATTTATTCCCTTCGTAAGATTCTTCGAGTTCATCAATTACATCAACATCTACCAATAGGCAATGGTGTTCTATAAGTCCCACTAAGTAATCAGTATCAATTTCAACAAGCTGCTCAAAGTTAGGTTCATCTTCTCCCCATAAATCTATTGTAAGGCTTTGGTGTTTAGTCAAATCATAACTATTAAAAGGTTCGGTAAGTTCCAATACATCAGTTGTATTTTTCACCTCTTCAAATATCTTATTACTATCCAACGCTAACCAAATCTTATCTCTATTTTTCTTATCATAAGAACTTGGATAAGTAAACTTTTGAAAATTGTTGAATGATATATACGAGGATACAATCATATTGACAATATCCTTTATATAATTATTTGCCAAAAGCCAACATAATGAACGTCCGGCATGTTTACCTTCACGAATAATATACCATTCTCCAGTATTTTTGCCAGTTCGACTTTTTTCATTATTCCAATAATCGGTTATTAT
>CAZPQD010000058.1:0-2516 GCA_964588625.1 uncultured Sangeribacter sp. | reverse complement strand
CTCCAGTATTTTTGCCAGTTCGACTTTTTTCATTATTCCAATAATCGGTTATTATGTTAGCAGCTCTATTATATTCTCGACCATCTATACAACTCGTTGCGAGATTTGAGACTCCATTATATGTTAGCTTTTTATTATAGGGGATTCCTTTATTCGCTTTACGGTCAAAATAATCAAAAGTTATAATACTTTGATAAGGAGTGAAATCAAGACGTACAAACCCTGAAATCATAGCTTGGATGTAGTCCATTTCTCCAACATGTATAATAGTTTTCTTAACAGATAAATCAAAAACACCATATCGGTTTTCTAAAATATCTGTGGAATCTATATGGTATCGTGCAAAAAGATTATAGTATGAATATACGTATTTATCTGGATTTTCATATTCGAAATATTCATCAGGCATATAGTTGCGCATATTGTCACATAATAATATATACCGACCTTTTATAACGTATAGTGTGTTTTGATTTGTATCTAATTTGATAGGCTGAAGAATTGTTCGATTTGACCCCCAGCACCGAATATAGAAAGTCGCTGATAAAATCGGCGTATACTCGTCATCGTAAAACTCATCATTGTCATCTTCATAATCAAAATCACCATAATCTTCATAATCAAAATCACCGTAATATTGGTAATCATCTGAGTAGTCCTCATACTCTTCTTTCTCGTTGACTAGATATTCATATATAGGTTCAGTATATGGAGATTTTTTTCCTTTTTCAACTTTGCAATAGCAAAATATTTCATTCGCTAATTTGTATTTATCTTTTGAGAATTGCCAGGAACTAAATTCATCAGTCGTAATAGTGTTGTTGCCAATAATATCTTTTGCTCTTTGCAAATTAAAACGAACTAGCGTAGAATCTGATTCTGAAATATATGTTTCAAATCCGTAATATTCATGACCTTTTTCAAGTTTGAATTTTATAAAATCCCCATTAGTATCAATAGCGAGTTGTGCAAAGGCATTTGTTTCTAGCATCTCATTCATTTGTTGTTGAGAGTACCCAATATAAATGAGAGCGATGCCGTTATAGAAATCACCAATAGCTATTTCAGCTCTTGCTATAGAATCACCGTAACGATCTTTCATAATTTGTCGAACAGAATCTTTTATAGATTCTATCTTTTCTAAACTTAATATTTCTTCCGATTTTTTGAACATAATTAATATTTATATAAGTTTCTTTTCGTTTATTATTTTACTTGTTGCCCCCATCGAGAGCAAAAGCAATTGGGGATAATAATAATTGCTAAGAATGCTTTTTTATATTTAACTTTCTCCGCCGCGGTCCTCCCCTCGTTGGCATTAGTAGTACTGATAAAAAAGAAAGCGTAGGAGTCTGTATCCATTGCCGTCCTACCTTTCGAGGCTTCTCGCATTGCCCTATTAGTGTCGGACGGCAACGCAGAAGCCTACGCAAATTATGTATACCTCACATGGAGCGAGTCTTTCGCAAGACGTCGCTCTCATTTGAGCAAGGCATAGCATATCCGCTGGCATCTACCGTTGCTCAATCCTTGACACTAATATGAAATTTTGCGAGAATTCCGAAAGGTCAAGAATCAGCGCGGATAAACGCTTTCAAAAAAATTGGCGGGAATCTCTCGTCCCGGGAGGCTCAGATGCCGAAGCGCCTTGCCTCGCAGACCCACCCACTTGGCCCTTGACCGGGCTTCCGTATGCGGTCTGCGTTGCAAAATTACGACGTTAGTTTCGTTTTTGCAAATTTTCGTGTGATTTTTTTCGGGAGATTGTCGCGAATGTGTCTTTTGTGCCGGGGGCTTGCACCCGGGTTCGCCCAGACTTTGCGGCTCTCGAGGGTTCTGAAGCGCCCGGGAGAGCGCATCTCCCAGTCTGGGTCTTTTACAAAAAATAGGGGAGAGGTCGCGATTGCGGCCTCTCCCCGGTGAGTGTATGTGTAACTATTGTATGTGTAATGTGGATGTTTACTCTTAGTTGTTGCGGAAGACGAGCTCGTCGCCGTCGCGGTCGATGATGATCGCTTTGTCGCGGTCCACTTTCTGCGCAAGGATGTCTTTCGAGAGCTGGTTGAGCACCATTCTCTGGATTGTCCTCTTCACGGGACGTGCACCGAACTCGGGATCGTAACCATCCTCGGCCAAAAGCTCGAGGGCCGGTTTTGTGATCTTCAGCTCCACGCCATTCGATGCGAGGATCTTCTTCACGCTGTTCACCTGGATATCCACGATCTCCTGGATCTCCTTCTTGTCGAGCGGGGTGAACATCACGATCTCATCGATACGGTTGAGGAACTCAGGACGGATTCTCTCCTTCAGAAGATCCATCACGTCCTCCTTCGTATTCTGGATCACAGCCTCCTTGTCTTCCTCCTTCTTGCCGCTGAATCCCTGGAAATTCTTGCGGATCACGTCGGAACCCATATTGGAGGTCATGATGATGATGGTGTTCTTGAAGTTGATGAAGCGACCCTTGTTGTCGGTCAGTCGGCCATCATCAAGCACCTGAAGCAGGATGTTGAACA
>CAZPQD010000057.1:0-19837 GCA_964588625.1 uncultured Sangeribacter sp. | reverse complement strand
TAGATGACGTTATGCTGACACGCTATGCGTGTTACCTTGTAGCACAAAATGGCGATCCCCGTAAGCCTGAAATTGCTTTTGCTCAGAACTATTTTGCTGTTCAGACCCGTCGTGCTGAACTTGTGCATCAGCGACTTCTTGATTTTGAACGTGTACAAGCGCGTGCAAAACTTGCGGACACGGAGCATACTCTGTCTGGGGTTCTTTATGAGCGAGGCGTAGATGCCAAAGGTTTTGCAATCATTAGAGCGAAGGGTGATCGTGCTCTTTTCGGTCTTGACACTGCAATGATGAAGCGAAGGGTTGGTGCTCCTGAAAAACGACCTCTTGCCGATTTCCTGTCAACCGTTGCCATCAAAGCTAAGGATCTGGCAGCTGAGATGACTTCAGTCAATGTCCAGCAGAAAGACCTTCGTGGACAAGTTGGCATCGAAAAGGAACATGTCGATAACAATAGTGCAGTCAGGAATATGCTTTTAGATCGTGGTATTCGCCCTGAATCGCTTCCGGCAGGAGAAGATGTAAAGAAAGTGGAGCGTCGCCTCAAAGCCGACGAAAAGAAAATCCTCCCAAAAAAGAAAAAGTAATAAAAATATCTGATGGTGGTTCCACTTGGGCTTGAACCAAGGACTCCCTGCCAATTATGAACACGGATAGGCAGGTGAGCTAACCATATAAAGGCAGCAGGTCGCTAATAATATTAGTGACCTGCTGTTTTCCTGTGGTCCCACTTGGGCTTGAACCAAGGACTCCCTGATTATGAGTCAGGTGCTCTAACCAACTGAGCTATAGGACCTTGCAAGGAGATGGCGGCTTTTGAAGGGGGCTTCCATCCCGTTTGCAGTTGCAAAGTTAGGGGTTTTCGGGGGATTGTGCAAATTTTTGGGGCTGTTTTTTTGACTGGCAATCCCGAAATATCCCGAAAACTTTCGGGAAGGGGTTCAGAAAACAGCCTGTACGATTAAGGAAAAAACCTTCCAAAAGCTTCGGGAAGCTCATGGAAGGTTTGGTGGGTATTCACCTCTTATCAGTGGGGATTCTCTTATTATCAGAGAAATTCACATATTATCAGAGGAGGACTTTGCGGGTCTCGTCGCCGGTCTTGAGGATGTAGAGGCCTTTGCCGGGGGCAGTCTGCAGGGTGCGCTGCGCGCGGGAGAGGAGACGGCCGTCGGCTGTGTAGAGGAGGAGCTCGCCGTCGGCTGTGGCGCGGATGGTGCCGGCTTCAACGGTAACTTCAAGGGAGGACTCGGCGGCGGGGGTGGCTACGCGGGTCGAGTAGGGACGGATATCCATGAAGCAATACCAGGGGTAGGCATCGTCATAGGCCGTCATGTATTCTTCGGCGAGATAGAGGGTGACGGTGTCGAACTGTTCGTCGGTGAATGCGTCGGCCTCGGCTTCGGGAGCCACGGGGGCGAGAAGGATGATCTCTTCAAGATCCTCGCTGCTTGAGAAGGCATCGAAGCTGATGTATGTGAGGCTCTTCCCGAGATAGACCGAACGGAGGGAGAGGGCTCCCATGAATGCGCTCTGTCCGATATATTCGAGTGTGTCGGAGCCGTGGAATGTCACAAGGTTAGAGCAGTACTGGAAGGCTGCGCTGTCGATGGTCTTCAGGCCTTCGCCGCAGTCGAAGTCGATGAGGCCGGCACACTGGTCGAAGGCCCATCCTCCGATATATTCACATGTGGTGGGGATATTGATGGAGGAGAGTGCGGTGCACTGCTGGAAGGCACCTGTGGAGATTCTCTCCACACCTTCGGGAAGCGTGACGCTCACGAGTTCCGTATTGTTGTAGAAGGCGGCATAGCCGATCTCCTTGACACCGTCGGGTACTGTCACTTCCGTCACCTTCTCAGGACTCATGACGAGCACTTCGCCGGCTTTGTCGTAGACGATTCCATCGATGCTCTTGAAATACTCGCTTCCCTCGGCCACATTGATGGCTTCCAGATTGGAACAGTAACCGAAGGCATGGAATTCGAGTTGCTGGAGGGAGGCGGGGAGTGTGATGGAGGTGAGACCCGTGCAATAGAAGAATGCGCGGGAGTCGATGAGCACCAGAGTCTCGGGCAGCGTGACGGATGTCATGTCGGCGCAATCCTCAAACGCGAAGGAGTTGATGGCGGTTACGGTATAGGTCTTGCCGGTGGAAGGGTCGGTGGCCTTGTCGGGTATCACAACGTTGCCTGAATAGAGGGGGGCGTGCGAAGTTACGGCACACTCGTCGGTAGAAGTAGGGCGGAAACTGATGTTGTCATAGTCAAAATCAGCAAAGGCCTGAGATCCTGACGCGAGAGTCATGACGACGGCTGCGGCGAGGACACGGGTGGAAAATTTCTTCATATGGAATTATACTGTTATAGTGGTAATATATGTGGAAATATGCGCAAAGGTAACCAAATATTCCGTTTTTGCCAAACGGGGGCGGGCTTATTTGCGTGGCTGAAAAATTTTTCTTAAGTTTGCAGAATATCGCATGATTGAAACATCATCCATGAAGATCAACGACAAGGATATTACGACAGGGCAGGCTGTCAGGAGTCTGCGCACACGTCTCGCTCCCCTCTACGGCAGGCGTGAGGCCAACGCCATGATACGCATCCTCTTCACCTTCCTGAAGGGATGGGACACCATCGACCTGATGATAAATGAGAATATGCCGCTCGGAGAATATACCCTCGGCAGACTTGAGGAGATGACGGCAAGGCTTGAGGCCGGGGAGCCAATCCAGTATATAACGGGGATAGCTCTTTTTTACGGCATGGATCTCCACGTGGCTCCCGGCGTGCTCATACCGCGTCCGGAGACGGAGGAGCTCGTAGAGCTGATTGTGAAGGAGAATCCACAATCTGACCTCCGCGTCCTCGACGTGGGGACGGGTTCGGGATGCATCGCGGCAGCCCTTGCCCGCAACCTGCGCTTCCCTCAGATCACAGCCCTGGACAGTTCGGAAGCCGCCCTTGCCATAGCCCGCGAGAATGCCAGGCTCTTCAAGATAAGGAATATCGACTTCATCCACGCCGATATTTTCCATTGGACGCCAGAGCAAGACTCTTATGACATCATTGTGAGCAATCCTCCCTATATCGATGAGAGCGAGAAGGAGGGGATGGAGAGGAATGTGCTGGAGCATGAGCCGGCGTCGGCCCTCTTTGTGCCCGATTCGGATCCGCTCATCTTCTACCGGCGAATCTGCACACTTGCGCGTGAGGCACTGAAGCCCGGAGGCCGTCTTTATTTTGAAATCAATCCGCGTCACGCTGAGGGAATGAGGATTCTGATGGAAAGCCTGGGATTCGTCAATATAGCAATCCATAAGGATATCCATGGGAAGGAGAGGATGATTGCGGGAGTTATGGGCGATGAGTGACAGGAAGAGGGATAAGTTAGAATTTTATGAGTAAAAAAGCTGATTCGGGAAAAGGTAAGAGACCAGTCACGGTGGAGGCCATGAAGCTTCGCCTGGCCGGATTGTGCGCACGTTCGGAACAGTGTGAGGCTGATCTACGCATGAAGATGAGGCGAGCAGGTATCGGACAGGAAGATGCCGATGCCATCATCTCCTTTTTGCGCGAGGGAAAATTCATTGACGATGCCCGTTATGCACGGGCATTCGTGAGCGACAAGATAAACTTTGCCGGTTGGGGTCCGGCCAAGATACGCGCGGCACTGGCAGCGAAGCATCTTCCGCAGCAGGCTGTGGCCGAGGCTCTGGCAGAAGCTGAATCCGACGTATTGGAGCAAAGCCTTATGCGGGCAGCGCGGAGCAAGGCCCGTTCGCTCGATCTTTCGTCACGCGCCGACATGGCCAAACTTCTCCGCCATCTGATGAGCCGTGGCTTCTCTTACTCCGACTGCGTGCGTGCTGCCGCAAGGGTAAAGAGAGAGGAGCTGGAAGAAGACGACGAAGAATGACGATGCTCCGTGCGCTTGCCGATCTGCTATGGCCTCCACTCTGCCACGTATGCTCCTGCCGTCTTCCGGCGGGGCAGGAGTTCCTGTGTCAGCCCTGTATTGAGGCACTCCCCCGCACCGGCTATCACCGCGACTTCTCCGGGCTCAACCCTATGGAGCAACGTTTTGCCGGCATCATCCCCTTCGAGCGGGCCACCGGCCATTTCTTCTACACACCTTCCGGAGCTCTGGCGAATCTGATACATGATTTCAAATACCGGCAGTTTCCCGGGCTCGCCCGAAAGTTAGGCCATATCGTGGGAGAGGAGCTTTATACCACGGGATTCTTCAGCGGTGTCGACGTGATAATGCCCGTTCCGCTCCATTTCCTGAAGCTTGCGGGCAGGGGTTTCAACCAGTCGGAGGAGATAGCCCTCGGTCTGGGGAAGGCAACGGGCATTTGCGTCAGCACCGATCTTCGGGCAAGGCGCGCCCACCGCACACAGACATCGCTCAGCCATGAGGAACGCCTGACCAACACCCGAGGCATCTTCCGCCTGCGGCATGCCGAGAGATACCGGGGCAAGACAATACTGATAGCCGACGATGTCTGCACCACCGGCGCCACACTCCTCTCGGCCGCCGAGACAATCCTCGGCGAAGCTCACGGAAGCCGCGTGGTGCTCCTCTCGCTCGGCGTCACATTCTGAGATCCGGCAATAACGTCACCCCGTTCTTGAAATGCTGAGATAGGAATATGTTCCGAAACACCACCATCTTCGATTCTGATGACAAAAGATTTGTTTTTTTGCCACAGTAAATGTAACTTTGCAATATAAAACCCTCTGCACGATGAAAACACCCTCCAGACTTCTGGCCGAAAAACTCCTGCAGTCGAACGCAATAAAGCTGCAGCCCCAGATTCCCTTCATATGGGGATCGGGATGGAACTCCCCTATCTACAACGACAACCGGCGCACTCTGTCGTATCCTGACATACGCAACTACATCAAGATAGAGATGGCGCGCCAGATCCAGGAAAATTTCCCGGAGGCCGATGCCCTTGCCGGAGTATCCTCGGGTGCGATCGCCTACGGTGCGATCACGGCCGACACCATGGGACTGCCCTTCGCCTACGTGCGCGACACTCCCAAGGACCATGGCCTGGAGAATATGATTGAAGGCAATCTGAGGCCGGGGCAGAAGGTGGTGGTCATCGAAGACCTCATCAGCACTGCGGGCAGCGCGCTCAAGGCAATAGAGGCCATCCGCCGTGTGGGGTGTGAACCGATAGGGATGGTGGCCATCTTCAGCTACGAGTTTCCGCTTGCCACTCAGCGTCTGCGTCAGGAAAACATTCCACTGGTGGCCCTCTCCGACTATTCCACAATGCTCGAGGCGGCTCTTGAGCTCCATTATGTAGGCGAGGAGGAAATGGAGACCCTGCGCGAATGGCGCGACGACCCCTCCAGCTGGACTCCACCCGCCGCCCCCCTGCGCTAAGACGCGCGGCAGCCGACGCGCCACATTCCCTGCGGAAAAAAGCGGGTCATGACATTTCCTATTTTTCAAAACCGATAAAAACATATATACTACCGTGGCAACATTCACAAGCCCAGCAAGCACCGTCGAGGCAAGTGCCGAAAAAGTGTTTGCACGCTATTCCAACCTTGAAAACCTCTCCACACTTCTTGATAAGATACCGGCCGACAAAATACCCGACGACAAGCGCGATATGCTTGACGGCATCCAGGTTGACTCCGATTCCATCACCCTTCCGGCAGGTCCGGTGGGAACGATCCGCCTTGTCATGGATGAGCGTGTGGAACCCACCTTGATACGTCTGCGCGGTGAAGGTGTGCCGGTGGCCCTTTCCCTCAGCCTCCACATCACTCCCCTCGGTGCTGACCGCTGCGAGACAAGGGCTGAAGTCAGCATCGAGATTCCCAACATGATGCTTCCGATGATAAAGGGAACGCTGCAGAAGATGGTGGACCAGATAGGCGCCATAATCCCTGCCATCCCCTACACCGACTGATGCGCGCACTCCGGAGACTGGGGGCCGTACTGCTGGGAGCGGGGCTGTTATGTTCGTGTCATGAGATCGACGACGAACGCATCCCGCGTATGCCAGTGAGCATCAACATCACGGGGGCCGGCATGTGGAACACTTACGGGGTGGCCGGCACCGGGCTCTACCGTGAATTTATCCTTCAGGAATGGCTTCCTTACGGCTTTCCCTACACACAGGGGAGCGCCACAGGATTCGGAGGCGTACTCCTGATCGGGGGCATGGATCCCTTCACGTCGGAGCCCAATGTCCCGCTGGCCTATGACCTCTCGTGCCCCGTGGAATGCAAACGTGACATCAGGGTCTTCATCGATGAGTCGAATCTTGATGCAGTCTGCCCCGTATGCCAGAGCCATTACAATGTGGTGACCGGCGGCGGCTCCCCCTTGAGCGGGCCGGCACTGACGGGAGCCACAAAATATGGGCTGAGACGCTATCAATGCCTTGCCGGAGCCGGCGGAGGCTATTATCTAACCGACTGACAAAGACAGAAAATGAGTCTGATAGAAAGCATCTTCTACATGATGTGGAGAGGAATGGCCATAGGTATCCTCATCTCGGCCCCGATGGGACCGGTGGGCATACTGTGCATTCAGCGCACCCTCGACAAAGGGAGGCGCACCGGCTTCTATACGGGAGTCGGGGCTGCCCTTTCCGACCTCTTCTACTGCCTGCTTACAGGCTTCGGACTCTCCTTCATCGAGACCTTCCTCGAGCGCAACCACGACATCATACAGCTTGCCGGAAGCGCTGTGCTCATTGCCTTCGCCGTCTATCTATACCGCAAAAATCCGGCCGGAGCCCTCCGCACTCCCGCCTCCTCCGAGAGGCTGTCACCACGAAAAGACATACTCGGAGGATTCCTATTCACTTTCTCCAATCCTCTGATACTCTTCCTCATAATCGGTCTTTTCGCGCGGTTCAACTTCCTGATGCCCGAGATCAGGTTCTACCACTACATCGTAGGGTTCATCTTCATATTTGCCGGCGCGCTGCTCTGGTGGTGGGCCGTGACATGGTTTGTCGACAAAGTGCGGTCACATTTCAACCTGCGCTCCATGTGGCTCATCAACCGCATCATCGGCACCATCATCCTTCTGTTTGCCATCGTGGGCATAATATCCTCAATCCTGAGCATGACCGGACGATGAACCGCCCCTCACTTCTGCCCGTCGTCCTCGCGATGCTCATGTCGCTATGTGTTGCCTCTGAGTCTCTTGGAGAGACACGATGGTGGAATCCGAGACGTGGCTACAGTCCCTTTTCCGACAAAGACTCTGTCCCGCTGGTGCTTGACAATACAACGTCGCTCCCCTTGCGGGCCTCCACTCCGCTTTCTATCCCGGGTTGCGAATTCACCCTCTCACTGCGTGCCGCCAACCGCCACAGCCATCCCACTCGACGCCATTCCCACAAGACTCCTACCGGGGCTTCGCGCAGCGTCCTCTCGCCCGGCTGGAGCATATTAATCAGCGGAGTCAGAGGCGACACCCTGCGACTGAGATTGCGCAGCATCGAGAGTGAGAAAGCAGGCGACGGCATATCTTCGGCGCGTGCCGTGGAAATCACTGCCGATCGGCGAGGCACATGCATAGATGGAGCTCCCGTAGCTCCCCTCTCCCTCCTCGCCACCGACCTAAACCCCGACACCGGCTGGAATTCCTTCCAACTAATCCGCAGCGGCAATAATTTTCTGCTTTTCGGAGGCATCCACTCTCAGCAGCCCCTACTTGACATTACCGTTCCGCTTTCCGCCACGTCTGAGATAGGATTCGAGGCCGAACCATCCACAAAACTCGAACTTGACTTCATCTCCCTCGCCACCCCCGATGCCGTGGAAGGACTTACGTCCGACTCTCGTGCCGGAGCTTCCACCCTTGCGGCGATGCGGAAGCAGGCCGAATCAAGCAGCGACGAAATGGAGGGTGAGTGGGTGATCTTTGACCGCAATCTTGATGAAGGGACTCTACGGATGGGGGGCGACTACCGGCTCCTCTGCCTCCGCAATGGGAAAGGGTATGACCTTTACTACCTCAGCGGAGCGCGCACATGCAAAGCCGACTGGCATGAAGGACGGCTCAAGGCGCGTCTGAAGGCCACACCGCTCTCCAACATATGGGATGTGGAGTGGCACGACGCAGAGGGCACGATGATTTCACGTGACGTCAGGGCGCAGTATGACAGCCAGAGCGGTCTGCTGACCGTAAGTTTCCCCTATTCCGCCTCTACTCTGCGGCTGATCGCCATAAGGGAGTAACCTCAAGTCAGTTAGATGACGAGAACAAGACACCCCGGCATTCGGAAGAAGTGCCGGGGTGTCTTGTTCTCAAATTTCGGGTTACAATATCGGTGTCGCCTGCAACTTTGGCGAGAATGTTTTCCATCAATTGTTTCCAAACGTGTTTTTCTCAATTAAAATCAAGGTAAGTAAACATCCAATTAAATTCTGTAAAATGTACCAATCATTGTGTGTTTTTCAGGATTAAGGTCTGAGTAACTGAGTGTGTTTTTCAAAATTAAGGTCTGTGTGTTTTTCTTTGTATTTCTGTCTTTATAACAAAGGGAGTTTGGGGAAAGTTCTATGTCGGAAAGATTTTTTTCGTAATTTTGCAGGATATGGAAGTTTCGTTCATCATCCCGGCCTATAATGTGGCTGCCTACCTTCCTGAGACGATCGAGTCCCTGGCCGCGCAGACGGAGCAGGACTTCGAGGTAGTGGTAGTAGACGACTGCTCCACCGACGGCACAGCACGGCTGCTGGAGGCGATAGTCAGTGGCGATCTCCCTCCGGGTCCATTGAAGGAGGCTGCTTCAAAATTGCGTGGCCGCATCCGCACAGTTCATCTCAACCGCAACACCGGAGGGTGCTATCAACCCCGCAAGCGGGCCATCGAGATGGCAAATGGCAGCATTGTGGCCCCCCTTGATGCCGACGACCGTGTTGGCCCGAACTATCTCGAACGCCTGCTCAAGAGGATGAGGCAGACGGGCGCAAGCATCGTCTATCCCGATATGTATAGCTTTGACGGCGTAAACTCCCATAAAATACTCCCGGCTCCAGAGTTTGACGCTGACTCAGTGTGGGAAGGACGCGACCTGGTGATACACACCGTAGGCGGTTGGAAATTCGGAGCCGGAGGGGGCCTGATCTCCCGCAGGCTTTACCTCGACTGCTTCAGCAAATATGATTCGAGCATCAGTTACAACTTCGCTGACGAAGTGCTTACACGCCAGCTGCTCATCAATGCCGATAAGGTGGCTTTCGCTGACGAACCTTACCACTACCGTCAGAATCCACAAAGCGTCACCCGGAAAGTCACACCCGCCCTATTCATGTATCTCCGCTCACTCCGTGACCTTGCCGATCTCGTGAAGGAAGAGTTCGGAGCCGGCTCCCCTACCTCCCTGCAGGCCGAGCGCCATCTCTTCCATGGATTCTTCGATACTGTGCGTCTCTACGCGGAGGTTCGCTCCAGCCGCCAGCTCACCCCCACCCTGCACTCACTGGCACTCGAACAGCTGCGCCTTTCATGGCACCGCATCGATTGGAAAGCCATCCGCTCCGAAGTGAGCCCGTATTATTATTTCCTCGGACGCCTCGGCATCCGGGCATCCCTTTTGCTTCTTCCGATATATGACAAAATCAAGAAAAGATGAGAACAGCTACAGGAGTATCCTGAAAGGGGTCTCCATCTTCGGGAGCGTGAAGGTGCTCGAAGTGCTGACGGGCATTATCAGAGTGAAATTCGTGGCGCTGCTCTTGGGCCCGGAAGGAATGGGCATCAACACCCTCTTCACTTCCGCAGGCACTCCCATACAGCAGTTCTCTTCTCTTGGCCTGAATCTGGCAATAGTGCAGGAAGTGGCCTCAAGCCGCGATGATGAGCAACGCAAGCGGGCGGCCTTCGCCACGGCCCGTCACCTGATCAGGCTCACCTCCATATTCGGTGCCCTGATATGTTTTCTTGCCGCGCCTTGGCTCAGTCAGGCCACATTCGGAAGCCGCGAATACACCTGGCAGTTCATGTTGCTCTCCCTCTCAGTCTACCTCGCCATCTCCGGCAGCGGGAAGTTGTCGATGCTCCAGGGTCTGCACGAAGTGAAACGTCTTTCCAAAGCCTCACTCACAGGAAGCCTCACGGGACTCATAGCCGGTGTGCCGCTCTATTACTTCTTCGGCAACAAAGGAATCGTGCCGGCCATCATCGCCGGTTCGCTGGCCATGTACGTCTTCTATACAGTCAATCTGCGGAATTGCGAGGATGCCCCGGGCAACACACGTTTTGTATGGCAGGACCACCGGCCGGTGGTGAAGCGTCTCATCGCCCTTGGATTCATACTTATGGCCAGCGACCTTATCGGGAGTCTCTGCACCTATGGCAGCAACGTCTATATCCGGACCCTCTCCGGAGAGGGGATGCTCGGTCTCTATCAGTCGGCCAATACACTCACCAACCAATATGCGGGGATGGTATTCACGGCCATGTCGCTCGATTATTTCCCGCGTCTGGCAGCCATTGCCACCGACAATGTTAAGATGCGTATGACCGTCAACCGCCAGACGGAGATAGTGGCGTTGCTCATCGCACCCCTTGCCATCCTGCTTATCCTCACCGCTCCCTGGGCTATCCGCCTCCTATACACGGATAAATTCCTGCCGGCCACTGAACTGATGCGCTGGTTAGGAGTGGGAGTGATGGTGAAGGCCTTGATGTTTCCGATGGGCTACATAGCCTTTGCCAAGAACAACCGACGTCTTTTCTTCTGGCTGGAGGGAGTGTATGGCAATGTGCTGACATTGGTGGCTTCCTGCGTGATGTTCCGCTTCTTCGGACTTGTGGGGTTGGGTTATGGAATGGTGGCCGACTGTGTCATCTGCTTCGCCACATATTATATCGTCAACCGCCGAAAATACGGCTACCGTCTCGACCGTCGCACCACCCTCCTCTGCCTCTATTCGGCCGCAACCACCGTAGCAGCCTTCGCAGCCTCCTTCATTCCCTCAGAACTTTGGAGCACAGTGGCCATGAGCCTCCTGCTCGCCCTCACCGGCATCATCTCAGTGAAGACGATCATGAAGCTAATCCGCAAACGGGGGGAGGGGTAGGTGGAAGCGGGGGTAGGAGACGCCGGTGGCGCCGAAGGAGAATTTTTGACGGAGGAGTCCGGGATTGAGGATCCGGCCGGCGGCTTCATTGGAGGTGCCGAAGTCAAACCAGCGGTAGGGAGTATCGGGATGGTGTTTAGGGGAGTAGGTGTCGTGGATCAGATGATGGAAGAGGTAAGGGAGGAGATTGAGGTTGCGTCCCTCCGAGGTGGTGCATATGTACTGGCAATGGACTGCATTTCCGGCAAGGAAGAGGCATACGCCGGCGGAGGGTGAATTCGAGTCCGGGGAGAGCACCATATGAATGCGTATGTTGGCGGGAAACCGATCGCGGAGCATCTGCAACTCGGCGAGGGAGTGTACGGGAGAGGTCTCATGGCGTTCGGCAAGGCACTCGGCAAGCATATTCCAGAACGGTGCCACGTCCCAGCTACCCTCCTGAGGGGATGACACGAGTCGGGGAGTGAGGACTTCAGCCTTTCGGAAGAGACGCCTTTGAAGGGTATTGAATGAGGGAGGGTTTGAGAGGTCGAGGGCTGAGGAGAGATTCACCTCCGAAATATGCGCACCCAAACGGAAAAGGGCGTAGAGATCCTCCTGTGAGGGACGCCGGGCATAGATGAAGGGGAGTGGTTTGTAGTCGATGGCCGACAATCCTTCGGAGCGGCAGAAATCAGCAGCCGCCTCAAAGATATGCAGCAGATCGGCCCCGTCTACATGAGCCTGAGGAAGTATCCATCCGCCGTAAGTAAGGCCACGATGTGAATGCAACACTCCGTCGGGCGTGACATCGGCGGGGAGCATAGCGCAGAGTTTCCCGCCTTGGAAAGCAAGCAACGACATATCCGTGAATCGGTCGGCATGGTAATCCATGTAGTCGCGACAGAACAGGAATGTGGAATTGCGCGAAGTGCTCACGAAATCATCCCACAGCTGTTTGTCGGCCGGCAGGTAACGACGAATTACGTAATCAGCTCTCTCCATCAGCGTATCCATTCGGAGGGATTAAGCTTCTCGCGGAGGTGCCACACTTCAAAATGTATTGAAGAATGGGATGAATCATCCTCATCCACAGCCAGACGTCCAAGACTCTGACCCTGCTTCACTTTGTCGTCGACCTTCACCGCCGGAGAGGCTATATTGCCATAGACAGTGTAATAGGATCCATGATTAACGATGACTACTGTTGAGAAACCAGGGATGACGTAGACACCCGAAACAACGCCGCCGTAGACAGCCTGGGCCGTAGCACCCGGCGAAACCTGGGCATCGATACCGGGATTGTCATACACCACATCGGGGAGTTCCGGCAGCGCATGGCGTCCGAAAGGTGAAGTGATGCGGAACGAACCGGAGACAGGACGGGGCAGCGAGCCACGCATCTGTCCAAACGAACCACCAGAGGCAGCCGCGGGAGTGGAGGCAGCCGGTTTTGAGGCTCCAGATTTAGAGGCCGGGGCCGGTTCCGTCTTCTTTTTCGGAGCGTTGCCCGAATCGGAACGCGGTTTGCGCTTGCGGGCGTCGGCATAGTCGCGTCCGCTATCTTTCTTTTTCTTGTCCTTTTCGGAAGTGGACTTATTGGCAGATGCCGACTTATCCGACCCCTTGGCGACCTTGGTTTTGTCGGAAGTCTTGGAAGAAGCCACATTCTTTCCGGCAGATGCATTCTCAGCTTTTTGGGCATCCCGCTGTGCGGCCTGTTCCTCAGCCAGGCGTGCCTCTTCTCGCGCCCTTGCGGCACGTTCAGCCTCAGCGGCCTCCTCGGCGCGGCGGCGTTCGCGGGCCTCCGCCTCCTCTCGCTGACGGCGAGCCTGTTCCTCGGCGGCGATGAGGGCAGAGATTCTTCCACGAAGGGCATTGGCCTCTGCCTGCTTCTTGGCCAGATGGGCATTCAGAGCCTGCCCGTTGGCACGCAATTCCACCACAATAGCATCCTGACGTGCGTACTGCTGCTCCAACTCCCGGTGTGCAGTCTGCTGGCGTCTCAACGCCACGTCCTTCTGCGCCCGAGAACGTGAGAGGAGATCACGCTGCTTTTTCAGATGATCCACCTTCTTGGTGATTTCCGCACTCTGGCGTTCCTTCCATTCTGAAAATTCCTTCAGATAGCGCATGCGCCTCAATGCCTGGTTGAAGGTTCCGGAGGAGAAGACAAAAGCAAGTGTGGAGTTATTCTTTCCAGAAGCCCTCATCTTCTTAATAGCCTTCAGATACTCGTCGCGGAGCTTCTGAAGCTGTCCTTCCTCGGTTGCCACCTCCGTTTCAAGTCCGGCTATACGGGAGTCGAGGGATGCCACTTCAGAAGCAGCAGCCTCCACCTTCTTCTTGGCGTCGCCAATGTCGCCCTGCAGGCGTCCGAGTTCATCGACACCCTTCTTGATGTTGGCATCGTTGACCTGCAGCTGTCGCTTGGTGTCGCTTATCTCGCGCTGTGCAGCTTCCTCAAGCCTGCGTGCTTCAGCCGCACTCTGGGGTGTTGAAGATGATGTCTTTTTTGATGCACCTCCCCTATTCTTGCTATTCTTGCTTTTCTTTCCCGAAGAAGATTTTCCCGATGCGGACTTAGACCCTGAAGTTCCTTTTTTCCCGGAAGAGTTTTTTGAGGTCTTGGAACCAGAGGCAGCGCCCTGCTTCCCCTTGCTCTTGGACGAGGAGGATTTGGAGCCGGAAGATGAGTTCTTCTTTGAGGAAGATTTAGTCTGCTGCGTAGGCGCAGGGGCCGCAAAGGCCGAGACCATAGGGAGGACCGGCTGAGCAAGCAGCAGACAGAGCGGGAGTGTTAATGGGAGTGTAAAGGAAAGAATACGGCGGGACATCACGAGGATTGATTTTAAATCAGGAGGATGGATTAAATCAGGAAGGTTTGATTTTTAAGTAGGGTTTGATTTTTTAAAATGAACGGAAGAACTGGGCGAAGCTCACCCGCTTCCACTTCGAATCAGGGCGGAACGAACCGATAGCCTTGCCATCCCATGAGGGACGGTCGAGTGAAAGCGTGATCTCCTTCAATGACCCGCCGGGAAGTGTGGCGATCAATTCCCACCCTCCGGAAATTGTGTAGTCATATATCACGGAGATGGGAGCAGCCTTTCCCGTGATATTTACGAGAAGCGCCTGCACCCTGCCGTCGGGGCGCACCAGATAACCATACTCGGCATCCTGAGGTTGAAATTCCTGAAGCGGCACGAGCATGAACGAACCATCAGCTGCATTCATGAGCGAGGCGGCTGCGGCATTCTCCTGAGTCAGTTGTCCTTCCCCTAACAAGGCCACACGGGCCAGGAGGAGTGCCTGCAGATCTTCAAGCGAGGCGTCCACACGACCCAACACATCGGATAGAGCCTGCTTGCAGTAGATGTTCTTCATCTTGTTGGCCAGAAGGATGGAATCTGAAGTCACTTCCGCACGTCCCACTTCCCCCATCAACGGGGCACGCAGGGAGATCTGTATCTCTTCGCCACGCTTCATCCATATCTTCACCGAAGGCTTGATCCCCATGGGAAGGTTGGGAATCTGGATTTTTCCGGAGAGGGAGACAGTAGACCAGTCGCCATATCCCGAAAGGATACGGGCGAGGGTCTCCTCCCGCTGCTGTCCGGAGAGTGGTTGCTGAGCCAGGAGCGAGGGGAATAGGGATATGACAGAGAATAATATCGCAAAGAATTTCTTCATGATTCAATCTGTGGGTGTGACAGTATGTTATTGCCGCGCGGCTGCATTTATGGTGCGTCTGCGGGAAAACCGGTTGTGATCAGTTGTAAAAGAAAGTGCGGTGGGCCACTTTCTTTTTGAGCAGTTCGTCGTCAGGACTGATCTCCAGAGCCTTTTCCCAATATTCCACAGCCAGGTCCGGCTCACCATTCATGAACAGGATGTCACCGTAATGAGAATAGAGTTCGTCGGATTCCACACCCTCCTCGGAAGCTTTCTCGAGAGCAGCCTCCTGATAGGTGCGTGCCTCCTTATAGTCGCCCATGCGGAAAAGAATCCAGGCATAAGTGTCGAGATTTGTGGAACTGCTGTCATAAGTGATGGCTCTCGAGCTCATCTCCTTAGCCTTCTCAAGGTCGCCCTCATTCTCGCAGAGGAAGAAGGCATAGTTATTGAGGGCCATTGAATTGTCGGATATGAGCATCAGCGAGTTCTCATATGCATTGTAGACTGTATCGAGGAGTTGCTTATTGGCGGGATTCTTCTGGAAATGGGCGTACGTTGCGTCGCCATATGCCTGATAATATGTGCTCAGGCGGTAGATGTCCATGAAACTCAGCGAACGGGCCGGGGATTTGTCGGTGATTCGTTCGTCGAGCGGGAACTCCGGCACAAGGTCATGGATCAGTTTGGTGAACGTCGTCCTTACGATGCCGATGCTGTCGGCCTCCTGTGCCGCAGCGGCATACATGAGTGTAAGGTCAGTGTCTTCGCCTGTCTGTGCCACAGCCTGTCCGTATTCCTTCATAGCCTCCAGCGGACGGTCGGCGGCAATGAGGTATGACATCAGTGAAGTGCGATATTCCACATTGGCCGGATCAAGGTCGATGGCATAACGTATCTGCTCCACAGCCTTAGGGTAATCTTCCTTGAATGCTGCCCAGGCCGCTCCGAATTTGAGCAACGGAGCCTCATGAGGATACTGATCTCCGAGCACCTTGAAGAGAGTATCTCCCTTCTGCACAGAAAGTTTGTCGCGCGAGAGGCTCTGCAGATAGTCGGAGAGGATGGATATCTTGGAGTCAAGTCCGAAACTTTCAGCAAGCAGGGCGTTGTAGATGCGTTCGTCATAGGCAACGGAATCCCCTACAGAGCGGAAATACTCAGCCAACGCATACTGCACTGTTCCATCCTGCGGGTCAAGTTCCTCTGCACGCAGCAGGGAGGCATAGGCACTGTCCGGACGGTTGAGATAGCGCATGAGTTGTGCGCGCAATACGTGATATTGTGAGAGTCTGGGGTTGGAGGCAAGCAACCTGTCGGACTCCTCGATGGCCCCGACGGTATCTCCCACCCCGATATGGTATGAAGCCTTACGGAGCGTCACTTCTGGAGAGTAGCCGTCGATAAGCTCATAACGTGAGAGCACGGCGAGTGCATTTTCTGAATCACCCATGCGCATATATGTCTCCGCCAGCATAGGGAGATAGTCAGGATTGTCCGGACGTGCGTCGCTGAGGGCCTTGTAAGTGGCGAGGGCTTCTGCGAGCGTGTCAAGCTCAATTGCATTGTAGGCATAATACTGAGCCTTTACGGCATCATCGGGATGCGACTTGACATAGGGAGCCATCATGGAGAAAGAACGCATCACCTCCTGTTCGGCATAAAGCGTATCAAAGGGGAGGCTGATTCGCAGCGAACCAAGATCAAAGGCCACATCATTGGCCGTAGGATCAATGGAATAAGCCTTGGAGAGGTATTCGTAGGCCTCCGGGCCACGCCCTTCGGCCATGGCTTTCACTCCCTCGAGATAGAAATGGCGAGCCTTCCGCCTATCCTGTGATGAAACGGGCGAAACGGAGAAGGCCCCCAGCGCTATCAACGAGGCGGCGGCAACGAGAAGCAAAGACTTCAGGGTGGACACAATCGAATGCTGTTATTGAGAATTTGATTTGGATTTCTGGAGTGAGGAAAGGAAAAAACAATCTGTGTATTCGGAGGGGTGGCGTCAGTTGGTGCCGGTATGTCCGAAAGCACCATTCTCGCGGCGCGTGCGGTCGAGTTCCTTTACCTCTTCCCACTGTACGTGTGAATACTGCTTGATCACCATCTGGCAGATGCGGTCGCCGTCATTGACGGTGAAATCATTTTCTCCCAGATTGATCAGGATGATCCCTATCTCGCCGCGGTAGTCGGCATCGACTGTGCCGGGAGAGTTGGCGATGGAGATTCCATGATTGAGCGAGAGACCCGAACGCGGACGGATCTGGCACTCGTAGCCGGCAGGGAGCTGCATGTATAGACCTGTGGGTATGAGTGCACGTTGCATCGGGCGAAGCGTCACGGGACCCTCGGGAAGGAAAGCCCTGACATCCATGCCGGCAGCCTCGGTGGTTTCATAAGAGGGAGCCGGATGATGGCTCTTGTTGATTATCTTTACTTTAAGACGGTCCATTATCTTTCAATTAAGGTTCCGGTGTGAGTGCTCTTTAAGAAAGGGATCACAGTGTATGTTCCGGAAAAAAGTTTATAAATAAATTCTGAGACTCCACTTCGGCAGTCACAACTGCAAAGTTACAAAAAAATTCATGAGCAGGCAAAAAGAATGCGGCATCCCGGATAGTGAATCCGGAATGCCGTAGGATTTCTGCAAATTCAGATCTGCCGGAGATTAACCCTCGGAGATAGCGTCGCTGGGGCAAACAGCAGCACAGCTTCCGCAGCTGATGCAAGTGTCGGGATCGATATTGTACTTGGTATCTCCCTCGGAGATGGCCTCAACGGGGCATACAGAGATGCAAGTGCCGCAGCATACGCAGGCATCGCTAATTACATAAGCCATAATGATTGTCGTTTTTTAGAGTAGATTGTTTTGTTGATGCAAAATTAAGTCTAAATCAATTTCTGACCAAACGTTTCAAACGAAAGCTCCCTAATTTATACCGAGTCCAAATAAGCTTCCTTGCGGCCTGTACGGCAGATTGGAGCGGATGAGATGTTGAAAGCAGTGCTACTTGATGGAAAGGTTTGTGGGATTGAAAAAAAATCCGTAAATTTGACACGCGTAATATTCACGTCCTTCAATATCATATCCTCAATCATTAGCAGATCACTATGACAGAACAACCCCTCATCTCCATAATCACCATCACCTTCAACGCGGCCTCGGAGCTGGAACCCACAATGCTTTCTGTAGGGGCGCAGACCTTCCATGACTTTGAACATCTGATAATCGACGGGGCTTCCTCCGACGACACACTGAGTGTGGCCAGGCGGTTGGGATCGGATAAACTCCGCATCCTTTCCGAGCCTGACAAGGGACTTTATGACGCAATGAACAAAGGCCTGGCGATGGCAAAGGGTAAATATGTGCTGTTTCTCAATGCCGGCGATGCCTTCCACTCTCCAGAGACACTTGCAGCCTACGCCGAAGCTGCCGGCAATGATGCCGACATCATATACAGCGACACTGAGATTGTGGATAAGACGCGAACCAAGATCGGTCCGCGACATCTTTCAGCACCCGAGACGCTCACCCTCGAATCCTTTTCACACGGAATGCTTATATGTCACCAGGCGTTTATGGTGAAACGTCGTCTGGCGCCACGCTACAATACATCCTATAGATTCTCTGCCGATTACGAATGGACACTGCAGTGCATCATGCGGAGTACCCCTGCAAGGTGCGTCAACCTGCATATCGTTGGAATAGACTATCTCAGCGACGGCCTTACAGACCGAAACCACATGAAATCACTGCTTGAGCGCTTCGACATAATGCGCAATCACTTCGGACTCGCCACTGCCTTGAGGCGTCACGCTTCCTTCATCCCACGTGCAATCCTGCGCAAACTCTCACATTCGTAATGTCGGCTTCTGTCTCACAATCAGTCAATCATGTGCTCTCGCTTGAGGAGATTGTAGCGAAAATCAATGCTGCAAGCATGGAGAATGAGATAACGGTGTTCAGCACCCATGCCCCGAACGTCTTTGTAGAGGGGCTGCCGCTGCGCATCGACGGGCTCGTCATTATGTTATGCCGTGAAGGAGGAGGAAGAGTTATCATTGATCTCAAGGAATATGAAATAAGGAAAGACTCGCTTATCTTCATCCAACCCCGAAATTATATCCAGCTTTGCGAACTGAGTCATGATTTTCAGGGTCATTGCATCGGCTGCACCCTACATATCATAGAAGATGTTTTGCCTAAACTAACTGATGTCCTGCCAATCCTCATCCATAATCAGACGGAACCAGTGGCAAGACTTCAGCCTGAAGATGCCGAGGGAATCGACATGTTCTATCATTTCCTGACCGCAAAACTCAACCAACCCCAGACTCCGTTTCTCAAGAAGAAACTGCTCTGTGTGCTCGAGGCCGCGCTTCTCGAACTCATGGACATCCAGATGAAGATGGGAGGAACCCGGCAAATAAAGAAGACACGCAAGGAGGAACTGATGGCACAATTCATCATCAGCGTAAGCCGCCATTTCAAGGAACACCGGGAAGTCAGCTTCTACGCAGAACAACTCTGTATCTCCAACAAACATCTTTATACGATAGTGAAAGAGACAAGCGGCCGAACAGCCGGCGAATGGATAGAGAATTACGTAGTGCTCGAAGCGAAGGTACTGCTGCGCACCACCGATCTCTCTATTCAGGAGATTTCCCAGCGCCTAAATTTTCAGAATCAATCCTTCTTCGGCAAATACTTCAAGAACATCGTAGGGATCTCCCCCACCAAATACCGCAAAGAAAACCAATAGCCCAACATCGCGCCCCGTCACCGTACTGGGAGCAGCGGTCTCCTGACCGATGCCGGAAACTGCAAAGCATATTCGAGATACTCGAGAATCGCGAGCTTCTCGAGAGGGTCGAACAACTCGGGCTTCTCGAGAGGGTTGAGAAACTCGAGATACCCGAGCAACTCGAGATTCTCGGGCTACTCGAGATTCTCGGTAATCTCGGGGTTCTCGGGGTTCGAGGGAATTGAAGCGCTCGGGAGAGCGCTCCTCCCGGTCCGCCCTGGCTCGCTCCGACTGCTGCCTGAGGGAATAAAAAAGAGGCCGGTCCTTGTGGGATCGGCCTCTCGGGTAAGGTGGCGATTA
>CAZPQD010000056.1:0-19968 GCA_964588625.1 uncultured Sangeribacter sp. | reverse complement strand
GCCAACAGCGAGGGCCAGGTGATCTCCTGGTCGTCGGCAGGCAAAATGGGCTTCCGTGGCTCCAAGAAGAACACTCCCTATGCCGCCCAGATGGCAGCTCAGGATTGCGCAAAGGTTGCTTATGACCTTGGCCTGCGCAAGGTGAAGGCCTATGTGAAGGGTCCCGGCAACGGACGTGAGAGCGCAATCCGCACCGTGCATGGCGCAGGAATCGAGGTGACAGAGATCGTTGACGTCACTCCGCTGCCCCACAACGGATGTCGTCCTCCCAAGAGAAGAAGAGTATAATCTCGAGTATTCCTTAACACGAAAGCTTAATTTTTTCTTCCAACCCCCAGCCACAGCCATCCGGTCCTGAATGCGAATTGACCGCCTGAAAGCTTTTTTCAGACAATCTACCTCTTGGCGGTCGCGGCTGCGCTAAGGGCACCGGCAGGCGAGGTAGGGAAGAGAATCTAAACAAAAAATAAAATGGCAAGATATACAGGCCCAAAATCCAAAATCGCCCGCAGATTCGGCGAGGCTATCTTCGGTGAGGACAAGGTCCTCTCCAGAAAAAACTATGCCCCCGGTCAGCATGGTGTAAACCGCAGAAGAAAGGTGTCCGAGTACGGCATGCAGCTCCGTGAGAAGCAGAAGGCTAAATACACCTATGGTGTGCTCGAGCGCCAGTTCCGCAACCTCTTCGAGAAGGCTGCCCGCACCAAGGGCATTACAGGCGAGGTGCTTCTCCAGCTCCTTGAAAGCCGTCTCGACAATGTAGTATATCGTCTCGGAATCGCCAAGACCCGTCCCGCTGCCCGTCAGGCTGTGCTCCACAAGCACATTACTGTCAATGGCAAGGTGGTCAACATCCCCTCCTATCAGGTGAAGCCCGGCGACGTTGTTGCCGTTCGCGAGAAGAGCAAATCCCTTGAGGTCATCGCCGACTGCCTCGCAGGCTTCAACCACAGCAAATATCCCTGGATCGAATGGGATGAGAGCGTGAAGGGCGGTAAGTTCCTCCATCTCCCCCAGCGTGAAGATATCCCTGAGACTATCAAGGAACAGTTGATCGTCGAGTTGTATTCTAAATAATTAACATTAGAGAACCCATGCCTATTCTTGCATTTCAGAAGCCCGACAAGGTCGTTATGCTTGAGGCCGATGATAAGTTCGGCAAATTCGAGTTCCGCCCTCTGGAGCCCGGATATGGCCAGACCATCGGCAACGCGCTGCGCCGAATCCTCCTGTCGTCGCTCGGAGGCTTTGCCATCAACTCCATCAAGATTGACGGAGTGGCTCATGAACTTGACACCATCCCCGGAGTTAAGGAGGACGTCACCAACATAATCCTTAACCTCAAGCAGGTGCGCTTCAAGCAGCTCACAGAGGAGATCGAAGCCGAAAAGGGCGTACTCAAAGTCGAGGATACTGATGTGTTGAAGGCTGGCGACCTCGGTAAGGTGCTCTCAGGTTTCCAGGTGCTCAACCCGGATCTCGTAATCTGTCACCTTGCTCCTTCTGCAAGCTTCCAGCTTGAATTCTCAATCAACAAGGGACGCGGATGGGTGCCCGCCGATGAAAACCGTGAGATGCTCGGAGGTGAGGATCCCGCTGTCATCGCCGTCGACTCCATCTACACTCCCATCAAGAATGTGAAGTACGCGGTTGAAAACTTCCGCGTAGAGCAGAAGACCGACTATGAGAAGCTTATCCTCGAAGTGACCACCGATGGCTCAATCAAGCCTCAGGATGCACTTAAGGAAGCTGCCAAGATCCTTATCCACCACTTCATGCTCTTCTCCGATGAGAAGATCACTCTCGAGACTCCCGCCGAGGATGACCCCGACGAGTTTGATGAGGAAGTGCTGCATATGCGTCAGCTCCTGAAGAGCCGACTCGTCGATCAGGGTCTCTCCGTGCGCGCACTCAATTGCCTCAAGAGCGCGGAAGTCGAGACTCTCGGCGAACTCGTGGTCTATAATAAGAACGATCTGCTTAAGTTCCGCAACTTCGGCAGAAAGTCGCTTACCGAACTCGATGACCTTCTCGCAAACCTCAACCTGTCCTTTGGGATGGATATTTCAAAATATAAATTAGACAAAGAATAATCAGCGATGAGACATAATAAAAAATTCAACCACCTCAGTCGTAAGAAAGCCCATCGTGAGGCGCTGCTGACCAATCTCGCCATCGCGCTCATCCAGCACAAGAGAATCTTCACGACTCTGGCAAAGGCCAAGGCTCTCAGAGTCTTCGTCGAGCCGCTTATCACTCGCTCCAAAAAGGACGATATGCAGAATCGTCGCCTTGTCTTCAGCTACCTTCAGAATAAGGAGGCTATCAAGGAGCTTTTCGGCGTGGTTGCCGAAAAGGTTGCTGAACGCCCCGGAGGCTACACACGCATCCTTAAGACCGGCCACCGCCTCGGCGATAACGCCGAAGTTGCCATGATCGAGCTCGTAGATTTCAATGAGAACATGCTCACTGAGACTAAGGCTCCCAAGGCTAAGAAGACCCGCCGCTCCCGCTCCAAAAAGGCTCAGACCGCTCCCGAAGCTGCCGCTCCTGAGCAGAAGGATGCCGAGTGATTGGTTTTTGACGACACTGATTTACAAAGCATATGAACAAAAGACCGCTCCCTTTCGCAGGGTAGCGGTCTTTTCCTTTTCTCAGAGAAGTCTTTTCCCTTCCTCAGAGAAGTCTTTTCCCTCCTCAGAGAAGTCTTTTCCCTCCTCAAAGATGTCTTTTCCTTTGCTCAAGGAAGTCTTTCCCTTTCTTCAAAGGATGGGGGAGAAGAGCCTTACAACCGACTCCAGACCTCGCTGCAGGCGCGGGCGACGGCTCCATTCCGTGGGTGTCACCTTCACGCATTGCTCCATATCCTTGAAAAAGATCTGGCGCATCTTGCTGTTCACCTGTCCGTCATATATAAGGAGGTTGGCCTCAAAATTATTTTCCAGCGAGCGGAAATCAAAGTTTGTTGAGCCGGCCGTCACGAACTCATGGTCAATAGTCATCGTCTTGGCATGAATCATACCCGGCTTGTAGATGTAGACCTTTATCCCGGCACGCAGACATTGGGTGACGTAACTGTAGGTGGCAAACTGAAGCATCTTTGAGTCGCTCTTGCCGGGAATCATAACGCGGACATCAATCTTCGACAGGGCTGCCGCCTCCAAGGCATGGAGGAGAGCGTCAGTCGGCAGGAAGTAAGGCGTCTGGATATAGATGGAACGTTTGGCGTTGGAGATGGCCTGAAGGTAACAGAGTGAGAGATTGTCCCACATATTTACGGGTCCGGAAGTCACAAGCTGTATTCCCAATTCATTCTTTATTTTCGGCGATGTCACATTGAGGTCGATATGGGCTGGATTGGGATTCATGAAATTCCAGTCGATGGCAAAGGAATGGAGCAGGGAGGCCACGATGTCGCCCGTGAGGCGGAAATGAGTGTCGCGCCAGCTGTGGCCGTCGAGCATCCCTTTCTCATATCTCTCCGCAATGTTCATACCGCCGATATAGGCCACTTCTCCATCAATGACCGTAATCTTTCTATGGTTGCGCCAGTTGATGCGGTTGGCGAGCTGGGGGAATGTAACCCGGAAGAACGGATGCACTTCCACTCCTCCGGCCCTCATACGCTTGAAAAAGCGGCTGCGGGCTGAGAAGCTTCCCACATGGTCATATATCACCTTCACTTCCACTCCTTCCGAGGCTTTTTCAATGAGTATGGATGAGATTTCCTCGCCGAGTCTGTCGTCAGAGAAAATATAATATTGCAGGTAAATGCTTCGGCGTGCATTCCTCAGGTCAGCCTTCAGACTCTCGAATTTTGTGAGGCCCGTGGTGAAGATTTCAATCTGATTATTGATGGTGAGCGGATAAGTACCGGTGGCGAAGGCAAGCTTCACAAGCTGCCGGTTGCTTTCCGAGAGCGACAGCTTATCAAGGTCTATTGGTTCCGGCCGGTTGGTCTGGTTGAGGCGCCTCTTGTTGCGTCGGGAAATCATCCTCATCCCCTTCAGACCACGCCCGAAGAAGAGATAGAAGATGAATCCTACTCCCGGAAGGAAGACAAGTGCGATCACCCAGGCGATGGAACGGATAGGATTGCGGTTCTCACTTATGACGACGCAGATGCTCGTAAGGATGGTGACCACATACAGCAGCCCGACAGCAATATAGATTAGTTCGCTGACCATGAGTGGGATTAAGAGTGAAGTGGCATTCATCGTTTCTCTCCTTGCTGTCTCAGAAACTCCTTGGCTGTGAAGTCAAGTTCTTTCCACCACTCCTCGCCGAAACGTCTCTCCAACGGCCCACGAAGGAATTCATAGGCCCTGATACCTTTCTCCCTCCCGCAGGCTTTAGCACCCTTGCAAATCTTCCAGTGATGGAAGTTGACCGCAGTGAAGCCCGCATATTCCTTCAGCCTCACCGGATAAAGACGGCAGCTCATCGGTTTGAGATCGGGCAACTGTCCCTCCCTGTAGGCCTTCTCCAGAGCACAGAGGCATACACCCCCGGGAGCATAGCACGTGAAGATGCAGTCGCGCCCGTCGATGATGGAAGTGACGAGTTCCCCATCCGGGTCATAATAACCCGCACCCTGCTCCTCCAGCACGCGGCGTCCGGCCGGAGTAAGCAGCGGAAGGATCTTCTCCCGGTGAGCTTCTATGCGCTCAAACTCCTCCTCCGTCATCGGAGCGCCGGCATCCCCCTCCACGCAGCACTCACCGAGGCAACGCTGGAGATCACAGACGAAATATTCCTCCACAAGATCGAGGGAGACGAGCGTATCTTTTATCTGTAGCATATCTATTTCCTTAAGTTTCCTAAATTGTGACCAAAGAGCAGTATCTAAAAGATTAGTATCCAATGGTAGCTCCCTTGGGAAGTGAAAGCCATCAAGGAATGTGTCTTATTTGTGGGCTACGACCGTGGCATGTCCCACAAGGCGGTCGGCCCTTGCGCCGGGAGGGTGATAAAACACCTCTATAAGATATTCATTCACCGTCTCGAAAAAATCACCCTCTATCGGGGAAGCCGAGGCCATGACATCCTTTCTGCCCCGTGGCAACGCCACATACTGATAGTTATAGGAACCTTGCTTAAGCGGAGCCTGCAAAGTGTAGAGGCGCGTCTGATAGTCATAGTTCATTTTCCAACGGTCGGTCAGTTCATGGCCTGTGAGTTCGCCGTCGAGGTAGATGTCCGCATCCGCAATCTCAGGGCAGTCGAGAGTGAAATGTACCGTCACATAGTCCGCACCCAAATCCGAGTCGGTGGAGTTTGACTCACGTATCAGGAAACGTCCGCGCTGTGTGCTGTCATAATGGTAATTTCCTTCCGCACGCCAGGTGTCGGGAGTAAGCCAGACATGATAGTTGGTGCCTCCGAACCGTATCGAATCCACATGCATACCTGCGTCCGCAATCCTCACTGTCTCGAAACGCCGGAATTCGTTGGAGGCAGGAAAGATGAGTTCCGGAGCATGTTCGAACACAACCTTATCTCCCGAGACACGCAACGGATGACTCACACTGCGGATTGAGGCAGGATTGCCATTCTGCGTCACAGTGATTGTCAGGTCCTGATAAGGATTGCCGATACGCATTCCCGAAGGGATGAGGTCGAAATCCACCTGCTGCCACTCAGTATTGAAACCTTTGTCAGTGCGTCCCGAAGCACGCCCATCCACAGCCACAGTGTTTTCACTCACAGCAAAACGAAGCTGCAGCAACGTCTCGTCGGGATCATCCTGGTCGAAAATCTGCATCAGGTAATTGCCGCTCGCCATCAGCTGCCCTCCATCTTCCGGCGGGAATGTCAGGTGATAGTTGACAAAATGAACGAAAGTGTTCGAGGAGAAAGCATAATCCGTGATCTCGCCGATATTGAATCCCTCCAAGTATTCCGATTCGAGCAGACGGGAGGGTTGCCAGTCGGAGTTGCAATGAATCAGTCGATATTGCAGATAGCGGTAGTCATTGCCTATCTCATCGAAACTTATCTCCAGACGGTCCTCCGTGCCGAGCCTCAGCACCGGAGCCGACATCAGTTCGCCGTCAAGACGCACAGTCAGAGTGCGGAAATCCGGATGGAAGATAGTCTGCCGCGTATCCTCGGCAGCCTCAGCCGTAGCCGAAAACCCGAAAAACATCACAGCAGCAGTAGCGGCAACCTTCATCCAGCCTTTGCGGAATCCGGAGCAGCACAACTTCCTGCCGACTTTACTGAAGAGACTCATTGCATGGAATTGTGAAGAATCTCAATAGCCTGGGCAATCAGAGCGTTGCATGGCCTGATACCCTCCTGCCCCTTGAGGTCGCGGCAGTTTATGCGTCCGTCATTCCCCTCGCGGAAAACCTGGCAGAGCTCGCCGGCATCCTTCATGGCAGCCACCTTATCCTCAGGCGCGGCACCATGACGCATCCCTACGCACATCGCCATCGCGTTCGCCGCCCCACACATCTCCTTCTGACCACCGACACCCGAACCAAGTGCAGAAGTGATACGCGCCGCCGTCTCCGCGTCGAGTCCCGTCATATCCGGGAACACCATAATCACAGCCTGCGCGCAGTTATAGCCCTGCCGGCGCAGCTCCATAGCCTTATCTATTCTTTCCTGTAATGTCATAATTTTTCTCCTAAATTATAATGATTATTATGAGATCTAAGAGTCCTATGAGATCTAAGAGATCAATGTCTAAGAGTCCTATGAGTTCTATGAGATCTAAGAGATCAATGTCTAAGAGTCCTATGAGACCTATGATGGCTCTGTAGTCTGAATGATCTTAGTTCTCCTAGTTCTCCTAGTTCTCCTAGATCTCCTAGCTCTCATAGCTCAAATTTCCTTGTTTACCATTCGATGGGTTGCTTTCCGTGGGCTGCCAGATAGGCGTTTGCCTGCGAGAAATGTCTGCACCCGAAGAAACCCTTTGAAGCCGAGAGAGGGGAGGGGTGGGCAGCCGTCAGCACGAGATGCCTATTACGGTCGATCATCTCTCCCTTCCTGATAGCAAAACTTCCCCAGAGCATGAACACAAGATTTTCTTTCTCCTCCGCGAGTCGGCGTACGGCCGCATCCGTAAACTCAGCCCACCCGATCCTCGAATGCGAGTTAGCCTGATGCTCCCTCACAGTCAACGACGCATTCAGCAGGAGCACCCCCTGCCGCGCCCACCGCGAGAGATCGCCGTCGTCTGGAAACGGTTTGCCGAGATCCGCCTGAATCTCCTTGAAGATATTCACCAGAGACGGCGGCATCCTCACCCCCGGGCGCACGGAGAAACAGAGTCCATTGGCCTGTCCCGGACCATGATAAGGGTCCTGTCCGATAATCACCACCTTCGTCTGGTCGAACGGCGAATTATCGAAAGCCGCAAAAATATCCTTCGCCGGCGGATACACCGTCAGTCCCGGCGTAGAATACTCCCGCCTGACAATCTCCGTCAGCTGCCGGAAATACGGTTTGCCGAACTCCTCAGCCAGCGCCCCCTTCCAACCCTCTTCAATCCTTACATCCATAATCAAAGAATCAAAGGAGCCAAGAAATCTCCAAATTCCGGAGTCATGTGCTCCTCAAAAGTTTTACTACGTAAAATTACAACCATTTCTCCAAATATCGTAGGTTTGAGGGGTGGGAATTCAAAAAAAAGTATTAACTTTGCGGCCAAAAGTTGGTTTTGTTCCCATAGTTCAATGGATAGAATATCGGATTCCGGTTCCGACGATTGGGGTTCGACTCCCCATGGGAATACTCAGGCTGCCGCTTCTTTTCGGAGCGGCAGCTTTTTTTTAAGCCTTAATGCTTCGAGCTTTTGGATTGTTTGTTGTGCCGGTATAGGTGCCGGTTGTGTCTTTTGTGGCTTTCGCTTGCGAAAGCTAAGGCTCCGCCTTACTGCTGCCCGGAGAGGCGTTTCTCGAGCGAGTCCGCACCGAAGAAGAGCACTTCCTGCAACGACCGCTGATGGTTGATGGCACGTCTGCGTTGCTCCGGACCGGCTACACGAAAGAGATATTTGTAGACGAGGATCCTGCGGCAGCTCTCCCGGACTCGCGTCTGCATCGCCTTGGAGCTGCGCATCCTTTCAATTATATTTTCAATCTCTTTGCAAGTGGAGGCCGGAGCCAACACCAAATCCGCTCCCGCCTCAATGGCATCCGTCGCGCTCCATCCGTTGGCCCCATCCATATTGAGCGCATCCGTCAGTATCAATCCCCGGAAACCCATATCCTCACGCACCAGATCGGTCAGCATGGCGCGCGAGACACTCGCTGGTCGGCCTGTGGAATCGAGAGCCAGAACCCGTATATGGCCTGCCATGATACCGCTCAGGCCGGCGTCGGCGTAGCGGCGGAAAGGGTAGAGGTCGGTCTGTTCCAGCGAATCGCGGTCGATGGTGATCTCGGGTGTCAGATGATGACTGTCGCCGATGTCACGTCCATGTCCCGGGAAATGCTTCGCCACACTGACAACGCCCCCCGACTCCAGTCCCAGCGAGTAAGCCACCATCAAATCAGCCACCGCCTGCGGGTCGTCGCCGAAACTCCGCGAAGCCATCAGGCTTCCCTTCTTCGAGACATCAGCCACGGGCCCCAACACTATATTGATTCCCAACACGCGGCATTCGCGCGCCATCTCCTCCCCGTAGTCAATCATCAGTTGGATATCTCCATCACTTGAAAGATGGGAATTGCGCGGAAACCGAGGAGCATCCGCCAGACGCATCCCCAACCCCCATTCAGCATCTATGGCTATCCACGGTCCGATATTGCTTTCTGCGCGTAAAAGGTCGGCTACCTCCGCCGCTGACTCCGCATATCCCTGAAGCAAGAGTACACCCCCCACATGGAGTGAGTCGGCATACAGACGCAGCATGGCCGAGTCGGGCGCCTCCATTCGGCTATAGACAGCCGGTATCAGCAACTGTCCCGCCATCTCCTCCGCTGTCATCGTGCCGACAACAGAGTCAGCCCAATGCGCAGCTTTCTCCTCCGGAGTCAGGATATGCGTCTCTTCCTGCACCGCCACACGTTGCCGGCAACCGCACAGCATCGCCATGCAGCCTAAGAGTGCGAGGATAGGGAAAAAACGCATTGCAGAAAAATAAGAGATGACAGTGATAAATCTATATGCAATAGGGGAGAAGAGGAATATAGGAAGCCGAGAAGGAGAGAGGAGAGAGGAGAGAGGGAGAGAAGAAATCAGTCGGCAGAAATCACAACCTCTTCCATGAACCGACCCGTAGGATCGGGAGCCACCGGCAGCCCGAGCCGGCGCAGATGATCGAGATAACGCAACATCGGGGCACACATCTCCACCTCGTCACGCCATACCTCCTCATGGTTGGCAAGCGTACGAAGGTCGTCGTTGCCCTCCGCCACATAATCTATCGTCATCACATAATAAGTCTTAGAAGGATCCATCTCCTCATCGTTGATCACGACGCGCCGCAGGTTGCGGTCGGAGTCGGTCAAAACCCTCACATTGCCGCTGATCGCCTCTCCCCCCTTGCGGGCAGCCACACGCATCGCCTCGATGATGTCTGCGCCCGATAGAGAGATGAGCGTCATATGGTTGGAGAAAGGATAGGTGGAGAGAATCTGTCCCTCCGTGATGTCGCCCTCAGGCATCTCCTGACGTATTCCTCCGATATTCATGATCGCCATATCCGGACGCGGTACGTTGGCGCCAGCCGCCCTCAGCGAGTCAGCCTTCACATTGCCATACCACACAGCGAAGTCCGCCGTCCAGTTGCCAAGGGCACCGTTGCGGTCGGAATTGCTCATGCTCCGAAGTGACCTTCCGATAACATGATGGTTGACGGAATCCACTGCCGCACGGTACGGCTCGAGGAAAGCTATCATTCCGGCGTCCAGCGTTTCGGCTGGAAAACGATCGGATACGGGTATGAGCGAATATCCGAACTCCTCACCCCCCTTGGCAGCCGGCAGCCGGTCGAGGTCGATCTCAATCCTGCCTATCTTTTTGCCGTACTTGCCAGTCTGGGTCACGAGCACAGGCTTCCCCTCGCTATTGGGGATGAGATAGGGATTCTTTTCCGGATGCTCCGGATCGAGGAGCGTATGCGAATGCCCTCCGATGATGATGTCGATGTCGGAAGAAGCCGCAGCCAACTCCAAGTCGGTGGTCTTGTCGGGAGACTCTTTCGTGTAGCCGATATGTGTCACGGCCACGACAAGGTCGCAATCCTCCTCCTGCTTCAGCTTGTGGGCCAGCGAGTTGGCAGTGTCGATGATATTGTTGAATTTCATCCCCGGATAGGCAGAATAGGCGATGAGGCTTTCCGGATCGACATTCAGTCCGATGAAACCTATCTTCTTGCCGTCGACCTCCCGGATGGTGTAAGGTTTGAAGATTCCTTCCGCGGGAGTGCCCGTGAAGTCATAGTTTGCCGAAAGACGTTCCCCCTTCACGTCACGCCATTGGCGGGCGAGTTCGTCGAGACCATTGTCAAACTCATGATTGCCGAGGATACGGATGTCATAGTCCGACATATTCATCAGCGGATACTCCACATCGCCCCGGAAATACTTGAAATACAGCGACCCCTGCACAGCGTCGCCCGCATCAATGGTGATCACATTACGCTCAGCCCGCTTCACGGAATCCATGATGGCCTTGCGCTGCAGGATACCGCCGCTGCCGTCGGCCGCCGGGTCGATGTTGGAATGAGTGTCGTTGGTGTGAAGTATGATGAGTTTCTCGGCCGTCAGCGGAGTGAGTGCGGCCGCTGCGACAGCGAAGGTTGCGATCAGGAATTTTCGGAACATGTGAATCAAGTAAAAAATGTTAGAATGCAAAAGTAATGAAAATTATACATATATCATCTTGTGGGTCATGCCGCCGTCGGCGCGCAGATCCTCACCGTTGATGAAGTCATTGCCGGGTGTGCAGAGGAAGACACAGAGCCGTGCAATGTCGGAGGGTATTCCGGCCCTTCCCGACGGATGCTGCCGATGGTCGGCTTCACTCAGTTTCTCTTCCGGGTCAGTGACGATCCACCCCGGAGATATGGAATTTACCGTCACGCCATACTTTGCCATCGACATCATCAGCGAGTGCGTCAGCGAAGAGAGCGCACCCTTCGAGGTAGAGTAATTCTCAGTGCCCTCTTCGCTTTGGAAAGCACGAGTGCTCGAGATATTTATTATTCTTCCGCCGTAAGGGTTGGGGGAGGGGAGAGCTTCACGATGGCGCGCGAGCACCGAAGCACCCTCAAGCGCGGGCACAACATTCGTCAGCAGACTCTCCACGAGTCTCTCTCCCGAATTTTGCTCAAGAGGAAGGAAATCCACTTTCGCCGCATTATTTACGAGTATGTCGATATCCCCGCGATAAGCTATTATCTGTTCAATCGCTTCTCGGAAGGCAGCAGTATCGGAAATGTCAAGAGGAATGAAGCGTGCGCCCGTGGCCTGTGCCGTCTCCGCCCCGTGACGTCGATCCTTATCGATGATATCCACGCTCGCTCCATACTTACGCAACTGGCGCGTGATCTCCCGTCCGATACCGTTGGCACCGCCCGTGACCACTGCCCGCAGACCCTCCAGACTCTTCCTGCCGCCCCCGGCACTCGGTGTCCCAGAGGTTGCCTGAGCACCCTTACGCGTTTTCACCGGTTGAGAAAGCCTCCCGTTCCGCAAATCCTCCATCCTCTTCTCCAAATAATTATCCGCCATAATAGTTTTATTTAAGGCTTTAGGTTTTAGGCTTTAGGGCAGCCCTACCACCTAACGCCTACCACCTAACGCCTAATGCCTAACCCTCAATACGCCTTCCGATACTTGTCCGCCTCGGTGGCTTCCTCGAGGATGGAGAGATATGAATTATATCGGCTTTCGGAGATACGGTGGTCGGCCACAGCTTCAGCCACGGCACATCCCGGTTCGCCAGTATGTCGGCAATCACTGTAGCGGCAGTCGGCACCGATACGGAAGATCTCCGGAAAGAAGTGCGACACTTCCGCCGGTTCGAAATCAATCACACCGAACCCCTTCACTCCGGGCACATCTATAATCTCGCCCCCCTCCGGCAGGTCGATGATCTCTGAGAAGGTTGTGGTATGCGTGCCTGTGTGATGGATGTCGGAGATCTCACCCGTACGCAGTTCAGCACCCGGCACGAGAGCGTTGATGAGCGACGACTTGCCCACACCGCTGTTGCCCGAAAGCAACGTCACGCTCCCCGTGAAAAGCTCCCGCAGCTCATCGATACCCTCCCCCGTGCGGGCCGACACGGCAAACGCCGGATAGCCGATGGACCGGTAGAGATAGAGCACGGCGTCGGCCAGTTCACGGTCGTCGTCATCCCAGAGGTCGCATTTATTGAGCAGCAGCATTGCCGGCACACTGTAAGCCTCCGCAGTAGCCAGGAAACGGTCGATGAAAGTGGTGGGGGTGGCAGGGTCGCGAAGACTTGCCACAAGCACAGCCCTGTCAACGTTGGCCGCGATGATGTGGGATTCCTTAGAAAGGTTGGAGGCCCTACGGATGATATAGTTGCGGCGCGGGTGTACAGCGACGATATAGTCAGCATCATCAGCCGACTGGATGACATCAACCATGTCGCCCACGGCCACGGGATTGGTGGTGCGGATACCCTTGATGCGGAAATTGCCCTTCACGCGGCAATTGACGCATGAACCATCAGCCAGCCTGACGGTATAGGCCGAGCCGGTATTGCGTATCACTTTCCCCGGACGCGTCTCGCGGCGTCCGGAATCAGGTTTTTTTTTCTTCATAGAAAGGCAAAATTACGAAATCTTTGGAGAAATTCCGTGTTACTTTCTAACAAATTGCGACTCATGATTGTTAAAACCATAGAAAACAAAAGGAAAACACACAATATTAATCTTAAAAAAGCAAAGAAAAATGGTAACAATTGAATCAATCGGCACATGGGCCGGAGAAGTTTACAAGGCTCTTGAAAGTGCTGATACTCGTGCACTTGGACTTAAGCAGATCAAGAAAGCCACCAAACTGAAGAAAGACGAGATCATGGCTGCCTTCGGCTGGCTTGGCCGCGAAGGCAAGATTGTTCTCTCCCAGATCGACGAAGACATCGTAGCCCGCCTCGTCTAATGTAATCTCAGGCAGCAAAACTTACTGCCGGTACTGCTCCGGAAGCAAAGATTTCTCTTGACTGCCCGAAAGGACAAAAAGTTCCACTGGGCTGCTCCGAAGGAATAAAAAGTTCTGCCAGAGCTGCCCCGGAGGGGCAAAACATCAGTTAACCCCGAGCGAAGCTCGGGGCAAGGATAATAGAAAAAAAGTAGAGGCTCAGCCGCGCAGCGGCTGAGCCTCTACTAATATCTAACGCCTAACCCCCTACTTCCTAAACGGCACGGCCCAAACAACCCTCACAGGCACCGCCTGCCCCTGAAGCTTGCCCGGTGTCCATTTCGGCATTTTCGACAGTATTCTGACCGCCTCCTTGTCAAGGGATTTCTCCACTCCGCGAAGCACGGCCACATTGCTGACATTGCCGTCGGCATTGACCACAAACGAGCATACGACCCTTCCCTCTATCCCCGCCTGATAGGCACGTGACGGATAGCGCCGGTGCTCATTGATGAATCCCACCAGGCAGCAGTCGCCTCCGGGGAAACACGGCTTGTCTTCCACGTAGTCATATTCATAGACCTCGATATAGGAGGGGAGGCCCTGGCTTGTCATGCCAGTGGCCACACGGCACGTCTGGGCCTTCACATTGGAAGCGGGAGAGAAAGAGATTGCAGCGCCTAAAGCAAATAGCGCGAGTTTTGGGAAAATCATCGGTCGGTGTTACGGATGTCAGGGGTTTGCTTTCGCAAAAGTAATACTATCTTTCGGTAATTCGCGAAATTAAAACTTCGTTAACATCGGGGCCTCCCAAATTTAAAGTTTATTCACAATTGCAATCCAATTGGCCGCCCTTCCACAATACCGCCCCCCATGCCGACGTTATAAGGAAGAATCATGAATGCAGCCCGATTTAAAAGGTTGGCCGCCATAGCGGCTCTCGTTGCTGTCCCTTCCTCTGTCTTGCGTGCCGAGGAGGGCAATACCGCATATGAGTTCCTCAATATCCCGACGTCTTCCCACGTCTGGGCCCTCGGAGGCACCAACATCGCCATCATCTCCGACGATGTCAGCCTTGCCGACGCCAACCCGGCTTTGCTCGGTCCGGAGATCGACATGCAGCTCGGCGTAGGCTACATGCTGTATATGGGGACTTCCAATTTCGCAGGCGTACGTTATGGCATGGCTGCCGGCGAACGCGGCGCATGGGCTGCCGGAATCCGCTATCTTAATTACGGATCCATGACCGAATACGGCACCGATGGAGTGGCCATGGGCTCTTTCTCGCCGCAGGATGTGGTCATCGAAGGCACATACTCCCACGACTTCACCGACCGCCTGCGCGGAGGCATCAACCTCAAGATGGTCTACAGCAACTATGCCGATTACTCCGCCTTCGCCATGGCTGCTGACCTCGGTCTGAACTATTATAATGAGGAGCGCGACCTCTCCTTCTCCATGGTGCTCAAGAATATGGGCGGGCAGCTGAAGCGGTTTCATCACGACTATGACCGCCTCCCCTTCGATTTCCAGCTCGGATACATGCAGGGACTCGGTTCTTCCCCCTTCTCCATCTCGGTGACGGCCTCCCACCTCACCAAATGGAAACTCCCATACTATGTCCATGATAAGGATGACCCCGAACAGCAGCAGGTGCTGAAAAGCAATTTCGGGAGCGACCTCTTCCGTCATCTCATCTTCGGCCTACAGTATGCGCCATCCGACAGCTTCTATGCCGCCGTGGGCTACAACTACAAGCGCGCCACCGACATGTCGCTCTATCACCGCAATTTCTTTTCCGGCTTCTCCGTCGGTCTCGGACTGCGCCTGCGCGCCTGGCAGATGGGCGTCAGCTATGCAATGCCCCACGCCGGAGCCTCCTCCCTCATGCTCAACCTATGCTGCGGCATCGGCGAACTCCTCTACTGATCAGAGGGAAGGACACCGAACTGTTGGCGATATATTTGATTTATTGGCGTTTATTGGCCGGCGGATTTGCGTGTTTGGAAAAGAAGTTGTAACTTTGCAGCCGATTTGCAATCTCTGGGAGGACATGGAAGCCTGCCTATATTGCAAACTAACCAATTCATATCTCATAAAAATGGACTTAATCAAGATCGCAGAGGAGGCATTTGCCACCCCTAAGAAAAATTTCGACGAGTTCGGACCGGGCGACACCATCACTGTTGCCTACCGTATCAAGGAGGGTAACAAGGAGCGTATCCAGCAGTATCGCGGCGTAGTGATCCGTATCAATGGCCACGAGGATAAGAAGCGCTTCACTGTCCGCAAGATTTCCGACGGCATCGGTGTGGAAAGAATCTTCCCTATCGAATCGCCCTTCATCGAGTCGATCACTGTCAACAAGTACGGTAAGGTGCGTCGCGCCAAGCTCTACTATCTCCGCAAACTCACAGGCAAGAAAGCCCGTATCAAGGAGCGTCGCATGAAGAAGAGCAAGGAGGCTTGATTCTCAGCCTGACACTTACACGTCTGAAAAAGCAAATACGAGGGGAACACCGCTCATACGGTGGTTCCCCTCTGCTTTTTATATTTTTTTAACAATCGGATCTGCTCCTGCACCCCTCTTCCCGGCGTTAATTCTAATGGAGACGCTCTCCTTAATGGACCGAAGATTCACTCTGGAAGTCCGGGAGGCTCCTCCTGCGAAAAAATATCCCCGAAATTCTTACAGGTAAATATAGTTTTCAATCAAAAGGTTATGTCAAAAGAAAAAAAAGCACTGCTCATCATTCTTGATGGCTACGGCATTGGCGACCATCAGAAGGATGACGCCATCTTCAACACACCGACTCCATATATCGACTCCCTCGTGGAGAATTACCCCAACTCGCGCCTCCAGGCCAGCGGTGAATACGTAGGTCTTCCCGACGGCCAGATGGGCAACTCTGAGGTGGGCCACCTCAACATCGGCGCCGGACGTGTCGTATATCAGGATCTCGTCAAGATCAACCGCGCCATCGCCGACGGTTCGTTTGCCGAAAATCCTGAGGTGAAGAGTGCATTCTCCTATGCCAAGGAGCACAACGTGCCCATCCATTTCATGGGTCTTACGTCGCCTGGCGGCGTGCACTCCTCGCTCGACCACCTCTATGCCCTCTGCGACACTGCGAAAGCCTACGGTCTTGACCGCGTCTTCATCCATTGCTTCATGGATGGCCGCGACACTGACCCCCGCAGCGGAGCCGGCTATCTCGCGGAAGTGCGCGAACACTGCGAGAAGAGCGCCGGAGTCATAGCCAGCGTCATCGGCCGTTACTACGCCATGGACCGCGACCACCGTTGGGAACGACTCCGCGAGGCCTACGACCTGCTCGTCGACGGTAAAGGTCGCGAGACGTCAGACGTGGTGAAGGCTGTGGAGGAATCCTATGCGGAAGGCGTCACCGATGAATTCATCAAACCTATTGTCAACGACACTGTCGATGGCCGCATCGGCGAAGGACATGTCGTGATCTTCTTCAACTACCGCAACGACCGCGCCAAAGAGCTTACAACCGTGCTTACCCAGCACGAGGAGGATGGCATGAAGCCCATCCCCGGTCTGCAGTTCTACTGCATGACTCCCTATGATGACTCATTCAAGGGTGTGCATATCCTTTTCGACAAGGCTGTAGTGCCCGTAACGCTTGCCGAATATCTCGGCTCCAAGGGTAAGAAACAGCTCCACATCGCCGAGACTGAGAAGTATGCCCATGTCACATTCTTCTTCAACGGCGGTCGCGAAGAACCCTTCGAGGGTGAGGAGCGCGTGCTCGTGCCCTCTCCGAAGGTAGCCACCTACGACCTCAAGCCCGAGATGTCAGCCCCGGAAGTGACCGAGAAACTTGTTGCGGCCATCGACTCCGAGAAATACGACTTCATCGTGGTTAACTTCGCCAACGGCGACATGGTAGGTCACACCGGTGTATATCCCGCCATCCAGAAGGCTGTGGCCACACTTGACTCCTGCGTCCACGATGTAGTGGAAGCCGCCAAGACACACGGCTACGAGACCATCATCATCGCCGACCACGGCAACGCCGACCAGGCCCTCAACCCCGACGGTTCGCCCAACACGGCCCACTCCCTCAACCCCGTACCCTTCATCTACGTAGGCAGCCATCCGGAAGCCAAGGTAGTCGACGGTCGTCTCGCCGACGTCGCCCCCTCCCTCCTACACCTCATGGGCCTTCCCCAACCCCAGGAGATGACCGGCAAGAATCTTATTGATTAGGTTTAGACTGGGAGGAGCTGTCTCCCGACCGCTTCAAGACCGTCGAAGACATCATCCCGGATTGGGAGGAGCGGTCTCCCGACCGCTTCAAGACCGTCGAAGACATCATCCCGGACTAGGAGGTGCAGTCTCCCGACCGCTTCAAGACCGTCCGGATGTGCTGGAGGCGCAGTCCCAGAGGGACGATACTTCGGTAAACCGCGGACGAAGTCCGTGGCCTGAGACCCAGCAAGTTAAAAATCCACTTTCAGCCGCGCTTGCGCGGCTGAAAGTGGATTTTTTTCATTTTCATTCCGTTCCACGGGCTTCGCCCGCGGCTAACTGAAGTCCAGCCCCGCCGGGGCTGCCACCCCATCCGTTCGACAGACAAAACCCGACATTCTCCATCTCAGTCTTGGACGCTCCCATTGCGCGTCCCCGCTAATTCCTCATTCCTAATTCCTCATTCCTCATTCCTAATTCCTTAAACCCTACATTTCCGTTGCCGAAAGTATATGCTCCAGATCGATAGGGGCCACCTTCACTTTGATGGAGCCATCTTTTGCCACGGAGATATTTCCCGTCTCTTCGCTTACGATGACGCAGACGGCATCCGTAGCCTGGCTCATGCCGAGGGCCGCGCGGTGGCGCAGGCCGAGATTCTTCGGGATATTCATGTCGTGGCTCACAGGCAGGATGCACCCCACCGACGTTATACGACCATTGGCTATGATCATCGCGCCATCATGCAGCGGCGAGTTCTTGAAGAAGATATTCTCGATAAGACGCATGTTGATGTCAGCGTCAATCTCATCACCCGTCTTCTCATAATCCGTCAGCGGCACCTTCCGCTGAATCACTATCAGCGCGCCCGTCTTAGATTTCGACATACTCATGCAGGCATACACCACAGCCATGACCTGGGCATGCTTCTTCCCATCCTTCTTGTCGTCATGTTTGAAGATCTTCTTGAAATTCTTGAGTCGTCCGTGGCTGCCGATATCTATGAGAAACCGCTTTATCTGGTCCTGAAAGAGGATTACGAGCACTATCAGACCGATACCCATGAATTTATCGAGGATAGTGCCCGTAAGACGCATGTCGAGTATCTCCGAAGCCACCACCCATATCACGGTGAAGGCAAGCACACCATAGAAAAGACTCAGCGTGCCGCTGTTCTTCATCAGGCGATAGAGATAGTAGAGCAGCACAGCCACTATCAGGATGTCGATGATATCCTTTATTCCAAATTCAAACATGACTCAAATTCTTTTTTAATTCTTTCTTTATCCCCCTCCATTTTGATTATTTCTTTATCCCTTTCAGGGGGTAGGGAAGAGGTGCCGGATGTGTCTTTTGTGCGCATCGCTTGCGATGCGTTGTTATCGGCAGGCTGTCAGCGCCCCGAATAGCTTCACGCACTCAGCCGCCTCGCGGGCGTCATGCACCCGCAGTATGTCAGCGCCATTCATCAGCGCAGCCATATTGAGTGCGGTAGTGCCATTGAGGCTCTCCTCAGGAGTGATGCCGAGTGTGCGCCAGATCATTGTCTTGCGTGATATGCCGGCCAACACCGAGCATCCGAGTCGTGTGAACTCCCTCAGATCGGCTAACAGACGGAAATTCTGCTCCACAGTCTTGGCGAAGCCGAACCCGGGGTCGATGATCACGTCGGCCACACCCATCTGACGCAAAGTATCCAGACTGAAAGCCAGTTCGCTGATCACGTCGGCCGTCACGTCGGCATAGTCAGTCATTGACTGCATTGTGGAGGGTGTGCCGCGCATATGCATAAGCACATAGCCGCAACCGAGCTCAGCCACCGTAGGCCACATATCGGCATCGAGCTTGCCTCCGCTGATGTCGTTGATGATCTCCACGTTCCATTCCTTCACGCAGCGGCGGGCTACGTCGGCCCGGAACGTATCCACCGACACCACCACATCCGGATAGTCACGCCTGATGACCTCCAGTCCGCGGGCGAGACGTGAGTATTCTTCCCCGGCATCCACATCGGCAGCCCCGGGCCGCGAGGAGTAACCCCCCACGTCGAGCCAGTCGGCCCCGGCCTCCATATGTGTCCTGACTCTGTCGGCGATTTCCTCCGCACGTTCAGTGCGCGAACCGGAGAAGAAACTGTCGGGCGTCACGTTTACGATAGCTGCCACTATGGGGCGGTCTATGCTCAGTAGCTCACCGCGGATATTGAGGGTGGTTGCCATTTCCTTTTTTTTCTATTGCTGAAATTAATTTCTATTGCTTAAATTGAGTGAGTGGGGGTCAGACTCTCAGGCAATGCACCCCGGAGCGGGTGCAAGTGAAGTCTGAGACCTGCGAAATTACGAATTTTTCGCGGATTTTTACTAATTTTGCACCTGAAAAAGAAATCATCCATTATGCAGGACATAAGAAACATCGCCATCATAGCCCATGTAGACCATGGCAAGACCACTCTCGTAGACAAGATGCTCCTCGCCGGACATCTTTTCCGCGACAACCAGACCACAGGCGAACTCATCCTCGACAACAACGACCTCGAACGCGAGCGGGGCATCACTATCCTTTCAAAGAATGTATCCATCAACTATAAGGGCACGAAGATCAACATCATCGACACTCCGGGACACGCCGACTTCGGAGGCGAGGTGGAGCGTGTGCTCAATATGGCCGACGGTTGTC
>CAZPQD010000055.1:0-19986 GCA_964588625.1 uncultured Sangeribacter sp. | reverse complement strand
ACATAACATGCCGACATCTGTCCCATATCCTCATTTCCCGGGAGTCCGGCGGGGGAATCGTCATAGAGTTCGGTCATGATGGTGCGAAGCCAGTCGGCACCTTTCCAGGGAGAGGCAGTGAAATTGTAGAGGTAAGGATTATGATGGGAGGGCTCGTTGCCGTGGGCATACTGGCCGATCATACCCGTGGAGAATATCGGTAGTTCCACAGAAGGGTCTGTCTGGTGGGAGGTCATGCTGTCGAGCTTGGCCTCCAGCACATCGGTTCCTCCGAAGAGGCGTATCATACCCTGCGGGTCATGCTGCACTGAGAATAAATATTGCCAGGCGTTACTCTCGCATATCTTCTTGGAATACACATCGGGATTGAAGTCGGCTTCAAACGTCCCGTCAGGATTCCGGGGCTGGAAGAAACCGGTGGCGGGATTGAACGTGTTGGCATAATTGCGCGAGCGGTTGAGAAACTCCTGATACAGTTCCTGCTCGCCGAGGTGTTTGGCGAGCAAAGCTATGGAATAGTCGTCGAAGGCATATTCGAGGGTTTTCGACATCTCCCACTCCTCTCCTTCGCGCGAAGGTACGTAGCCAAGGTCGATGTAATCGCCAAGCTGGCGGTAGGAGCGCATGCGTGCCGTCTTCACCATCAGATCCAAGGCACGGCGTTGCTCCTCTTCCGTAAAATCGCCGAGACCCTTGAGAATGGCGTCGGTGATGATTGGGGCGGAGTGATAGCCTATCATCATGTCAGTCTCCCCCGCCCACATGTTCCAGACAGGTAAGCGACCGTTCTGCTCTCCGAAAAGCAGCAACGAACGTGCCATTTCGCCTGCTTTCTCCGGCTCCACTATCGTGTAGAGAGGATGAGCCGCACGATAGGTGTCCCACGTGGAGAATGAGGAATAGTTCGCAGCATTCTCCGATTGGTGAGTCTTACCGTCCGGACCCGGATAGCTGCCGTCTGCATCGCAATATAGTGTCGGGGCGAGCAGGGAGTGATAGAGCGCGGTGTAGAATATACGCCTCAGCTTCTCATCCGGAGTGCTGATACGTATCTTGCCCAGAGACTCGTTCCATACCTCGCGGGTGGCATCGGCGACGCTGTCGAAATCCAGGGTCGGCACTTCCGCTGCCAGGTTGGCCAACGCTCCCTCAATACCGGTGGGTGAGAGGGCTGTGGCGAGTGTGATGGTCTCGCCCTCGGCGGTGCGGAAACGGAAGATGGCATCGCAGGCTGTGCCGGTGGTGTCGCCCTCCTCATTCACGGGGATGGTGGGTGTGATCTCCACAGAGTCAAAGGGACGCGAGAAGCGTGTGGCAAACCAAACCTTCTGCCCTTGCGCCCACCCGTCAGAGAAGCGACTGCCGGCTATGGTGACTGAGTCGAGCACCATGATCTCCGCCTGGCGTGTGGCATCCCAGTTGGTGGCTTTGGTGAGGTTGAGTTTTATGGCGGAACGCTTTGAGTAGGGGAAGGTGTAGTGTTGCAGTCCGACACGGGGAGTGGCCGTCAGTTCGACATCAATGCCGTAATCGTCGAGATGCACCTTGTAATATCCGGCTCTTGCTTCCTCTCGATCGTGCGAGAACATGGAGTGGAGGCCGAGAGGAGCAGGGGCTATGTGTCCCGGTTCGATGTAGGGTAAGAAAGAGATGTCGTAGAGGTCGCCGGCACCGGTGCCCGACAGGTGAGTGTGCGAGAAACCGGCAATGGTGGAGTCAGGGTAGAAATAACCTGCTATGCGGTCCCATCCCGGCAGACCATTGTCGGGACTGAGCTGCACCATCCCGAAGGGAGCCTGTGCGCCGGGATAGGTGTTGCCCGTGAAGTCAGTGCCGATCAGCGGATCCACTTCCGAGGCAAGGTCGCGGGAGGCCTGGGCCTGCCGGGCGAAAAGACCGGAGGCCAAGGCGATGGTGATGACTGCAGGCAGGATTTCCTTCATCTGGCTGTGGTGTGAAATGTGATACTGTTATATCTTGACAGTGACGTGGAACGGAGCCTAAGCTTCCTCCGGAGCGGCGGCGTCAAGCTGAGAGAGGGCGTAGGTGTAGGCTCCGATCGAGATGGCCTTGGACGCTCCGAGGCGTGAGACCATGATTCCTGTGCGCTTCATGGGGTCGTAGGTGACGGTGCGGTCGCTGCCATACACTTTTATCTGGCGGGCGTCGCCCAGGGCGAAGCGGCTCAGCTCCTCTTCATTGTCCAGATTGAACACCTGCATCTGAAGACGTCCCAGAGTCTCGCCACCAAGCGTAGAGATCGACGAGCGGAGTCGCTCGAGCAGGGCCGGCATGAAGAATTTGGCAGCCCCGGTCAATCCGCCGCCTACTACGACGAGGGAGTCGGTGAGGGTAACGGCTGTGGCCATGGCATCGCCGGCGGCATCTCCGAAGAGGCGGAAGCTCTCGAGGGCTGCCTCGCGATTGCCCGCACGTTCTCCTTCCGCAATCTCGCAGATGTCGCGCGGGGTGAGACTTTCATCGTCCGAACCGGAGAGACGGCGGTATTCACGCGTGACGGCACGTATTGCCACAAAATCCTCCACCATTATCTTCCGGTCGTGACCGGCAGGGAGGCAGAAAGTCTCGACGCAGCAGTTGTTGCCGAGGTTGAGACGGCCATCTATGACTTCTCCGATACCGAATCCAGTGCCGAACGTATATCCCAGAAGGTTGGAGTAGCGGCGGGTGCCACCGAGGGCTGCAACTTTGCGGTTGATTTCAGGAAGGGCACCGGCTGTGGCCTCTCCAAAGGCGAAGAGGTCGCCGTCGTTGTTGATGAAGACGGGTAGTCCGAACTCCTGCTCAAGGTATGGACCGAGGGCCACCCCATCGCGGAAAGAGGGGAAGTTGGGCAGGAAACCGCCCACGATACCGTTCTTATAATCCGCCGGACCCGGGAAGGCGAAGGAGATGGCGGCAGGCGGTTCGGGGAGTTTGGATATGACCGAACGGAATCCGGCCACGATCTGCGAGAGGCAACGTCCCAAGTCGTCGGCATGTGAGGGAAGGGTGACCGGCGCGTCGATAAACTCACATGCGCGCATCGCGCCGAATACCAAGTTGGTGCCCCCGGCATCGAGGGTCACCACAATTCTATTATCGTGTCTGTACATTGTTTTAGGTTTTAGGTTGTAGGTTTTAGGTTGTAGGCTTTAGGTTTTAGATTTTAGGCTTAAGGCTTTAGTGTTGTCTAACGCCTAACACCTAATGCCTAATGCCTAACCCCTAAAACCTTTTCGGATAATAACTTCCGTCATATTCAAGCTCATCGTCCCAGAAATCATGGGCAGTGGAATTCATGTCCTTGATGATGTAGGGGGTGAGCATATTGTCGGGGTTGATGTTGAAGTTGTAGATCATCATGGCTCCGTAGCCCTCCTCACGCATTCCGTCGAGGGAGAAGAGCGACGACCACTGGCGGTTTGAAGGGATGCACTGCGAATCGCCTGAGCAGTTCCAGGAGCCTGTGCCGGCCTGATCCTGACGCAGTCCGGGGAAGGCGTTGACGGGATTGGAAGTGACGAAGTAATTGTTGAAGACATAATCCCAGATCTGACCGCAGTTCATGCCGTCGATATCCACACCGCGGTCGAGTGCCGCCCAACGGTAGGCCATCAGCAGGCGCTCGGGCTGAGCCTTGCGTATCTCATATGCAAGACGCGAGGCCGCTTTCACACTTTGCTGCACGAAACCGGGAATCTCGCCCGCGGCCGCGGCGGCATAGTCACTGTATTCATCGTCGAGGAAGACACCGTCAAGCTCGTAAGCGTCACAGACATCGCGCACTTCCTGCGCAAACTTGCGGGCCACTTCGTCAGACAGTGTGGAGATGCCCGAAAGGTCATGATTGCCCAGGATGCCGAGTATCACCTTGATGCCTCGTGCCTGAAGCGGCTTGATATAGACATCGCGCTGGTCGAGCAGAGCCTGCACATTCTTATTGCGGCTGATGTAGACGCGTCCGGTGTTGGAGTCATAGTTGATGTTGGCCGAGAAGAGGACCACAGCGTCAAAGAACTGCTTGCCGCTGCGCTTCATCGTGAAGCCGATTGTGTTGAGCGGATTGACATCGTTCACCTCGAGAACACCCACGATCTTCATTCCCGGTTTGCCTTCATAATATTTCTCAGCTCCGGGGAAGGCAGTGGCGTCCTGCACGAGGATGATATAGCTGTCGGCTCCCTCGGCCAGACGCGCGCCTTCGGCCGATACTTTCAGCGGGAGGGCGTAGATGGCGGCGGGATTGAGCGAGGCATCGGAAGTGAAGGTCACTTTAAGTGGCGACGATTCGAGCTGACCGGCAGTGAGAGTCACTTTCCCGCCGTCGGCCATGCTGAAATACTTCTCCGGATAGATGGGCACCTCAGATCCGTTGGCCGCGTTATAATCCTTGAGAATTTCGGGGGAATAAGTGAATGTCGCTGTCACACTTCCGCTCACGCTTTTGGAGGAACGCAGGAAAAGGTCGAGCGAATAACTTCCACTGAACTCCACCATCGGAGTTTCGCCACGCGAAGCGCCGTCGCTGACATACACCACATTGCCGTCGGGCGAGTTAAGGTTGGAGGGGTCGGCTGAGCCGAGATATATCTCATCGTTGGCGCAGGCAGTGAGGCCAACAGAGAGAAGGATGCCTAAGGAGGCTTTGGTTATTATCTTTGTCATGATGCGATTTTTGTCATGATAGGATTAACAGGTACAGTTTAATTTGCAGGGTTGGCGGGAATCCAGGCAGGAGTCTGCTGGCATCGCAGATCGTAGCCGTTGGCGTAGTCGGTAAAGAGATTTCCGGTGCCTTCGTCGAGTTTCCAATAGGCGCAGAGACCTTCCGAGTCGGGATCCACGGAATAGAAGTGGAAGGGAGCGTTTATCTCCTCGGGAGTCAGTATGCGGTTCCAGACGCGCAGCTCGCTCATATAGCCATTGAAATAGCGGTCGGCGTCATAGGAATAACCGACATGGAAACCGCGTTCGCCATTCTCGTCGCCCACGCCAGTGTTCCAGTTGATGTGGCGGCGGAAGGAGCCAACATGTGTCTCCCCTTTCTTCACTCCGTTGAAATATACGTTGCATTCGCCGGTGGAAGTGTCATATGTGAAGGTGAGGAAGGTCCAGCGGTCGGTGAGGAAAGTCCATTCCGGGTCGGTGATCTTGCCGGCAGAAGTGGCGAGCTGCAGCTGATTGGCCGGTACGCCGGCGTCGCCGATACGCAGGAGGAAGTATTCCTCGATGCCCATCACTGTTGAGAGCATGTTGGGGAAGGCAAGAGGATACAGCAGGGCCTCCACCGTGATTTGTGTGAGGTCGGAGAGTTCCGATGCCTGCCCACCATAGGCGTAGACAGCATCATTGTGGGTCATGTCGGCCACAACATCAATGAGCGAAGCCTCGCGGATGATGAAATAATAAGTGTTGTTGGTCAGTGTGCCATATTCCGAACTCATCCCTACCGGGAGCACATAAGTCTTCGAAAGGTCGAGTTCGGTGAGGTCATGGAATTTCACCTCCACCTTGCCGGTGGCATCGCCGCCGGCAGGAATCACGGCCTTTGGCGTGGGAATCGAATAATTGGCCGACGGGAGCAGGATGCAATCGGCCGAGTAGAGGGCGTTGTAGAGGTCAATCTTATCGGGGGCAGTCTGGAAGCTGACCGTCACGTCATGGTCTTCCTTGCGTGCCATCCTTGCCTCCACATAACCTGTGGCCTCACCGGAGGTGGGTTTCACGTTGATGGTGGCGGCAGTCTCGAGCGAAGGTGTGAAAATGGAGTTGTCCACTGTCTCCGTGTCGCTCTGGCAGGATGCGGCGAGCAATCCCGCCAAGGAGAGGGCAGCCGGTGCGATATATCGTTTTATTCTTTTCTGCATGGCTCTTCTGGTTAGTATATCCTTTATCTTGCGGCAGGATTAAGACGCTGTATGGCACCGCGGGCCACAGGATATATGAATGTTGGATTATGATAATCATCGGAGAGATTGTAAAGACCGAGAGCTGCCACCTTAGCTCCCTTAGCCCAAGTGGCCGCTACCCAGCTGCTGTAGGTAGAACCCCAGAAACCCTCCGTCTCATGGGTGGGAGCTAAGGAAGGGAGATAACTGAGGATGGCAAACCGGTCGGTGGGAGCACCCTGCACGGAGTTGCGGCTGATGATGACGGAGAACTCGGAAGTGTTGGTGGCCGAGAGGGTCTCGGAGAGGAATACCGTTCCGGCATCGGAGATGAGGCCCATGTCGGTGAGGTTGGCAGGGATGCCGACAAAGTCGAAACCCTTGTCGATATTGTTCTTCTTCCATTCGGCAAACGGCTGCAGGAAGGCCTTCTGGTCGGCGGCGTAGGCATCACGGTCGGCCTGACTGTAGACTGCCATATCCTTGCCGTCGTAAGCACATATCAGGCGGTCGTAGCCTCCGCCGTTGAAGTAGGAGAGGGCAGTGCGCAGGGAGTCGGCGAGGAATACGCTCCATTCAGCCACAGGAGCCTGCGGGGTCTCATCCTCCTTCTTGAGTTCCCATACGCTGCGGATCGCTTCATAGCTTATCACATAGGCAGTCTGCATGCCGGTCTGGGAGCGTCGGGTGTCGATCTCATCAAGAGTGGCCTGGCTCATGGATTCCGGATGGGAGAGCACAAGCACATCAATGCTGTCGGGCACAGCCGAGACATGATCTGCCTGAGAGACGAAGGAACTCTTATTGTCAAACCAGGCGTAGATTTTCTTATGCCCGTTCTGCCGGTAGGCGCGAAGCTCGCCGAGATAGCGGGAGTAGGCTTCCGGGGCCGCTTCCTGTATGGTGTCATAGCGGAGGTCGACGGCCTCCGGTTCGGTCCAGTCGCAGGAGGAAAGACCTGTGAGGGCTACCGCTGCGAGGATTCCGTATGTTATGATTCTATTCATTGTGGATGTCTGATTATTGGCGGTTTTCTCAATAGCGTGCCCACCATACTTTGGTGGCCATGTTGTCAGGCCCTTTCAGAAGGTCGTTGACGGCGGCTGTCACATTGATGGAGTTGTTGGTGTATTCTTCCTGAGGATAGGCCATGCGTTGCGGACCGGCATTGCTGTCGACGATGCCTCCCGAACCGTTGTAGGCCACGGGTATAAGCTGAGGATAGCCTGTGCGGCGGTATTCGGCCCACGCCTCATTGCCGTTGAAGAAGAGAGCTATCCATTTCTGGGTGATTATACGCTCGAGTTTCTTCTCAGCGGTGGCGTTCTCCTCCCATTTCACTGTGATTGAAGAGAGACTGCCGTTGTAGGGATTTTTGTCAGTGGGGTCGGAGTAGCTCTGCGGCATAGAGACGGCGTCTGCCAGATAGACCTCCGCTCCCGAGACGCCCCACTGCTCGAAGCTCAGCCGGATGCCGTCGTTATAGAACTGCTCGGCGGTGCCTCCCATGTTGAAATGATGGATGGCCGCGCCTTCAGCACGCAGGAAGGCCACTTCGGAGGCCGTCATCCATATCAGGGGATCATTGGCGCCGACATTGACTCCGGAGAAACTGAAGCCCCAGGTGCGGTCGAAGACCTCCCAGCCGCGACGCAGTCCTACATATTCCGTCCCGGCGAATGTGGAGGGAAGGAAATAGGCGGCACGGCGAGGGTCTGAATAGCCGTTCATGTAGCATATGATGTCGGCTGCCGCATGCGTGTCGCCGCCGGTGGTGGAACCGGCATTGTTGTAGTTGACTGCCGTGAAGAGCGGATTGGTGATGGAGGTGAAATATTTCCATGTGGCATTGTCGGCGTTGCTTTCAATGACGCCGCCGGACACTGCCTCCTCGGCCATCTTGCGCGCCTTCTCCGGGGCAACCCCTGAGATTCGCATTGCAAGACGCAACTTCAGCGAATTGCCGAACTTTATCCATTTCGCCACATCGCCGTAATAGACGTAGTCGCAGTTGGCATTGAGCGGCGAACCCAAATTTGCAGCGAGGGTGCTGATTGATTCCCCGAGTTCAGTGAAGAATGAATCATAGATCTCCTGCTGACTGTCGTAAGGCACCGCCAGGTCGCCCGTAGCTCCGATTGCGGAGTAGGGGATGGGACCGTAGCAGTCAGTGACGCGGCTCATGGCAGCCACCTTGATGATGTTGGCAATCGCCAGCGGCACCGGGTTGCCCGTCGAAGCGCAGATGTTCTCAATCTGGCTGAGGTTGGCGTAGAGGGTGGGGATGATACGGTCGGACTTGAGGAAGACGCGGCTCCAGTCGTTCTTCGGGTTATAACGGGCGAAACTCTCGGCGAAGCCGGCGTTGGAGTCGGAGTAGTAACCACCGAGGGTGCCACCGAGCAGGGCGTCGGTGAACTGCAGAGTGTTGACGTCGGACGACATCACGCAGCTTGCCACATTGTTGAGCTGCGAACCGAGGGCATAGTCATCGGCCGTGAGGTCGCCGGGCTCATAAGGATTGGAGTTGATATTCTCGAAGTCGCCGGTGCATCCCGCAGCGGCCAGCGCCAGCGCTCCTATAAGTATATTTTTGATATATCCGGACATGATCGGGCGAGATTAGAAGGTGAAGTTGATGTTGAAGCCGAGATTACGCAGGGAGGGCATCATGAAGTAGTCTATGCCCTGATACCAGTTGTCGGTAGTGGCGACAGTCTCGGGGTCGAACGGAGCCTTGTTGTATATCATCCAAAGGTTGCGGCCCACGAAGGAAACCTTGATGTCGCACACTCCGCGCAGCAGACGGCGCGGAATGGTGTAGCTGAAAGTCACTTCGCCGAGACGCACGTTGGTGGCGCTGTAGATGTAATACTGAGGCACCGCAGTGCCGCCGGCAATGATGGCATACCACATCTGGGGGTCGACACGGTCGCCGTTGTTGAGCTCCACATATCCCAGATCGCGGGCGTTGGCAGAGCTCTCGCTGACACCGTAATAATCGAGCACTGCCTGTGTGCGTGAGAAGACGCGGCCTCCGAGGCGTGCGTTGATCATGAAGCTTAGTCCGAAATTCTTCCATGCAAAGGAGTTGCTCCAGGCGATATTGCCGGAGGGGAGCACTGATCCGAGTTTCACGTAGTCTTCCTTATCCTGGATTGCGCTCGTCACCACCGACTGTGTCGGGTCTACGTAGATGTTGCCGTTGGAGTCACGCCGCAGGTCTATGGTGGAATAAATGTCGCCCATGCTGCCTCCCGTCTTGAGCAGGAAGCGGGTGGAGCCGAGTCCGCCCATGTCGAGCACATCCATCGAGAAACGTTCGCCCGTCACGGGATTCACGGCGTTGTCGGCAAGCTTGGTTATCTTGTTGCGGTTGAAGGAATAGGTGAGTCCCGAACGCCAGTAGAAGTCGCCCCACGTGTGGGAATAGCTGAGGGCAAACTCCATACCCCAGTTTCTTACCGAACCGGTCTGGATGTAAATCTTCGAGTACTGGTTCACCGGCAGTTCCGGGTTGAATGTCTGGTTGGCTGTGTTGGCATGATAGAAGGTGGCATCAAACGTAATGTCATTGATGAGCTTGAAATTCATACCCACCTCCACGGAGTTGGTGCGCTCCGGACGCAGGTCATAGAGAGGATATTGCGTAAGCACGCTCCAGGATTGTGTGGAGCTGTCCCACTGATAGCGGGGGTTGGCTATGTAGCGGTTGAAGGCCGAGCCAACGGAGGCGAAGCTGGCGCGTATCTTCCAGAGGTTGAGTATGTCGGAAGCGTTGGGGAAGAAATTGTTCATCAGCACCGACAGACCGACTGAAGGATAGAAGAAGCTGGAGTTCACGGAGTTGGGTCCGGCCAAGGCCGAAGGCCAGTCGTTGCGTCCGGTGACGGTCAGGTAGTAGGTGCCCTTGAAGCCTACGTCCGCCGAGCCGTAGAGCGATTGGGTCTGCTCGTGCCAGCCGGTCTGCATGACGTTGAGGTGTGGAGTTGAGAGATTCTGCACGGCGAAGAAGTTGGCCAGACCTACGGGCACGGATGCGAATTTCTCCGAGCCGTCGGCAATCGGGCCGTCGGTAGCGTCGGCATCATAGCGCATGTCGGAGATGGAACCGCCGAAATTGGCCTGCACGCTCCAGTCTTCACCGAAAGTCTTGTTGAAGCTGAGCAGGAAGTCGGCGAATATCTGCTTGTCGGAGTATTTCGTGATGCCGTAGAATCCACGGTCAGACCCGGCTGTCAGCTGGTCGTTGGTGGAAGCGTAGTATTTGCGTGTGTAGTTGGTGTAGGAATTATCCAGCCTCACGCGGCCTGAAAGCGTCAGGCAATCGAGTATCTTATAGCTAAGGTTGGCTCCCATCATGAAGCGGTCTTTGCTGTTCTCGGTGAGGTTGCGGTAGTTGATCCAATAGGGATTCTGCACTGTCATGCCATAGTCGCCTACGGGCCAGTACTGCGTATCGATCTTGCGCACGGCGTCATAATGTTCGTAGGAACGCACATCCTCCCAGGAATTGCCGCGCGGATAGAGCAGCGCGCCGACAAGAGGGTTGCCGTATGTGCCCTGGTTGACCATGTTGCGGTCATACTGATGGATGTAGGAGGCATTGAGATCGAGAGTCATGCGGTCCTGCAGGAACTTTGATGTGTTGCGGATGCTGAAATTATAGCGGTCGTAGCGGTTGTTGGGCGTGATGCCAAGTGAATTGACAGCGGCCACCGAGGCATACGTCTGGTTGCGTTCTGTTCCGGTTGAGAAAGTGGCGGCCTGTGTGGAGACAAAGCCTGTCTGGAAATAATCGGAAGTAGGTTGGAATCCATAGGTATTGAGCGGCGTAAGCGGTGCGCCCCACGACATGTTGCTCGTAGGAACGTAACTCCCGTTCAGGCCGGTGCCGTAGCGGTTCTGCAGGCGATGGCTGACGAGGGCGTTGTCCCACTGCAGCGAGGAGTTGAACGTCACTTTTGTCTTTCCCGCCTGACCCTTCTTGGTGGTGATGACGATGGCGCCGTTGGCAGCCTCAGAACCGTAGAGGGCAGCAGCGGCAGCGCCGGTCAGCACCGACATTGACTCGATATCCTCCGGATTTAGGTCGGCTATCGGTTCGGTGGCTCCCTGCGACCCGAACTCCGTGGAGCCTCCGCTGTTGGCTCCACGCATCGGCATTCCGTCGATCACGTAGAGGGCATTGGAGGACTGCATTATGGATTTTGTGCCTCGCATGACGACTTTGGAGATGCCGCCCACACCCGATGAGGAAGCGTTGATGTTGACTCCCGCCACCTTGCCGGCGAGACCATTGATGAAGTTGGCGTCTTTATTCTCGGAAAGGGCGTCGCCCTTTATCTGCTGCACATTGTAGCTCAGCGATTTCTGTTCGCGTTTGATGCCGAGGGCTGTGACCACCACTTCATCGAGAGTCTCCGTGTCCTCATACATCACGATGTTATAGACCTTCCCATCTCCGATTTTCTCCTCGATGGTGCGATAGCCTAAATAAGAGAACAGGAGGGTCTGACCCTTTCTGGCGGCGATGGAGAAATTACCGTCAATGTCAGTAGAAGTGCCGACAGCGGAGCCTTTGATGATTACACTTGCCCCAATCAGCGGCTCGCCTGAGACATCGGTGACTGTGCCGGAGACAGTCTCCGGAGCATTTTGCGCTGCTGCCGAAGTGGAGAGCAGCAACATTGCCATCAGAATGCCGGCTGTATTGAGCAGCACCTCCCTGAGGCGGAATCGTGCAGCGCTCAGCTTCCGCCGGGCTTTTTCATTGGTGTTAGGCATGTATATAGATTTTAGGTTAATTTCGAAGTTGTTTTCACGCGGCTCCTTTGACCGTATAATCCCGGCCCTGCGGATTGCCGCGCTGCGAAATTAACAAATTTTCAGATTAGAAACAAATTTTCAGGAATATAGTCATCCGGCTGAATAACATGAAAAGAGGCACCGACCAATTTGCAGGGCGGCACCTCTTTTATAAGAAATTACAAAAACTCAAATAGTTTATTGAATGTGTATGTGGCAACCACACAACGGCTGAGCATGCGATACGTTAACAATTCCCTTGCCCGGTAAGGAGAATTACCTGGGCTTTGGAGTTGTCCATTCCTGGCATTGTTCGTCCCGTACCTGCATTGATGTAGGTTGGATCGCATATGGTGAAGATACGATTTTTATAAGTCAGGTAATCGCCACGAGGTTCATTGTCTCCGAAGGCGACTGCCGTAGCCAGATGTCCCGGATAGTAAACGAGCATAGCGTCAAGACCTAAAAGATCACGGACCAGCCTTGAGAAGAGAATTGAACGGTCTTCGCAGTCACAGGCTCTATAAAATAGAGTCTCATCTGCAAAAAATGTTCTTTCACGTCCCCATTCTACCTCGTCATATTCATACGGGAAAGCTGTCTGCACCCAGTTTAATAATACTTCAGTAGCCGCGCGCTTATCTTTTCCGGCAATAGCCTCTTGGAGTTGTGGATAGACAAACTTCCGCATCTCATCCGAAGCAGGAACGTTAGCATACATACCCCAGCAAGTCATCAGGTTTCCTCCGTATGTTGAGGAGGGATAGTTCTCATAAAGATCCATGAGATTACGGTTCACTTGCGATGTCAGGCGAGCCTCAGGATAACGTTTTGACTTGAGTTCGCGAGGATCCGAGAGAGAGGTTTTAAGCCGAGGTTGAGCACTTATTATCAACGAGAGAGGACGCTCCTTGGGAAATGTCGCTGTAGATATCTTCAGTTCCTTTTCAGAACAATTGTAAGGATAAAACTGAGTGTCGTCAATATAGAAGATGCCGGTGTTGTAGATGAGATGTTCGGAAGCATATAGCATATAGAGTTTCCCACTGTTGCTTGATCCCAGACGCATCTTATAGCCGCTCTGGCTGTAAAGCCATGCGGTCAGCAGCGTGGCCTCGTTGCTCCCCTTGCCGTTGAGGGTAGAACCTATGTCGGAAAGCAGACGGAGGTAGACCCAATCGGAAAGGTCTAGTTGTTTACGTAGGTCAAGACAGTCTCGTAGCAGCTTGTCAGCCCTTCCGTCTGACAGTTTTTTCCATGCCGAAGCAATATCCCTCTCAGAGATGGAGGCAACGCAAAAGCTATTCTTATGCTTATCCCAGCGCACGTTAAGGGGAGTTCCAAGAAACGACACAGTCTCCGTTATAGGTTTAGGCTGAGTTATAGGTGTATTCTCGGGCTTGGGATTTTCCTTAAAAGGAGCAAGCTCGGGATTAGGGTTCAGGTCGTCTCCGAGGGGAACGATAGGTTCTGGTTTCGGCACCGGCGTAGGGGGCTTGATCACTCCCTTGATTTCAATGGGATTTGACTTCGGTTCCGTTTTTTTATCCTGCTTTGGGTCAAATACCACAGGAGGCAAAGGAGCATGCTCTTTCGGAGGCTTTTCAGGAGTCCCACGCTTAACAGGTTTCCATGATGTCTCTAAAAAGGCCGCATATTCATCATTAATCTTCTTGCGGAATTCCTCAAAATCCTTGTTCGACTTATTGCGAAACTGCTCGAAATCATTCCTTGCTTGATTCACAAATTCATCGTACGTACTTTGAGCCGCTGTAGTTAAAGGAAGTCCAATTATAACGGCCAATACGCAACTCTTCATCATAGCCATTGATTTAAATCTTTTGTTTAATCTCAGGATAGGAGACAGATATAAAAAACAGATGAGGTGAGACATCCAACATCCGCAGGTTGTCGTTGCTAATCCCACCCCATCATTTCTAATCAGGATAGATTATTCCGTTATGGTGCGCACGGCTTTTACACAGAATATTTTAGTGGCATAGGAAGAGCTTGTTACACCGTTATCTCCATCGATCCTCCAGTAATAATCAGTTCCAGAGCTTGAACAAGACCAGTAATGGTCAAATTTAAACAACCATCCTTTTGCAAATATAATTTTCAGTTCATCAATGGTTGGGAGTCGCCAATCTGAGAAGCCTCCAAGTCTTGAATCCTTACAAAGCTGATTCGCTGTGTTCCAATCGAATCTACCCAAGTCCGCTTTCTGCACCATAAGATTGCCTAGAATATACCAATCTAAGCCACCAAACTTTATAGTCTTTCCATACCCAGTTCCGATCTCATTTGTGGCATAGGCTCTTACATAGTATTCCTTTTCTTCCATATATTCAGAGAAGTTTAGCTTATAAATTAGCTCGTCCCCTTCTACCACATATTTCTTTGTCTCCGAGTCATCGACATCGGAAATCATAGGCGATTTATGCTCAGTAGAGATTATGAAACCCCTTTCGGAGTACACAGGATTTCCCTTATGTTTGACTTCTCCTTCGCAATAAACCTTCCCATTACTTTTATATACTTGAGAGGTTTCCACTTCAGGAGTATAAGTTACTAGGGTAATACGGATAATTTCACTGAGATACGTATTGCCATTACTATCCTTAAAATAAGCCTGCACATAATACATTATTGTTTGGTCTCCAATGAAAGTGTAGGTATCACCTCCATAAATCTTTGCTTTTCTGCCGGTTGACATAGGATTTTCTTTGGTTGAATAGTATAATCCCTGTTCTAGAATTTCAAATTTATGAGATTCTGGAGCAATAATATCCATAAAAATATATATAAGTCCTTGCCAATTTTCCCAGCGTGCGTTGGTTATGTAAATAGGCATGTAAGGATTCACGTGGAGACCCATAGGGACATCAAAGGAGGCCGTGCGCCCAGATTCAACGGCAAAATCATATTTGACGTTGGGATATTTTGTCGAGGAAATGACTATTGTATAGGAACCGGGAGCTACTTTGGTGAATTCAAAGTGACCGTCGTCATATGTCACGGTGCTCTCTATTATGGAGCCTGATTCCTTGCATAGCTGCACGTTGACACCGCGCATGGGTTCCTGGTTCTCGGCATCAATGGCTACTCCATGAACTCCTCCTAAGTTATTCTCAGTTGCTATTACATCCTCTCCTCCACATGAGGCAAAGGTCACCACGGAGAGGATTCCCACAAAGATGAGTTGAATTAATTTTTTCATCATGATGTAAGTTTATGTGTTAACGTTTGATATTAAGTGTTATTGATCGTGACGCGAAGCCATCATAGAAGTCGATTTGAGAATAGCGGATAATGGTGTGATCCGGATTCTTGAAAATCTCCGGGTTGATTGCGGCGATTATATAGACCTTTTCTCCGGGTGAGATTTTTCCGCTCAAAGGACTTACCGATGTAAAGATTTTTTCAGTCGACATTTGATATTCCACAGGATCACTGATTTCCACAAAGCAATCATCCGTTCCCCTTAAATCCCAGCTGTGAATATCATTAGTGCCGTTATATAGACGGAAGGAAACCGATGTCATCGTGCTGTCTATACTTATTGAGGTGCCTATGGGACTGCCGAAATAGTCTGTCAGCTCGAGTTTGAAACTCAAGCCCCCATGGATGATGTCTGACAAGGATATTGTAAGGGTCTTGTCCTGTGAACCCTCTACATCTATGAATCTGTCCCTGTGGTTCGGTACTCCCTCGTAGCTCATCAGCACCCATTGGCAGTCCTCCTTTGTGGCTGATACGGAATAACGTCCCTCCGGGACATGATGAAACTCGAACTTGCCTTTTTCATCGCTAACCGCAAACAATTTATCGGAAGAATCGGATGTGCTCTCAAGAGTCACCGTGACTCCATTATTGGATGTGGAGCTGATTGCCCCATAGATCGAACATTCTATTCTCGGATCTTCCTTGTCACAAGCAGAGAAAATAAGCAGGAGAGGAATTATTAATCCCTTATAAAACGTCATTGAAAATAAATGATTGAACTTCACCATATTGCACTTTATCATCAGTTCCATATCTTACCCAGGCCCGGAAATAGTAGCGAGCCGTTGCAGGCGTAAGTGGAAAATCAACAGTGATACTGAATTCTCCGACACCTTTTCCGGGAACTGTCACACACTTGTCATTGATGGTAGGGACGGAATTTTCTGCCGAATAGCAGAAACCTCTTGAATGATATGCCGGATAACCCTCAAAGGTTACCTTCCCATGGAATGTGTCGTTCCACTTGGATTGTTGACCTTTACGATCTGTCGCTGGGAGAGTGAATACGATTGGAGCCTCCTCCGAATCAATACGGTCAGCGAGAATCTTAATGACGTTGCTACGCGAGGGAGATGTAATGTATAGCAACGTCTCATTATGTCCGCGGGATAATCTATCGCGGTCAATTTCGACGTTGATCGTCACGTTCTGACCCGGATCAATAATATCCGTGATCAATGGAAGGTTTATTATCCAATTGGAGTATTGTTTTAGTTCGCATTGGATTCGTTCCGTCCCGTTATTGAAAATATTGAAGGATCTAACTGTCACAAACTGGTCGTCCTCAAAGTTAAGCTCTGTAATATCATGACCCTCCACATCCGTGACTCTGAGTTCGCTGGTATGCTTCCTCAGAGGGATGTCCCTGCGCATCTGGCTACCTCCGTTGACCTTAATGACATAATCGTCTATGAAATCTACATATTCCGCTTTGGTAACGACTACCGAATAATTCCCCTCCGTAACATTGAGGAACTCAAAAATGCCGTCCGATCCGGTAAGAGTCATCTCTCCACCCGGACGAAGAGAGACATTTGCATTGGCTATGGGTTGCCCGGTCACAAAGTCTGTTACGGCTCCATAGATGCTCCCCTTCTGGTATGTTGTGGGTTCATTGCCATTGTTGGAACAACCCGAAAGACCGAGTACGCAAAGGACGAAGACTATTATTGAATATAATTTCAGATCCATTGATTTTACTGAGTTATGAAAAACGATACGGGCCCATACGAGATTCCATATTCTGTCTTGGCGTATGAGCGGACGCGATAGATGGTTGTGGGCTGCAGTGGATGGATATAGCAACTGAATGAGCCTGTCCCGAAACTTGCCGCGATATGATTGGTGTCCAGCGACGGTTCCAGGTCTCCTGTGCTCCAGCAGAACCCGTTTTCATAGACGTAATGGCCGTATGGAGAAGACACAGAGCTTGTAGCTTTGACCGTCGTGGATCCGATTTTAGATATAGATGTTTCTTCACAGATGGGAAGTCCTGACAGAGTGGTGAAAGAGATCTCAGGGCTATACCCTGTACCCAAGTTTGTCGTAGCGAATGCACGACAATAATACGTTGTTCCTGCCTTGAGTCCGGTAATCGTATGTTGAAGCAGGGAGGTCGATTTGCCCAGACGGACGGTCATGTCGTCAGTCGTTGGATTGGGTGTGGTGCCATAACAAAATCCGCAGTCAGAGAGGATGCCTCCGAATGTATTCGTTATCTCCCCACGGAGAGTTGCCGTGGTTTCCGTAATTGAGCCGGGAGCGGAGATGCCGAGTAAAGGCGGATTGCCTCCTTGACTTCTTGCCGTAATGGTCAGCTCTGCGCTGCCGTTATTAGTGGAAATGGTGAGTATGGTGGTGTTGAGTCCATCCGAAAGAGAATTTCGATTGATGGTGACAGCCACTGCGACTGTGGCTCCGGGACTTATGGTTGACGGAAAACTGGAGATACTGGTAATCCAATTGCAAGTATATACAATCTTGCATGTGACCGGCACTGTCCCGTTATTGAATATATTGAACGATTTGGATGTTAGCGAAGGATCGTCTTCAAAGTTCAATGAAGATATGTCCTTCCCGGACATATCGGTAAGCTGCAGGAATGTTGGGAGTTTCCTTATCTGGATATCACGGCGGACTCTCTTGCCTTCCTTGACTTCAATGACATAATCGTCAATCAATTCCGTATACTCGGCCTTGGAGATAATCAAGTTGTATTCACCGTCTTTTATATTGAGGAATTCAAATCGTCCATCAGACCCCGTAAGAGTTGTCTCGCCGGTGGGAAGCAGACTGACGTTTGCGTTGGCCACGGGATCACCCGTGGCATAGTCTGTCACCACGCCCATGATTGAGCCGGCGCCACTGTCGGCTACCGGTCCATCATCCCCGCTGCATCCCCCGGAAAATAGAGTCATGACTATTACGGCAAGAATATAAACTATTCTAATATTAGGCATGATATGTGTATTCGGATTAATAGCCGTCTCCTACCCGAGTGATGGTAAGAGACGGACTTTGAGATTTTATTCAATTGATTTTGTGGAGGGTTATGTTAGCCTCCGTTGCTTCTCCTGCGATGACGGTTATGATCTTGCGATTAGTATTATAACCGGGCTTTTGGACTGTGACTGTGTATTGCATCGGGTCTATCTCAGGATATTGATAGCGACCGTCCGAGCCGGTTGTCTGTGTCTTGCCGGTAGGACTTAGAGTCACGGTTGCCCCGGGTATGCATTCTCCTGTCAAATCGTCTACGACGATACCATGGAGAGTTGAAAAGATGTCGACCTCATCCTTGGTGCAAGAAGAGAAGGTACATGCTACCAAAAAAGCGAGGAGCAACAAAGAAAGATATTTTTTCATTTTCTATGAAGTTTTGGTTAATAGTATTTAAAAATTGATGGTCATGGCCAAGCCGACACCATCATCAAAGACACAGGGACTCATTGCCATTGACATATCTTTTTTGGCACCGCGGGCTACAGCTCCGTCTATCACGTTCCAGGCATATACGGCTACCACAGCGCCAATAAGAACATTACGTACATTCTGACAGTTTGACGCCTTGTTTTGATAACTTAGCTTGAGTGAGGCATTGTGGGTGTTCTTGATTTTGGATATGTATGACTTTCGCATACATTCCGTGGCTATGATACCGGCGACACAGGCCGTGGTAGCACCCACAATTATAGAGCCTTTTACAATGCTCCCTTTATGGAATTGAGCCATACCGGGAATAAAGCAACGAGCTGTAAAGGGATAACGACCGGTGAACTGAGCATTATAGTCGGCGACTGCGCGGTTAAAGGATGCGTCGTTAAATTTCTTTGTTTTCAAATCATAGAAGTCATCTGGCCCATTGACATCCCTTTGAACTTGAATTAGAATAAATACCTTAACCCCGTCAGGAGTCTTGATGGGAGCAGATTCAGCCACGATTCTTCGTTTCACCTTATGAAAGGAAACCACGCCGTCAATACCTTTGCTTGTCACAGAATTTATATCTTGTCTGGAGATTCCGGCGACACGAAGCTCATGGAATGAGCGGTTCAGAGCATCAGTCCATGCGGCATTCTTGGCATCGGCCTCGGTCTTGCCTTCTCCACTGCCCCAACTCAGGAAATAATTGGCGTCTGCCGGAGGATTTGGAGTGTGACGTGCCCAAGATGGCATCAGATCAGCCATGTCAGTGGCTCCTGCAGAAATGGCACATACCATCACTACAAGGGAAATAAGTAGACGTTCCATGATATCTTATTCTTCGTATGGATTCTGGTTTGCCTCCTGACTATTGTAGTTCTCAAGCTGTTCCTGCATACTCTTGGCGAACCGGTCACGGTCAAACTCTACTTTCTGTCTCTCAAGTTCCTCGGTGACGGCACGCTTCATATCCGATTCAAGGAAATGGAGGGCGACATAACCGACATAAGAGCCATCGGAGGCCTGAGAAAACTTGCGGCAGGCAACCGAACCATACTTGTTTACAGCTGCCTGAGCCACGGACGTGGCAAGCCCCTCCCGTATGCCTTCCTTATGTTTCTTACCTCCTGCGTTAATGGATTTATTGTAGTTTGAGACCGCGTTGTTCACTATTCCCACGAAACGCGTGCTCAGATCCTCGATGGCGATTCTGTTTGCCTCGATGAGAGCCTCTTGGCGGGTTTCGGCACCCTCAAAAATTCCATGAGCAGCCATATATTCCCCGGGACTGTCATAGCCCTCTTCCTCACAAAAGATATATAAGTTTTGCTCGCCGTTTGGCATTATAGGCGTGAGTTGATCCTTGAGGGTTTTTTGTGGTTTCTTTGGCTTCTTGGCTTCGACCGTCATGGGTGAAAGCATCCCGGCTACGAGCAATAGTACTGAGAGAATACGTAGCACCTTCATAATATTTAGTGGATTTGTTGCACTTGCCGGCTCCCCAATGGCAAGCAATTAAGCGTAAAAAAAGCGTAGGAGTCTGTATCTGTTGCCGTCCTACTGCTTGAGGCTTCTCGCA
>CAZPQD010000054.1:10222-20401 GCA_964588625.1 uncultured Sangeribacter sp. | reverse complement strand
GGCTTCCCGTGTCGCCCATGAATACCTGCGCCGGATAGGCGTTATACCACAGGAAACCGACGAGTGCCCCGATGAAGGCCCCGGCATACACCACCAGCTCTTCCGACCCGGGGATATACATTATGTTGAGATAGCCTGAGTAGATGATGTTGGCTCCAAGATATCCCATCACGGCGAGTGCCGTGCCTATTATTGCCGACGTGCCGGCACACAGCCCGTCGAGTCCGTCGGTAAGGTTGGCACCGTTGCTGACTGCCGTCACCACCACTATCACGACTATCACAAAGACTATCCAGCCGCAGGTCTGGGCCATATCCTTGTCGGGTAGCCAGTCGGTCAGCCATTCGTAGTTGAAGTTGTTGTTCTTGACGAAGGGGATTGTGGTCTGCGGAGACTTGACGGTCTCGGTGGAGACAATGATTTCCGTCTCATGCTGAGGATTCTCGATCTCCCGGTTCTCGCTCATGACGATGTCGGGCGAGAGCCACATTGTCATGCCGACGAGCAGTCCGAGACCAACCTGTCCGATCACCTTATATTTCCCTTTCAACCCATCTTTGTTGTGGAATTTCAGCTTGCGGTAGTCGTCGAGAAAGCCGATGCAACCCATCCAGAGGGTTGCCACGATCATCAGCAGCAGATAGATGTTCGAGAGGTTGCCGACCAGAAGGCAGGGTAGCAGGATGGCGAGTATGATGATTATTCCGCCCATTGTGGGAGTGCCTGTCTTGCTCATCTGCCCTTCAAGGCCGAGGTTGCGGATCACTTCTCCCACCTGCATCTTCTGCAGCCGCTCGATTATGTATCGTCCGAAGATAAGGGCAATCAGCAGGGCTATGGTGAACGATGCTCCGGCGCGGAAGGTGATGTAGTCCATCAGGTGACGCCCCGGAAAGTCGATGTCCTGGAAATGTCTGAATAGATAATAGAACATGGCTCCTGATTTTCAGCTGGAAAAAGTGTTTTTTATCTTTGATTCGGAGTCTCCATATCCTTGAGGATGGCGGAGATCTCCTCACGGTCGTCGAAGTGATGGCGCACACCCTTGATTTCCTGATACGTCTCATGCCCCTTGCCGGCAACGAGCACCACTGCTCCCTCGGGAGCCGTCAGCAGTGCGGTGCGGATGGCTTCACGGCGGTCGGTGATGGCTATTGTGCGTCGTGCCTCCTCGGGACTGAGGCCGGCTTTCATCTCGTCGATGATGGCGGCGGGGTCTTCATCGCGGGGATTGTCGGAAGTGAGGATAAGCCGGTCGGAACGGCAGGCAGCCTCACGCGCCATGATGGGACGCTTGCCGGTGTCGCGGTTGCCCCCGGCTCCGGTGACGGTGATGACGTAGCCGTCGGCTCCCACAATGTCGCGGATCGTGTCAAGCACGTTGACGAGCGCATCGGGTGTGTGGGCATAGTCCACGATGGCCGTCACCCTTCCGTCGGCAGGGCGCAGAGTCTGGAAGCGGCCTGCAACAGGCACCAGACGACTCATGTTGATAAGCACCTCCTCAGGATCAAATCCTGAAAGGATGGAGGCTCCGTAGACTGCCGTCAGGTTGTAGGCGTTGAAGCGTCCGGTGAACTGCACTTCCACTTCATGGCCGTTGAACATTATCAGTGTTCCGTCAAGGCGTGTCTCCAGAACGCGGCCCCGGAAATCGGCTTCTGAGCGAAGGGAGTAGGTGAAGACTTTCGCCTTAGTGTTCTGCACCATGTATTGGCCGGTCTTCTCATCGGCATTGATGAGCGCGAAGGCATCGGATGGCAGCATGTCGAAGAACATCTTCTTGGCGTTCATATAGTTCTCCACTGTCTTGTGATAGTCGAGATGATCGCGTGTGAGGTTGGAGAAGATGCCTCCGGCGAAGCGGAGTCCCGCGATGCGCTGCTGCACGGCGGCGTGGCTCGAGACTTCCATGAAGGCATATTCACATCCAGCCTCCACCATCTCGGCGAGAAGGGAGTTGAGGGTCAGGGGGTCGGGGGTGGTGTGCGTGGTCGGCACGGCGCGCCCGTCGACGTAGTTGCACACTGTGGAGAGCAGTCCGGCCTTGTAACCTTCCATGCGCGCCATCTCGTAGAGTAGGGTGGCGGTGGTGGTCTTGCCGTTGGTGCCGGTCACTCCGACAAGCTTCAGCTTCGAGGAGGGATGACCATACCATGCCGAGGCAAGTTGCCCTAAGGCTTTGGCGGAGTCGGCCACCTTGATGTAGGTGATCCCTTTCTCCAGTGTGCCCGGAAATTCCTCACAGACGATGGCGCCAACGTAGGCACTCGCCACTACCGGGATGTATTTGTGGCCGTCGGTGGTAACTCCTCTGACGGCTACAAACATTCCTTCTTTCTCTGCCTTGCGCGAGTCGCTCTCAAGGCTGCTTATGTTTCTGTCGGTGTCGCCGATTATCTCTACGACATCTATGTTCTCCAAAAGTCCTGACAGTTTGAGGGTCATATCGTTTAGTCGTTTCTTTCGTTGTTATTCTATTGATTGACAGCCGGATGGAAGGTGGTCGGCGATGCGGCCTACACCGCTAAGTTGATCACTATCTTCTGGCCTTTCTTTATGATGCTTCCTGCGGCCAGCGACTGCGATGTGACGCGTCCGCTGCCCCGGATTATTACGTTCAGTCCGCGTTCCTCCAATATCTTGATGGCGGAGGGCGCATCGTATCCCAACACATTGGGCACTGTCATATGCCCGATTGCGGTGTCAGCCTTGACTCTCTTCACATTTTTCGACCCGATGGTCTGTGAGAGTGTCTTGGTGTCGCACTTGGTGGAGGCTGGCATAACAGGCGTGCTCTCCTTGCGACTTGCCGAATAGGTGGAGGCGTTGTTGAGCATTCCGCGTGAATACATCTTGACGGCCATATTCTTCACCACCTGGCCCGACGTGCGGTTGGCACTGTTGCCTCCCCCGGCCAATACGAGGGCCATGCAGGAATAAAGCGGCTCCTCATATGGGAAGAATCCTGCGAAGGCATAGCGGCGTTTGGCCGTGTTGTAGGTGCCTTTCTCAACTGGATACGCTGTGCCGGTCTTGCCGACAACCTTAACTCGGTCATCGCGTACGGCGCGCGCTGTGCCATGCTCACCCCACACCACTTCGTGGATGCACTGCTTCACTTTATCGGCTGTCTCTTCCGAACAGATGCGGTCGCGTATATACTGGATGGGAAGCACGGAGTCGCGCCCATCCTCATATATAAGCGAACGTACGAGATGTGGTCTCACATAACGTCCCTTATTGGCGATGGCATTGTAGATGGAAAGGGTATAGAGTGGGGGAATCTCGGTATTGTAGCCGTAAGCCTGGCGTGCAAGGTCGAGATGACGTGAGGTCATCGTGATGGGGTTGCCTCGGCGGTCGGTGGGCTCGAGACGCCGAACCCTCGGCACGCATTCGCCTGCTATGCCGGAATGCATCGGCTCAAAGAATCCGATTGAGGCAAGGCGGTCGTAGAATCGTGCGGGATCCTGTGCGTACCCTTTGAAGATGACGCGGGCAATACCCGTATTCGACGACATCTCAATCACTTGCTTCATATTCTTCACACTCGGGGCATGAGGGTCGCTGGTGCGCTGGAAGGGACTGCAGTCCACCATCTCGTTGACGCTCTTTGCCAGACCGTCCTCAAAGGCTATCATGAGTGAGATGGGCTTCATCACTGATCCGGGCTCAAAGGGGAGGACGGCGCGGTTGAGCGCTTCTCCGTATGTGCCGTCGGATAGATGTTCGATATTCGATATGGCCTTTATCTCGCCTGTCTTCACCTCCATGAGAATGGCTGTGCCCCACTCGGCATTGGCCTCAACACAAACCTTGAAGAGCTCTTCCTCAAGCATGTCCTGAAGGTCAACGTCAATGGTGGTGTGTATGTCAAATCCTTTCACCGGAGCCTTGGCCACCCAGTTGGTCAGGCCGCTGGTGAGGGCCACTTTTTTTGTCAATCCCGGCTGCCCGTAGAGCAGGGAGTCAAGGTCGCGTTCCAATCCGGAATATCCGTGTATCTCTCCTGTCTTCTCGTTCTCGTTGACACGTCCGATACTTCTGTAGGCCATTCTTCCGAAAGGATACATGCGTATCTTGCGCTCTTCCCTATATACGGGATTGCGGAATCCTTTCCCTTTGAACTCATTCAGATAGGGGAAGGTCTTGATGCGGTCGAAGTCTTCGAGGGTCTTCTTCTTTGCAAGGCAAAGGGAGCGGGTGCGCTTTTCGGCCGGCTTCTCAAACTCGTATTTCAGCTTTGTGTGCCAGGAGTATTTCTTTATTGTGTCGGGGTGCGTACCTAAGTCGGCACGACGTGGATAATACTTGTCGAGCGAGTCGGCGAGCATGTCGATTTTCTCCCAGGGGATGGGTTTGCCATTGTTGACTTTGGCGTGACGAAGGTCGATCTTGATGTCGTAGACCTTCAGGTTGCACGCCAAGATGTTGCCGTTGGAAGCAAGGATATTGCCTCGCTCGGGAGCGATCTGCTTTACTTCCGAGAGCTCCTTATGGGCGCGTTTGTTCCATGCTGAAGCCTGCACCACGGTCGTGGTGAAGAGCTTCGCCACTATCAGTATGGCGAAAAGCAGGAATGAGATGGAGATGAGTCCATATCTGAAGAGGATCCTGCTCTTGTTGTTGTTCTGCTTTTTCTTTCGGGTCGCGGTCATTATGTAAATTGCGCGAGTTAGGCGAGTTGTAGTATGTTGTCAGTCTTCGATTATTAGTTCGTAGGGTGGCTGTTCCTGAAATTCGAGGCCGAGCCCTTTCTCTGCCACGAGGCGCCGCATCTCCGTCTCGCGTATGAGCGACATGTAGGCGGCCTTTTCCTGCAGTTTGGAGCTTTCCGCACGTTGCAGCTCGATGGTGAGCGATTGGATCTGCGCCATCTTTGTCTTCGTCTTATAGCGGAGTCCTATCAGCGAGAGCATGGCCACCACTATCACCATCAGCAACCATGCGTTCTTGCGGAAGAACTCAAGGGAGACGGAGCGACCGAAACGCAGATCTTCTATCATCTGCTTGTTGGCGTGACGCAGCGGCTCCGTGAATCTCGCTTTCTTCGATTTCGCGGAGTCGGCTTGTGGCGCAGCTTGCTCTTTGGCTGATGTGGTCCGTGGTTTCTTTGCCATATCGTTGTCTATGGTTCGGTCAGGTTTGTCGGTTAGGTCTGCTTTCGTTTTAGGCTTTTTTATCCCTCATTGTGGCATCGGGAGTCAGTTGGACTCCACGAGCTGTGCTATCCGCAGCTTGGCGCTTCGGGCTCTCGGATTCTCCTCCACTTCCTCGGCCGAGGCCGTAAGGGGAGTGCGGGTGATGAGTTTCCAAGGAGTTTCCACCCGGCCGAAGAAGTCTTTCTTCTCCACTCCCTCTAAGTTGCCGGTCTTCATGAAATTCTTCACCAGTCGGTCTTCTATGGAGTGATAGGTGAGCACTGCAAGGCGTCCACCGGGCTTGAGCAGGTTGACGGTGGATTTCAGGAAGATGCGCAGCGATTCCAATTCGTTGTTGGTCTCGATGCGCAATGCCTGGAATATCTGGGCGAGGTCTTTCTTTTCGTGACGCGGGTCGATGGCTTTCCCTACGCTTTCCGCAAGCTGGAATGTGGTCTCGATAGGGGCAGCTTTGCGTGCCTCCGTTATTGCCTTGGCCACTGCGCCGGGATGACGCAGGTCGGTGAAGGTGCGCATCATGGCTGTCAGTTCCTGCTCGGTGGCGGTATTGACGATGTCGGCAGCGGTGCGGCCGCCTGCCTGGTTCATCCTCATGTCGAGCGGCGCATCCGTGCGGAAGGAGAACCCTCTTGAGGCGTCGTCGAAATGATGGAATGAAACCCCGAGATCGGCTAAGATGCCATCAAAACCCTTAAGGCCGTGGTAACGGGCGAAGTTGCCTAAATAGCGGTAGTCGGAACGAACGAATATGAAGCGGCTGTCGGCTGGAGCATTGGCCGCCGCATCCAGATCTCTGTCGAGTCCGACAAGAATCCCGTCGGGACCCAATTCCTCCAGAATGGCGCGAGAGTGGCCACCTCCGCCAAACGTGACGTCGGCGTAGGTGCCCCCTTTCTTGAGGTCAAGCCCTGCTATCGTTTCTCTTAATAATGCCGGTATATGGTAGACGCTATCTGTCATCTTCTATGTTTTAGGGCGTAAAGTTAGCTATTTTCAGACTAATACCCATTCCCGGACAGTACGTTTTTAGTTTTTTTTAGAAAAAAGTTTTCAACATGTTTCCCCTTTTTCTCCCGTTTTGCCCTTTTGTGATGTAATTAATATGAATTTATGACGTATAAATATGTAAGATTTCAATGATCTATACCTGCCGTCTGCCGATAGTATTTTGACGCTGTGAGATAGGAAATGATGTTCTCTCTGCTTGGGTCGGCAAATTGCCTCAGCCATTGCTTGGAGGCCTCCGAAATGCCCTGTGCTTCCTCGGGGTGGGCATTGTAGTAGGCTATTTTTTCTGCTGTGTCGCTGAAGTCGGGTTTGATCTCGATATAGTGCACGCCGGGTATCATGGCACCGTGCATAAGCCAGCTCTCCACCGTGGGACGTGTCATGACGGGCACACAATTGCTGTCGCAGATCCATTGCAGTGCCGTCGCAACATCATGGCCTTCAAGGGCCAGGATGTATTTGTAGCGGAAGTGGTCGGCGATGGTGACTTTGGGGGCAGGCCAACGTGATGCCGGGTCGCCGGAGGTGTCGCCAAGATCAAAATCGGGATGCGACGCCCACATCTCGAAGAATCTCTGACGGTTGGGCTTGTTGAGTATGTCGCCACGGAAAAAGAGCTTATCTTCCTTCGCTTCAAAGGGGAGCAGATCGGTCACTTTTGTGAAATGCCTGAGGCTGTCCATATTAAGCAAGACGCAGTTTGAGACCTTGTCATCGAGTCTGCGTGCCTTGCAAACCACGGGATAGGGGGGATTCTCATGGGTGTCGCCATTGATGATGGAGATCTTCATCCTTGATGGAAAGGCACGGAAATAGCGCATGAGGTCAAACCAGTATCGGCTGTGGGTGTTACGCAATGTCAAGCGGCGAAGTGGCTTTGCGTCCTCGCCTGGCATTTGGCCGGGTGAAAGACGGTTGTAATATTCCACACGCGCCCTGATTATATCCGCATCCGGACGCTTCTCCCAATTATGTAGGCAGAGCTTCATCTGCCATCTTCTGATGAAGCGTGGAAGCAGGATGCTGCGCCATATCCCAGCCAGATAGTAAAGGAATATGCTTTTGCCGGCGGTATTGCCGGTCTCTTTATTTGCCATTTTTCTCTTCTGGATTGTGTGCCTTCAGGGCGCGTTGGTAGGCCTTCATTGTGTTTGCAGCCACTGTGGAATTATCGAATTTAGCGGCGTGAAGTCTCCCTTCCTCAATGCGGGTTTTCCTTTCGTTGCCGTCGTGGAGAAGTGTTTTGATGGCCTCTGACATCCCCCTTACATCGTCTGGATTTACGTAAAGAGCCGCCCTGCCTCCTGCCTCCTCAAGACAGCTGCCTGTGGCGCCTACTACGGGGGTTCCGCTGCTCAGTGACTCAAGAATAGGGATGCCGAATCCTTCGTAGCGCGAGGGATAGACGCTCACTTTGGCTGCCCTGTAAAGGAGTGGAAGCCGGCTGAAGGGGAGATTGTCGAGTATCCTTACACGCTGAAGCACGCCAAGACGTTGCGCCTCACGAAGCACTTTCTCCTTATACCCGAGACGTCCGCGTCCTAATGCCACAAGGCTGACATCATCAGGCAGATAGGGGAGTGTACGCACCGTGAGCATAAGGTTTTTACGCTCTTCAATTGTGCCTACTTGCAGGATGAACTGTTCGGGCAATTGAAGGTCGCGGCGCAACTTCTCAACCTCATACTCCTCGAAATGCTGGCTGAAGCTTTTGTCGCACCCTTGATATACAACAGAAATCTTCTCTTCTGCCACTCCATAGAGTTCCATTATATCCTGTTTTGTACGCTCACTGATGGCAATGATATGGTCGGCATTGCGGCAGGACCGCCCATATTTGAAGTCATAGATCAGGCGGTCGGGGAGGGTATAGCATTGAGGAAGACGACGGTATATGACATCGTGGATCGTGACCACAGAGGGCACTCCGCTGTCTCGGATGTTTAGGGGGAGCTCGTTGCTCAATCCATGGTAGAGGGCAACATTCCTCGCAGGAAGTTCCCTGCTGACTCCCCATGTGCGCCAGAGTGATCCTTTGCTCATCAGCCCACCTCTCCTGCATAGCCCCCCTGACAGAGGAGTGGAGGGCGTGATGAAGGTTATATCGTGGCCATGCAGCGGTGCCAACCGAGGATTCTCAGCCATCTTCGGTGTGAAGAGTAGAAGCTGGTTGTCAGGATATTCCTTCGCAACCGACTCTATTATGAAGCGGGAGTAATTGCCGAGGCCGGTCATGTTACTGACAGCCCGTTTCGCATCGTATCCAATTATCATACTGCAAATATAGCCCAAATTCCTTTTTCCGGCAAGCTTGCCCAATGATAGAAGCTCCATTATTTCCTCCCAACACCCCTTGCTCAGGATCTATCCTTTAGGTTTTACATTGGCACCTATCGCTTCAGTGATTCCCGGGATTTGTCTTTTCGGTTTTACATGGACATCCATCGTTTCAGTTTTTCCCGGCATTTATCTTTTCTGTATTTCATTGGCATCTATCGTTTCGGTGATTCCCGGGATTTGTCTTTTCAGAATTTCATAGGCATCTATCATTTCAGTGATTCCGGAGATTTATCTTGTTGGAATACAGAAAGAGTCGGCAGCCGGAAAATCCGGTTGCTGACTCTCTATATCAGTGTATGTGTAATTTACTGGTTATTTGCCAAGTTTGTCGGCCAGTCCACTCGCTTTGTCAGCGATGGTGTTGAGAACATCACCGGCTTTGTCCTTAAGCTCATCGAGCACCTTGCCATCTTTCAGCTTATTGACGATGTTGCCGGCTCCTCCATCTTTAAGTTTGGAGATTTCTTCTTTTGCATCCTTCAGTCCGTGCGAGGCAGCTGCCTTGGAAGCATTCAGAGCCTCAGAGGCCTGATTCATTAAATCCTGTACGTTCATAATCTTAAATTTTAGATTGAGGTTCTTTTTCCTAATATATGTCATAACAAGTAGGGTAGGGGAGTGGTTCACTGAAAGAGTCCCGTTGGACTAACCCAATTTTACTTTTCTTCTGTTTTTCAAACTCTAAAATTCGTGTAGTCTAAGCCGATTCAAAATAAATACGCAATCCTCACCCACTTAGAACAGTCTTTAAACCATGGTTAAACTATTGATATAAAATAAGATATAAAAGTTTTGAACAGGTTGGTGAGCTTAGGTCAAATAGAACAGAAAATCGAGAGACCCTACCATCTGCCACTACTCCGGGTAATATTTTTATGAAAAATGGCATCAAGGACAGAAGATTTCAAAAAAAATATTATATTTGCGTTCGTATGATAAACTTTGAATCTGTAAATGTTGCTTTGCCCGAATGGGACGATGCAAGGATGAAGTTGTGGCTTGAAGCTGTGGCCGCGTCGCATGGGTTTAGAGTCGGTGCACTCAACTACCTCTTCTGCGATGATGAGTATATACTCGATGCCAATAGGAAATTCATCAATCATGACTATTATACGGATGTGATAACATTCGACTATACTCATGGCGATAGGATCAGCGGCGACATCCTGATCTCTCTTGATACTGTCGCTTCCAACGCAGAGTCAATCGGGGCAGAATACTCTGAGGAACTGCGAAGGGTAGTGGTGCATGGAGTGCTCCATCTTTGCGGCATCAACGATAAGGGTCCGGGTGAAAGGGAAATCATGGAGCGTGAGGAAGACAAAGCTCTCTCCCTCTATCATGATATGACAGATCTGCCCAAGTGAGATGTCATTCGTAGGACTTAAGATGTCATTAGAAGGAAATGAGATGTCAGTCAGCTCAAATGAGATGTCATTCCGGGAAAGTGAGATGTCATTCTGAGAAAGTGAGATGTCATTCTGAAGAAGTGAGATGTCTTTTAAGTAGAAGTGAGATTGCCTTTAAGTATATTATCAATTGATATGATTGATATATCGTTGTAAATCAAACGTCTGCAATTTTATAATTAAGTACTTTGTGAGAGATGACTAAGTAAAATGTGAGATATGACTTTTCAGAAAGTTAGATATGACTTTCAGAAAGT
>CAZPQD010000054.1:0-10122 GCA_964588625.1 uncultured Sangeribacter sp. | reverse complement strand
AAATAGAAGAAAAAGGTAATGAAATAGAAGATAAAAGGGATGAATTTGAAATAAAAGGGAATAAAGTAGAAGATAAATGGGTCAAAATAAAAGTAAGGGGGGTACGAACTGCTTTAGGATTTGAATTTTATGCTCCTAAAGTCATACTTACTGCCGGCACATTCCTTAATGGCCTGATGCATTTCGGCCGAACGCGGATGGCAGGGGGAAGAATCTCCGAACCTGCAAGTTCGGGTATTTCCGAGCAGTTGGCTTCTCTCGGATTTAATGTCGGAAGAATGAAAACCGGCACTCCTGCGCGTATTGACGGTAGGTCAATCAACTTCTCACTTGCTGAAAAACAAGATGGCGATGATATTGTGGTGACAACTGAGTCTGGGGAAACGGCTGTGGTCCGAGATTTTCATAAGTTCTCTTTCCTTCCCAGTGTTGAAAGATCTCTAAAACCACGTTCGTGCTACATAGTGCATACGTCGCCGGAAGTGCATGAAATATTACGCGACAATCTGGATGAATCTCCGCTTTATAATGGTCAGATTCAGAGTATAGGCCCGCGTTATTGCCCCAGTATTGAGACAAAAATCGTTACTTTTTCCGATAAGGAAAGCCATCAGCTTTTCCTTGAGCCGGAAGGAGAGACAACCCAGGAATATTACATCAATGGTTTTTCTTCCTCTCTGCCCTGGCAAGTGCAGATAGACGCCCTTTCCAAAGTGCCGGCTCTGTCGAATGTACATTTCTACCGACCTGGCTATGCCATAGAGTATGACTATTTTGATCCTACTCAACTTACACACGATCTTCAGACAAAACTTGTGAAGGGGCTGTATTTTGCCGGTCAGGTGAATGGTACTACGGGTTATGAGGAGGCTGCCGCACAGGGTCTGATGGCAGGTATAAATGCCGCGAGGGCTGTGGCGGGGAAAGATGCTTTTGTACTTGGCAGAGATGAGGCATATATTGGTGTGTTGATCGACGACCTTGTGACAAAAGGTGTGGATGAACCCTATCGAATGTTCACTTCACGAGCCGAATACCGCATACTGCTGCGGCAAGATGATGCAGATATGCGACTCACTCCTAAAGGTTTTGAGATCGGTTTGGCAGATGAGGTGCGAATGAGAGCCATGGAAAGAAAACGAGAGCAGAGGGATGCGTTGATTGAATGGTGTGGGAAGTATCCCGTCAAACCGACAGAGGGAATCAATGCAATGCTTGAAAAGTGTGGCTCCTCACCCTTGGCGACATCTCTCAGACTTGTGGAATTGCTCAAGCGACCGAAGATCGGTTTTTCGGAATTGCGTCAAGTCCTTCCGGCCCTTGACAAGAAGATAGGGGAGATAGAGGAGGACAGGAGGGATGAAATACTTGAAGCTGCTGAGATAATGGTGAAATATGAAGGCTATATCCGTAGGGAAGCCGACCTTGCAGAGAAGGCCCGCAGACTCGAATATGTGAAGATTCCTCAGTCGTTTGATTTCAATAAACTGACAGCTTTAAGCACAGAATCGCGTCAGAAGCTTTCATCTATTCGGCCCGCCACCATCGGTCAGGCATCACGTATTCCCGGTGTGTCGCCGGCAGATATTAATGTACTTCTCATTATTTTGGGAAGATGAGTTCAATACAATTTTATTGTTTCAATCAATGTGAATAGCTAAATTGAAGAGGGTTTATTCACTCCAAAATATCAGGCTAAGCTGAAGATGATTGATTCAAATGAAGAGGTTATACCCATTTCAATATGTTAGGCTCAGCTGAAGACGATTGATTCAATTGAATAGGATGAAAACAAATGTAGACCATTGAATCAATTGAAAGGAGATTGATTCAATTGAAGAGGATAGGTTCAATTGAAGAGCCTAAGTTCAATTGTAGAACTGAGCTTAATAGAAGAGCCGAGTTCAATTGAAGAGGCTGAGCTTAATTGGAGAAGATATACTCATTTAAAGTAGATTTTTGGAAAGATAAGGATAATGTTCCACGTGGAACAATTTGAAATAATTTTAGAGATATGGAATTAGAAAAACTGAAGTTGCAGATTCGGGATGTGCCCGACTTTCCTTCAAAAGGTATCGTTTTTCGCGATCTCACCACGCTTATTAAGAATGGTGAGTCGCTTCATGAGGTGAGTGAAGCGTTGGCTGCTCTCTATCGTGGCAAGGGTGTGACAAAGGTTGTGGGTATTGAGTCGCGCGGATTCATCGGTGGTTCGATACTTGCCTATGAGCTCGGATGTGGCTTTGTGCCTGCCCGTAAACCTGGAAAACTTCCCTCCGTCACTGTTAAGAAGTCCTATGCCAAGGAGTATGGCGTGGATACAATTGAACTTCACAGTGATGCGATAAACTCCGATGATGTCGTCGTCATACACGATGATCTTCTCGCTACAGGCGGCACGATGCTGGCCTGCTACGAACTTGTGAAGAGCATGAACCCCCGCAAGATCTATATAAACTTCATAGTGGAGCTTACTGCCCTTGAAGGACGGAAGATTCTTCCTCCTGACTGTGAGGTGACTTCCCTGCTCAAATATTAATCCTCACTTTCGTGTTGATTCCATCCATATCAATCCCAAACGTGGGACCAATCCTAAACGTTAGGCCAATTCCAAACGTGATGTCAGTCCCAAACGTGGGACCAATCCCAAACGTTAGGCCAATTCCAAACGTGATGTCGGTCCCAAACGTGGGGCCAATCCCAACGTTAGGACAATTTCAAATGTGATGTCAGTCCCAAACGTGGGGCCAATCCTGGATGTGTGGCTTGATATGGGTAATGATATGTGATTTTTTTGATGACTGTTTGCAAATGTCTGAGTCTGCTGAAGAAATGTCTGAGTCTGCTGAAGAAATGACTGGCGAAGTTGGCCGCGTCATTGCCGGACACGCCGCCTTCCCGCTCGAGATTACCCCCGACCGAACCCCGGACGATCTGCTCCATAACCGGCCGGGAAAATCGCTGCGCGAGAAAATATTGGCATTGCCGGAGTCTCCCGGTGTCTATATGTATCTCGACAAAAATGGTGAGGTGATATATGTAGGGAAGGCAAAACGCCTGAAACGCAGGGTCAGTTCCTACTTCAACCGTCGCCACGATGTGACGCGCACCAACCTGATGGTGCGCAACATCGTGGATATGCGCTTCATTGTCGTCGCGACAGAGGAGGATGCTCTCCATCTTGAGAATGCGATGATAAAGGAGTATCAGCCCCGCTACAATGTCTTGCTCAAGGATGATAAGTCGTATCCCTGGATTGTGGTGACGAAGGAACTCTTTCCCCGGGTATTCATGACGCGCTCCCGCGATGTGGAGGGGAAGTATTACGGCCCTTATACCAATGTCCAGTCGGCCAAGGTGGTGCTCGACCTTATCCGCGAGATTTATCCACTCCGCAGCTGCCGCCATCCTCTCGATGAGAAGGGTATTGCCCGCAATCGCTACCGCCTCTGTCTCGATTATCATATCGGCAAATGTGGCGGCGCATGTCGCGGGCTGGTCTCCCCGGCCGCCTACGGAGAGTATGACGACAAGGTGAGGCAGATACTCAGCGGAGACACTGTAGCCCTCGAACGCCATTTGCTCGATGAAATGCAGCGGCTCAGCGAACAGTGGAAATTTGAGGAGGCTCAGGAGGTGAAGCTGAAATATGAGGCTGTGCGCCGTTACAATGCCAAGAGTGTCATAGCATCCGCCGACTTTGGCGAAGCAGATATGTTTGCCTTCGTGGAGGAAGATGATGTGGCGGTGGTCAATTTCATGCATCTTCATAAGGGTGCAGTCACGCAAAGTCTCAACCTTGAGTTCAAACGACGTCTGGGAGAGTCTCCGGAGGAGATCCTTTCATACGCGATAGGGGAGATCTCCCGGCGTTTCGACCGTGAATTCCGGCAGGTGATTGTGCCGTTTGCTCCCGATGTGGAGTTCCGTGGAGTGGAATTTGTAATACCGAAGAGGGGCGACCGTAAGAAGATTCTTGCCGTGGGGGAGAAGAATGCCCGACAGTACCTCGCTGACCGGCGTAAGATGATGGAACGCCATGATCCGGGAAAAGGAGTGGAAGAACTTATGGAGCGTATGAAGGCAGACTTCCGTCTCAATGTGCAGCCCCGCCACATCGAATGCTTCGACAACTCCAACATCCAGGGCACTAACCCTGTGGCGAGTTGTGTCGTCTTCCGCGACGGCAAGCCCTCGAAACGCGATTATCGCCATTTCATCATCAAGACTGTGGAAGGTCCCGATGACTTCGCGTCCATGAAGGAGGTGCTCCACCGCCGCTATTCGCGCATGATGGCCGAGGGAGAACCGCTGCCACAGCTTGTCGTGGTCGACGGAGGCAAAGGTCAGCTCAGTGCCGCAGTGGAAGCTTTTGAGGAGATGGGCATCCGTGGGGAAGTGGCGCTTGTTGGCATTGCCAAACGTCTTGAGGAAATCTATTTCCCCGGAGATACTCTCCCTCTCTATATCGATAAGAAAAGCCGCTCCTTGCAGGTTATACAGGCATTGCGCGACGAAGCGCATCGTTTCGGCATAACACATCACCGCTTGCGCCGGTCGAAAGGTCAGGTAGCCAGCGAACTCGACAGCATCAAGGGTGTGGGAGAGGCCACAGCGCGCCGTCTCATGCTGCGGTTCAAGAGTCTGAAGAGAGTAAGGGAAGCTACACTCGATGACCTCGTAGCCGCCGTGGGAAAATCCAAGGGAGAGCTTGTCTACTTCCATTTTCATCCCACCCGCTCCTAACCCCCTCCGCCAACCCCGCTCCGGCCCCTAAACTCGTCGCTAACTTCCGCTCCGGCTCCTAAGCCGCACCCGTCGCTAAGCCGAGTCCTTAACTCAGCCCCGGCCCTAATTCAGCACCCGGCTGTCCCTCCTCTCTTACTGGGAGGCGGCTTTAGCCGGTGAAGGAATAGCCCCCAAATTTTGACAAATGGAACGCTTTTTGCGTTATAACTTATAGATAGATGGACGCCGTGAATGACTCTGATCTTGTAAAATCGGGAATCCATCGCCAAATTCTAAAGAATAAGTCAAAAATAATTCTAAAGAAAAATCAAAAATATAACCCATAATATGACAGCAAAAGAAAACACACAGGCAGCCCCGAAGCGCATGCGCAAGAAGGAGCTGCAGGAAAAGATAATAGCTTTCCTGGAAAAAGACCAGAAGAAGGCTTTCAACTATAAGCAGATCGCATTTGGCATCGGTGCCACTCATCCGGCCAACCGTCTCGACGTCATCAATCTGCTCGATGAACTTGCCGCTGCCGATGAAATCAACGAGGTAAGCCTCGGAAGGTATAAGGGTAAATCCAACCGCGGTACGGAAAATATAGGAATCTTTGTGCGTAGGAGCACAGGCCGCAACGCTGTGGAGATTGACGACGAACAGATCCTCGTGGCCGAACGCAATTCGATGCATGCACTGAATGGCGACAAGGTCAGGGTAGAGGTCTCCGCCTCACGAAAGGGACAGGAACCCGAGGCAAAAGTGATAGAGATTCTTGAACCCAAAGAGCAGGTCTTCATCGGCACTCTGCAGGTGGAGAAGAACTACGCAGCCCTTGTCACTGACTCTAAATTCCTGGCAGCCGACATCATAATTCCGCGTTCAAAACTCAAGGGAGGCAAGAGTGGCGACAAGGCCATAGCGCGCATCACCGTATGGCGCGACGACGAGAAGAATCCCCGAGGAGAAGTGGTGGATATCCTTGGACGCAAAGGGGAGAACACTGCCGAGATGCACGCCATCCTTGCTGAGTTCGGCCTCCCTTACCGTTATCCCGATGCCGTTGAGAAGGCTGCGGACAAAATCGATGCCGGCATAACTCCGGAGGAAGTGGCCAAGCGTGAGGACTTCCGCGGCGTGACCACATTCACAATCGATCCCCGTGACGCCAAGGACTTCGACGACGCCCTCTCCATCCGCCAGCTTGCCAACGGCAACTATGAGGTGGGAGTCCATATCGCCGACGTGACCCACTACGTGCGCCCCGGAAGCATAATTGACAAGGAAGCCCAACAGAGAGCCACAAGCGTTTATCTCGTGGACCGCACTATCCCAATGCTCCCCGAACGCCTCTCCAACGGCATCTGCTCCCTGCGTCCCGATGAAGAGAAACTGACCTACTCCGCCATCTTCGAACTCGACTCGAAAGCCAACGTGGTGAACTATCGCATAGGACGCACCGTGATCCGGTCCGACCGTCGCTTCACATACGAAGAGGCGCAGAAAATCATTGAGACGGGAAAAGGAGATTTCGCAAAAGAAATTCTTGTGCTCAACGACCTCGCCCAGCATCTGCGCCGCCGTCGCTACGATGCCGGTGCCCTTGAGTTCGACCGCGCGGAAGTGCGCTTCGAGATCGACAAGGAGGGTAAGCCCGTAAGCGTCTATTTCAAGGAATCCAAGGAGGCCAACAAACTAATTGAGGAATTCATGCTCCTGGCCAATCTTACTGTGGCCGAATCCATCGGCAAGGTTGGGAAAGGGAAGAAAGCAAAGTCATTCGTATATCGGGTTCATGACAATCCTGACCCCGAGAAGATAAGTAATTTCTCCATGATCGCCTCCCGCTTCGGCTATAAGATCAATGCCGACGGCAAAGCCCGTGAGGTCAACAAGAGCCTCAACCGTATGCTCAAGGATGTGAAGGGAAAGGGGGAGGAGAACATGCTGTCCATGCTGGCAATCCGCTCCATGGCCAAGGCCGTCTATACCACCGAAAATATCGGCCATTACGGACTTGCACTCGACTATTATACACACTTCACTTCACCAATCCGGCGGTATCCCGACATGATGGTCCACCGTCTGCTCGCGAAATATGCCGAAGGCAGCCGTAGCGCCGACCGGATGAAGCTTGATGACCAGTGCAAACACTCTTCAGATATGGAGCAGCTTGCCTCCAATGCCGAGCGCGCTTCAATCCGCTACAAGCAGGTGGAATTCATGCGCGACCGTCTTGGACAGGAATTCGAGGGCGTCATCTCAGGAGTGACTGAATGGGGATTTTATGTGGAGCTCGACGACAATATGTGCGAAGGGCTTGTGCCGGTGAGGGATCTGGCCGACGACTATTATGATCTTGATGAAAAGAACTATTGCCTCATCGGACGCAAGCATCACAACCGATATACGCTTGGCGACCGTGTGAAGGTGCAGGTGGCGCGTGCCGACCTCGAGAAGAAACAACTCGACTTCGCCCTGATCGACGATAAAGGCAACCCCAACAAGCCGCTGCGCAGCCAGGGCAAAGGAGAAGGGGGCCGCAACAAACCCAAACACAGGACCCACGGTGGCAATCAGCGCCGTAAGAAATAAGGAGATTCCGAGCTTCCCGAGATGATCGAGCTTCCCGAGAATCCCGACATTCCCGAGCTTCTCGAGCTTCTCGAAATTCAAAATAACCCGAAAAAATAATGTCAAAGAAGAAGTATATGGCAGCTGCCCTCGGCATGCTCGCCTCTGTAGCCCCGGCCTTCGCTGCCGACGGCATCGTGGTCGCCACCGACGCCTACACCTGGAAAGGTGACACTCTTTTTCAGGCTGACTTCAAGGCTTGGGCTGAATCGCCCGAAATAATCCGGTCCACATATAAGGGACGCCCGGGCTATTTCATGCCCGTGGAGCAGTCATGGACCAGGCGCAACGACCTTTCCTCCTATCCGCGTCTATCTACCTCCCAAGGATTGCTGCGCGCCGTCTACAACATGGGACTCGACGAGATGGTGAATGCCGTGGAACCCGACACTACACTTCGCACAGGCAAAGAATGGGCCGGTGTCTGGACACGCGACGTAAGCTATTCCATCATCCTGTCAATGGCCGCCCTCCAGCCTGAGGCCTCCATGATATCGCTCATGAAGAAGGTCAATCCCGAAGGACAGATAATCCAGGACACAGGATCCGGCGGTGCGTGGCCGGTGTCCACCGACCGTATGATATGGGTGGTGGCGGCCTGGGAAGTGTATAAGGTCACTGGCTCCCGCTCCTGGCTTGAGACGGTGTATCCCATCGCTGTGCGTTCTTTGGAGAAGGATTCCAAGACGGTCATGAGCGAGGCAGGCCTCGTGAAAGGAGAGACGTCATTCATCGACTGGCGAGAGCAGAGTTATCCCCGTTGGATGGAGACTGTGGATATATCCCAAAGTGAAGCCATGGGCACCAATATGCTCTACTGCGCCGCACTGAAATCTGTGGCTGAGATGGCCGAGACACTTGGTCATAAAAAAGAGGCAGCAAAATTCTCCAAAGAGGCCGACGAACTTGCACAGGCTATCGACAGACGCTTCTGGATGCCGGAGAAGGGTCTGCACGGAATGTATACTTACGGATATGACAACCGACTCCTTAATCCGCGCTCCGAAGCCCTCGGCGAGGCCCTGGGCGTTATCTACGGCATTACGCCCGATGATAAGGTGAAGAGCGTATCCGAGAATATGCCCCAGACTCCTTTCGGGACAGCCATCTTCTTCCCACAGATTTCCGATATCCCCAACTATCACAACAATGCCCTATGGCCATTTGTGGCTTCATACTGGGCCATAGCGCAGGCCAAGGCAGGCAACGAAGCAGGATTCCTCGAGGGTCTTGGTTCTGTGGTGCGCCCTGCCGCTCTTTTCGCCACCAATAAGGAAAACTTCAATCTTGACAATGGTGACTATTTCACGGAATTGAACTCCTCCAACATGCTCTGGAGTCTTTCCGGCAACCTGGCCCTCACACAGCGTGTGCTCTTTGGAATAGAGTTCGAGAAGGATGGCTTGCGGATAGCGCCTTTCGTTCCTCAGTCGTTGGCCGACGACCGTACGCTTGAGAACTTCCCATACCGTGGGGCAAAGCTTGATATCACCGTGGAGGGCTTCGGATCCAAAGTGAAGAGCCTGACGCTAAATGGCAAGAGTCTTGATCCGGGAAAGACCATCCCCGCCTCCATGCTCAGGGATGGAGGTAAGATTGTGGCTGTGATGGACAACCAGCCCATCGCCCCAATGGCCCTCAACCGCACCGCCAACGTCAAGGCTCCCCTTACGCCGGCAGCACGCATTGAGACCGACGGCACTTCGCGTCGACTCGTCTGGAATCCGATAGAATATATCGGCGAATACGTGGTGCTCCGTGACGGTAAGGAAGTGGGACGCACCCGCCATACCGACTGGGATGCCTCCGAAGAGGGTGTCTGGCAGGTGATAGGCGTCAGTGGAGAAGGTGTGGAGTCGTTTGCTTCGCAGCCACTCTCCACTCGTAGTGAGATGCATTTCCAGATGGAAGGAGAGAAGAACCGTGCGACATCCCCCGAAATCTCCTATTTGCCTTCTGAATCAATCAGTGGCTATCGCGGTGAAGGATTTGCCGAAACCGACCATACTGCTTCGCAACTTAAGGTGACGGTGGAGGTGCCGGAGGCTGGTAAGTATGATGTCACCTTCCGTTATGCCAACGGCAACGGTCCGGTCAATACCGAAAATAAATGTGCCGTGCGTTCGCTCTATGTTGGCAGTGATGATGCCGGTACAGTCGTGATGCCGCATCGCGGTGTCGGCAACTGGTATGACTGGGGCTATACCAACACTGTCCGCGTGAGGCTCAAGGCCGGCCCCAATGAGCTGACACTCCGTCTCGATCCCGAGGATGAGAATATGAATCTCGGCACCAACCATGCCCTCGTCGACGAAGTCATCATCCGTCCCGCAAGGTAGGTCGAAAGGGTAGGCAGATGAGTTGGTGAGGCATAATGGCAAAAATGACAGATCGTCATGATGTCATTATGACGAAACTTCATGTTGGCAAAATGATTTTTTTGCTCCAGTCCAATCTCACTAATAAAACTGAATAAATATCAGAATCGCTGCTTTCCCCCTTCTTTGCCCACGGGTAAGAGCGAAGAAAAACATTTAAATGTTAAAAAGTGTGAAATTATCAAGACGTTTTTGGTGGTGTATCGGAAATGTTTTGTAATTTTGCAGCGGGTGAGTCCCACACGACTCGCTCGCCATGACTCCCCCAGGTCTTGATCGAAGCAAGGGTAATGGTTTGAGCAGTGCGATGTGGGGTGCTCTCCCTCCTGCCTCTTTAGCTCAGTTGGCCAGAGCACGTGATTTGTAATCTCGGGGTCGT
>CAZPQD010000053.1:0-20598 GCA_964588625.1 uncultured Sangeribacter sp. | reverse complement strand
AAGAGAAGTCTTGCCATGGTCAACATGACCCATGACAGTCACGATCGGCGGACGGGGCACGAGATCCTCCTCTGAGTCTTCTTCCGTGGCGATAGCCTCGGTTACGTCGGCACTGACGTATTCAGTCTCGAATCCGAACTCACCGGCCACTATATTGATTGTCTCGGCATCAAGACGCTGGTTGATGCTCACCATCACGCCGAGGTTCATGCAAGTTGCAATAACATTGTTGACCGGGATCTCCATGAGATTGGCAAGGTCATTGGCAGTCACGAACTCCGTGATCTTGATGATCTTGCTTTCGGCTTCCTCGCGGCGTGCGTTTTCGAGTTCGCGATTGTGCATCTCCTCGCGTTTCTCCTTACGCCACTTCACGCTCTTCTTGGTGGTCTTGTTGGTGAGGCGGGCGAGTGTCTCCTTCACCTGCTTCTGCACGTCCTCGTTGCTTACCTCCGGACGTGCCGGTCCGCGGCGCTTGTCCTGCTGTCCGCGTCCGTTCTGCTGTCCGCGTCCGCCCTGTGGCCCGCGTCGGTCAGCTCCGCCACCGCCACCACGGCGGTCGCCGCCTCCGGAAGAACGCTGTCCTGCACCTCCGCCGTTCTGCGGGTTCTGTTTGTCGGCATCAGCCTTCTCCTTACCTCCGCGCCGACGGCGACTGCGTGAGCCTATGTCGGTGGAGGCTACGCCAGTGGCTGCCTGTCCCGAACGGCTCTTGTCAATACGTTCGCGGCGACGCTCATCCTTGCTCTTTTTCTTAGGACGCGTCGACTGGTTGATGGTGGCAAGGTCGATCTTGCCTACCACGCGCAGTCCCGGTTTTTCCTCTCCGGAGTTATATCGGAACACACCGTTATCGGATGTTGAGCCTGCCGGAGTCTCACCCTTCGCAGCATCGGTCTTGGGGGATTCCGCTTTCGGGGCTGTCTCCTTTGGAGCTTCCTGGCGTGGAGTCTCTGCTTTGGGAGCAGCCGGTCTGGCGGGAGCGGCAGCCTTGGGAGGCTCCGGCTTGGGAGCCGGTTTCTCCGAAGGTTTTGCGGGAGCCTTTTCCGGGGCTTTATCAGTTTTATTTTCCTTAGCTGGAGCCGAAGGTTTCTTTACTTCCGCAGTGTCCTTCTTTACCTCCGCCGCAGGTTTCGGGGCGGGAGCGGAAGGACGTTCTTTACGTTCAGCCTCAGCAGCTACGGGGCGCACCTTGCCCCCCTCGTCCAGCACTCCAACGACGCGGATGCCGGGTGCCTGCGGCACCTGAGTGACAATTTCAGCAGGATTCTTGCGCTGGTCGGCCGTAGTCTTCTCGGCCGGACGGCGTGCCGGAGCCTTCTCGGAAGCAGCTGCAGGAGTCTTCCCGGAGCTGTATTCCTTATACAGTAGAGCCTCAGCCGCCTCGTCGATGCGGGCGTTGGGACCCTCCTCCACGGCTATGTTATGCTTTCTGAGGAAATCACGTGCGGTGTTGACACCGACATTTAGGTCTTTTGCTACTTTGCTTATCTTTTTTGGCATGGGCTGAATTGGAAATTTTCTAATTTATTGGAGAAGAGGGTTATGGTGAGTGAGCGAGGAGGGGCCACTGCCCGCTGGAATCAGTCCTCGAACTCGGCGCGGAGCACTTCCAGGACGTGCTGGAGCGTGGATTCCTCCAGATCGGCCTGCTCGAGAAGTTCCGGGCGGGCGTTGATCACAGCCTTGGCGGTGCCCAGACCCAGATCCTTGAGAGCCTCGATCACCCAGTCGTCGATCTCATCGCGGAACTCATCGAGGTAAATGTCTTCCTCGCCATCCTGGATGTCGCGGTAGACGTCTATGACGTAGCCCGTAAGCTCCTGTGCAAGCTTGATATTGAGGCCACCCTTGCCGATGGCGAGCGAAACCTCATCGGGATGCAGGAAGACCTCCGCTTTCTTATCCTCCTCATTGAGTCGGATGGAGGTGACCTTCGCAGGCGAGAGGGCACGCTGGATGAAGAGCGAAGGGTTGGTGGTGTAGCTGATCACGTCGATGTTCTCGTTGCGCAGCTCACGCACTATACCATGGATACGGCTTCCCTTTATACCCACACAGGCGCCTACGGGGTCGATGCGGTCGTCGTAACTCTCAACAGCGATTTTGGCTCTCTGTCCCGGTTCGCGGGCCACTTCCTTTATAGTGATCAATCCATCGTGAATCTCCGGCACTTCCTGCTCGAACAGACGGCGCAGGAAGCGCTTGTCGGTGCGGCTGACGATGACCTTGGGATTGTTGGGATTGTCTACAGTCTTCACCACGGCGCGCACCATGTCGCCCTTATGGAAGAAGTCGCCGGGGATCTGCTCATCCTTGGGCATGAGCAGCTCGTTCTGCTCCTCGTCAAGAAGAAGCATCTCGCGTTTCCAGATCTGATGGACCTCTCCTGTGATGATCTCTCCCTCGAGCTCCTTGAATTTGCTGAAGATGGCGTCCTTCTGAAGCTCCAGGATCTTTGACTGGAGGGTCTGGCGCAGATTGAGGATGGCACGCCGACCGAATTTCTCGAAGAAAATCTGCTTGGCCACATCCTCGCCGATCTCGCATTCAGGGTCAATCTCGCGTGCGTCAGTAAGACCAATCTCAAGATTGGGGTTCTCCACCTCGCCGTCGGCCACGACAGTAAGGTTCTGGTATATCTCGCAGTCGCCGTTGTCGGCGTTCATGATCACGTCGAAGTTCTCGTCTGTGCCGAACATGCGGGCCAGCTCCTTACGGAAGGACTCCTCAAGCACGTTGATCATTGTAGCCTTGTCGATGTTCTTGAGCTCCTTGAACTCGGCGAACCTATCGACCATATTGACGCTCTCTGCTTTCTTTGCCATAATTGACTTTGAGTTTGATGGGGATATATTGTCAGGAAGCGGAGTGCGCCTCCCTGTTATTTCAGAACTTGGTTTTATCAGAACTTGAGCATGCACTCGGCGCGCTTCACGTCTGCGTAGGGAATCTCGACATCACGAGTCTCCTCCACAGGACGCTTCGAGCCCTCGCGGCGGACTTTCTCCGTGACGCCGAGCGTGAAGGAGTCGTCAGAGGCGGCTCGCAGGGTGCCCCGCAGCTTGCGGCCGTCGGCCGTCAGCACCTCGATGTCGTTGCCGACGTTCTTCTTCCATTGACGCAGCACCTTGAAGGGCGAAGTTATCCCCGAGGAACCAACCTCAAGACTGTAATCTTCCACTTCGCGGTCGAACTCACCCTCAATCTCATGTGTGAGCTCCACGCAACGCTCTATGTCGACGCGGCTGTCGGAGTCTATCTCCACTGTTATCTCGTTGTCGGCCCCTATCTTGAGATCGACCAGAAAACAATCGCTCCCCTCAAGGCGCGACTCGATGAATTGGCTAAGTGCCTGTCTGTCTATCATTGTGAGTCAAAAAAGAGGAGGAGACCTTTTGCGTCCCCTCCGGAATGTCTTGCAAAGTTAATGAATTATTCCTGATTTCTAAAATTCCATTTACCAATCATTCCAAGTCAATAGAAAATTTTAGCATTTTTAACTATTATTAAATATTTTTAATCCTGCCTTAGCTTGAAATCCATGGGGAAGGCACCGGGGAGCGTGCAATGCGGAGGCCTATGGTCACACCACTTCTCCCTCCATCTCTTCCAGAGCCCGGGCAATGACGGGATTGGTATCCACGATTTTCTTCAGGAACTCTTTGGCGGGCAACTGGCGTGCAGCCTCGGGGAGGGCAGCGAGGCTGACACTGAGTGTCAGTCGGTCGTTGGCAAGTTCATCGCGAAGGAAAGTCATGAGAGCCGGCATGTCACCCTCAAAGGCTTGCTGACTTGCAGGATGGTCCACCTCCACCTCAAACGCCTCCGCAGAAGTCTGTCGCGGCAGAGCGGTACGCATGGCGCTGATGAGGATGTGCTTCTTAGGATTCATGGCCATGAAGCGGGTCCATGCCTGCATAAAGCCTTCGGTTGTCACAGCCTGGCGGCGCTCCTCCTTAACATATTTTTCCTTCCCTTCTATGGGTTTCTTATTGATACGGACAGAGGATGCGCCGAGTGTCCCCCCGATATGCCGGGATGTTTTCTCGGCTTCCGCAGGCCGAGGCCCTGCCGCCGTTCGGGAGGCAGGACGGGGTGTCTGAACCGCCTGGGCTTGCGGAGCTCCCCCTGCTGAAGGAGCGGCGGACGGAGATGCTGGTGATGGAGGAGTAGTTGCCTGTGTTGATGAAGGAGTGGCTGACGCCGGTGATGGAGGAGTGGCTGACGCCGGCTCTGATGAAGCCTCCTGTGGCTGTGTGACCGTTACCGGAGAGGGCCGTGTGGGGGTATGCAAGGGAGGTGTATAGTCAATGGCATCGAAAGGGGGAGTGGCGGGCTTCAGAAGTTGTGCCAGGCGTATGAGCGTAAGCTCCACGAGCAGACGTTTGCTCGATGCAGTGCGGTAAGCCAGGTCGCTGTCTGAAAGCAGACGCATGGCGGCATAATACCAATTGAGCGGCAGCGACTTGGCTTGCTCAACATAGCGTTTCGCCACATCCTCGGCCGTCTCGAGAAGTGTCACCGTACTCGGCACGGCAGCTACCATCAGGTCGCGCACATGGCCGGCCAGGCCATTGAGGAAGAAGTGTGAGTCAAATCCTTTGTCGAGAATCTCCTGATAGATGAGGAGGGCGGAGGGGACATCACCAGCTCGGAAGGTATCTATAAGGCGGAAATAATATTCGTAATCGAGCACATTGAGGTTATCAACCGTAGTCTGATATGTGATGTGTCCGAATCCGGATGCCGCCACCTGGTCGAAGATGGAAAGGGCGTCGCGCATGGCCCCGTCGGCCTTGCGGGCTATGACCCCCAACGCCGCAGTCTCAGCCTCTATCCCCTCCTGCTCAGCCACATAGGCAAGATGCTCCACTATATCCTGCACCGTTATACGCTTGAAATCGTAGATCTGGCAACGGCTCAGGATTGTCGGGATTACCTTATGTTTTTCAGTTGTGGCAAGGATGAAGATGACGTTGCGCGGCGGTTCTTCGAGTGTCTTCAGGAATGCATTGAAGGCAGCGTTGGAGAGCATATGCACCTCGTCGATGATGAATACGCGGTATTGCCCCACCTGTGGCGGCACGCGAACCTGCTCGTTGAGGTCACGTATATCCTCCACACCATTGTTTGAGGCGGCATCGAGTTCTGTGAGGTCGAAGGAATTCCCATTGTCAATGGAGCGGCAGGATTCGCATTCTCCGCAGGCTTCGCCATCGGCCGTGGGGTTGAGGCAGTTGATGGTCTTGGCGAAGATTCGGGCACACGACGTCTTGCCCACTCCACGCGGACCGGTGAAGAGGTAGGCCTGGGCCAGACGACCCGAACTGATGGCGTTCTTCAGTGTGGCCGTGAGTGCTTTCTGACCCACTACAGAGCGGAATGTGGCCGGGCGGTATTTTCGCGCCGATACGAGATAAGGAGCTGCTTCTTCCATATGATTGGGATAATGCCGGGAATGGGTTGACCACTGCCCTTATGAGAAAATTCACTGCAAACTTACAAAAAAATCACTTCATCTGCAACAATACGCGACGGCAGACGTTAAAACGAAAAACCGGAATAATGACCAAGAGCAATCTATACACGCGCACGGGCGATGCGGGCGAGACATCGCTTGTGGGAGGCGAAAGGGTTAGGAAGAGTTGCGCCCGGCTTGATGCCTACGGCACTCTGGATGAATTTTCAGCCACACTTGGCGTGGTGCTTTCATCGCCTGACTGCCCGGAGGAACTGAGGCAGCAGCTTCTCACTGTGCAGAACGAACTCTTCAACCTCGGTGCTTATCTCGCCACAGCCCCCGCTCCCGGCACGCATCCCGAATGCGGAATGCCGCAAGAGACGCTTGAAGAACTTGAAGGATGGATCGACCGTCTTGACGAAGAAACTCCCAAAGTGAGGGCCTTCGTGCTCCCCGGCGGTTGCCTTCTGGCAGCCCATACCCATGTGGCACGCACAGTGTGCCGCCGCGCTGAACGACGCATACTCGCCCTCAGCGAGGAAGCCGGCTGTTATGTCGATCCGCGCCTGATAGCCTACTTCAACCGGCTCAGCGACTATCTGTTCATCGCCGCCCGCTGGCTCAACTTCAAGGCCGGCCGTGACGAGATAATCTGGCGACACTGACTTCCCTTCCCCCTTTGCACGGAATCAGCACATCCTGCATATTTTTACTGCATCCATATTCCCCGCGCAGAGACAAGGAGAAAATAGGAGATAACGCAAATATAAATAAAAACGAAATAAAAACGACACCGATATGTACTGGACACTTGAACTTGCAAGCAAACTTGAAGACGCACCCTGGCCCGCAACCCGCGAAGAACTCATCGACTACGCCATGCGCAGCGGTGCTCCGATGGAAGTGATTGAAAACCTTCAGGAGATCGAAGACGAAGGCGAGACCTACGAAAGCATCGAAGAGCTCTGGCCCGACTACCCCTCCAAAGACGACTTCTTCTTCAACGAAGAGGAATACTAACGCGAAATTATCGCATAACGACATGATAATCAATGGCCAAACAAACACATGTGTTTGTTTGGCCATTGATATATTTGGCGTCAGAGTTATTTTTCAACATGCTGCGTTGTGGATTTGCGGAGGATTGCCGGCTGCTGTGAATCGGCGCCCACGGGTGACAGAACCTTTGCTTTGCCTGCTTCGTTATGGTAGTAAAAAGCTACAGTAAAAAAGTATTGTTATGACAAGGAAAGAACTTACGGATATTATCGTCGCCAAGGTGACGGATGTCATTGATAATCCCGGTGCATGGGGAGAGGATCCTCAGCTGAGTGTGATCCCCACTACGCTGCTGGTCACGATCGAAAGACATGATGACGCTGAGCGCGTGATTGAATATAATGATTATGCCATTGAGGAAGACGCTGTGGAGGATGGTGATTATTCCGAGGATGCCGCCGATTTCCAGTCGGCTTCCGACCCGGAGCTATACCCTATCGGCACTTTGATTGATTATGCCAACCGCCGTCCTGACCTGAACAAGATCGCACGCCTCGTCGATCACTTCATCCCTGAGAAAGAGGAAAACGTCTATTCGGAGTGACGACAAACCTGTGAATAGTATTATTCCCGTGCTTATCCTCGTATTATCGTGAATGCCATATAGGCCACGTAAAGCAATACAAGGATGCAGCCGAACACTCGTCCAACGCTTCTATCTTTGGTCAGCAGCGGAACAATCCATATCAGGGCGGAGGCTCCGACAAGCGTCATGAAGTCAACGAACCCGATGGAGTCTGCCTTGAGGGGAATCACCAGCGCGCTGAGTCCTACGGAGAGCAGGGAATTGATGATGCAGGAGCCAACGATGTTGCCCAGTGCGATGCCGCTCGCTCCTTTTACGGTGGCTGTCACCGATGTGACAAGGTCGGGCAGGGCATTGCCTATGGCCACTACCGTCAGCGCCACGAGTCCCTGGCTCATCCCTATTTTCAACGCCAGTCCGCTCGCTCCATCCACAACCCAGTTGCCTCCCACCACAAGTGCGCCAAGCCCCGCTGCAATCATCACCCATGAAAACCATTGCCTGCTGCGCAGTCTGTCTGTCAAATCCTTCACCATACCCAATTCTCTGTGGAGACCACTTTCAAGGGAATGGGAGGAGGCTATGCCGGCATTGGCGTGCGGAGCTGCAGCCGGGAAGGCCTGGGCTTCCGCCGGCATAGCGGCTGCCTTCTCCTGCCTCGAGGAGAGTATCATAAACCACATGTAGAATATGAATACCATGATGAGCATGAGGCCCGCGGAACGGTCGACCGTATTATGACTCGTGCCGTCGAAGAGCACCGTGTCGCCCGCCACCCACAGAGCCACAGATGCTATAAGCAGTATGGGAAGATCCTGATTGCGCATCACTCCGCTCACCTTCCACGGACGTATGATCCCCATGATTCCCACCACTAACAGCAAATCGAATATATTGGAGCCAATCACCTCTCCTACCGCCATAGCCGGATGGTCCTGAAAGGCCGACTCCACGCACACCACCATGTCAGGCAGTGTGCTTCCCAACGCCACTACCGTCAGACCAATAATAAGGTTTGACACCTTGAACCGCTTTGCCACGGCAACGGCTCCATCAGTGACGTAGTTCGCACCTGCTACAAGGAGTAAAAGTCCCAGAAGAAGGAAGATGACATCATGAAACATAGCAGCAATCGTTAAATGTGTTAACATTTCAACGTCCCTCATGAAGATGCGGTTCAATTACCCGGAAGAATCGTGAATGCTGAGGGGTACAAACCCTCAGCGACTAACGAGATGGACGAAATTCACGCGAAAATATGCCGCCCCTGCGTTAACATTTTTTTGGGGAACGGAGCCTTAAATTAAGGATCAATTTTACCAATCTTGTGTTGGTTGCCGTTACCAGTTGAGCTTCACAGTCTTGAATACGGGTTCGAACATGGTGTCGGGGTTGCCAGACATATTTTGCATCTTGATGTTTACGTAGCCCTTGCGGTCTGCTTTCCATACACGGTCGGTGTCATCATCACCGATCCAGATGCTGAATGGCTTTAATGCCTTTACCCATTTCCCGCCTTTCCATACGTACAGCTCGTATGTTGTCCAATCTGAGTCAGCCAAAGGGATGGCTCCAAGAAAGTCGCGGTTGCTGTTGTTGAGATCTGAGACATTCACCAGTTGGACACCACGGGGGGCCGACCATGACAGTCCTTCAAGGTTTTTGCGGTCACTTCTGAGCATCAATCTTCCTTTTGCATAACCCTCCCCATCAAAATTTCCTTCTATCCACACATGGTCGATTGATCCGTCGCCGTCGAAATCACCCCTGATGGCGTCTGCAGGGATGGATGTCGTTCTTTTTGCCACGTTGGTGTCAGTTATTTTGTCGCTTTCCTTGACTATACACCATTTTCCATTCAGCTTTCGGAGATAAAGGTAAGCAGGATAGGTTCTCACACCCTTCGTGCTATGGGATTGCTTTGTAAAGGATGCCTCCATCAGACCGTCTCCCACTTCGGAAATCTCTATTTCAGTTACGATTGACTGTTGCCAAGAAGGATCCTGAGAAGCCGCTTCAATGCGAAGCCGAGTGGCTTCTTCACCCGACATTTCCTGCGTATAGAACATGACCTTGTCGGCATATACCTCGTTGGATGCCTTTAGATCTCGATTATTTAAGGAAGCATTCCATTTCTTTACGACTTTCGCAATTCGGGCTTCCTCTGATGCTTTTCTATCCATTACTGTGGCTGCCTCCTTGCCAAAGGAATCGGAACGTTCCTCAGATTTTTTGTTGTCACATGCCAAGCAGATAAAAGGCACGCATCCTAACAGGATGAATTTATAGAGATGATTGAATATGAGTTTCATAAGGCACAAAGTTACTCATTTCCAAAATACCTTGCAATATCCTTTTATGGGTCAATTTGAGTCAGACTGAGTCAAATTCAGGGAAGAGGGCACAGATTAGAGAGAAATAGATAATGTTGACTTGAAATGAATTAATTTAACTCAAAATGAATTTCTGATCGTTTAGACAAACTGCTAACTTTGTCGCTGATATACTCGGGAGGATTTTTCTTACTGAGGAAGGATTGCTTCCTTCATTAACTGTAGGTTGCAAAACTTCAGGATAATTAAGGGACTTATCCTGCTTTCAGTATGATTGGTTTCCAAGGTGTTATAATCAATTCAAAAGACATGAGATTAGTCGTAAAGTTTTTGTTGTTTGGAGCATTGATTCTTGCAGCCAATGCAGCGGTTGCAAGAAAATCAGTGCAACGCGTACCTTCGAGAGATTCGGAGATGGTTATTATCAGGGAGTATTCTGAGGAGGATACTATTCCCTATGTGAGAGCATATGAAGAGGTGATGGACAGTCTACAAAAGGAATTATCCTCTTATGAGGGGACGGCTCTGATCGCCAGATACTTCTCAGGTTATCATCTGACTTCCCAAGAGCTTTCAAGAATGGGATTCCAGGATGTGCAAAAGGCTGATAAAGATAGAAAGACAGTCAGCACACCGTCACAAATTTCTTTCCTCAATTACATTATAAAAGGGATGAAGTCTGCCAACGACTTAAAAGGAGCAAAAGACGCGGAAAAGAAGTTGGCAAAAAATAAATTGTCCAAGAAGACCCTCCCTTACATTAGCAGGGTCTATGTGCTTACCCTTAATATTGAGCGAGAATTAAAAAACAAAATGCAAAACCTGGCATCGGGAAAAAAGAAACAGGGAGTAGTTGGCCTCATGCGCTCGCAATATCCTGACAAAAAGATTGCAATCAGGATGCTCACGAAAAGAGATACGATTGTGAATGCTTCTTGGAGGCCTGCCAGATACTTGAAGCTTCAGCGTATTATGGACGAAGATGAGGAATATATGTGCGAAAGCCTTGTCGAGGAAGATGACGCATTCAAAAAGGAGGCAAAAAGTGATGTCAGGCAACTTATTGCCGGATGGGAATGGATAGAAAGAGAGTCATCAGAAGTAAAGGACGAGAGTTATCCCGAAAGGATATCCTATGAGTTCTATGCTTCTCACCCGGAATATAGAGTCACAAAACCTTCTACCTGGAGATATCCAGAGTATATCGTCTATGACAGCAAAGGGAATTTGGTATATGTACCTATCTACGACACATCAAAGCTTTCCATGCATATAGAGCCATTACAGATGGCCATCAGGAAATATGCCTATGGTAACAATGACCTTGACATTCAGAGTGCGAGTGCCCATACGCTTCATTATGTTAAGGTGCAGTCGGGGTTAGAGAAAATGACGGCCAAAGAAAAGCAGGCTGCCGAGAGAATGACCACCTCCCTTGCCAATGCATTTGCATCATCGATCAAGGCTGACATGAAATATGGGTCCAACAGCAGAAAAGCAAAAGCCCAGCAGCGCAAAAGTGCTGCGCAAGTGGTCGGCACCTTGATTAAGGGTTCGGATTTCTACGATAATCAAGGATACGGTTGGCTTGAAGAGATAGACAAGAGATATAACAGTAAGTTTCCTCGCCCGTACAAGATTGAGAGAGTTGGGCCAACCAGTTTCCGGATTATCTATGTTGACCAGAACGGAAATGGTCTTTTTGAGGTCATCTCCGAATTTAAGGCCGGTAATAAGCCTTATACCTATACTGAGAATTACACGGTAAATTCCTTAAAAGGACAAAGCTTCTTCACACCCGAAGAAATCAGCACATACAATGAATTGCTGAATCAGTCTTCTTCCACCAAGAAACGCTAATCCAGACATTCCTCGAATACTATTATGGTAAGCCAGTAAGAAGTTACTTCAATGTCCCGGTAACATTTAAATTACAACCGAAGTCAGAGTGAGTTTTAGCCGTGCCGCAAGACTGGCTAAGTTTATCTAAGGCTCCGTTATCCAGCATTATCAATTTCTGGGGAACGGAGCCTTAGATATTTTCTCTGTCGGAAACTTCAGGAGGCCTTGAGGCCGAAGATGCGGAGGGCGAAGTGGTTGGTGAGGAAGGAGACGATGGCCACTACTGTGACGGGAAGGAAGAGCTGGGGCTCGCCCGTCATCTCAACTACGATGAAGATGGCCATGACGGGGGCCTGAGTGATGCCGGCCATTCCGGCGCACATGCCGCAAAGCACCATCACTTCCTGCGGGATGGGAACTTCGGGGAAGAGCATCGAGGCAAACGCACCGAGCATACCGCCGGCAAAGAGTGTCGGGGTGAAGTTACCTACCACGCCGCCGCCCGAATTGGAGGCGTAGACGGCCATTCCCTTCAGCACCAGTATGCCGACAAACGACCATACAATGAGGTTGTGGCCATGGAAGAGGTTAAGCATTCCCACTTTGGCCACGCTTTCCATTCCTCCGTGCACCACAGCATCCAACACCTGATAACCCTCACCATAAAGTGCGGGAAAGAGGCAGAGACCCAAACCGAGCATAAGGCCGGAAGCGAGATTCCTCAACACCGGACGTTTCACGGCGTGTAGCGTACGTTTCACCATCGTGCCCGACCCGATATAATAGGCGGAATAGAGTCCGGCAATAAAACCGAGAAGGATAAGGAAGGGGAGATTCTCCCATTTGAAGGGAAGGGCAAGAGTCAGGGGAAGAATGAGCGTGAAGCCGGAGAGCGCGTAGGCTGTGAGATAGGCAAGAAGACAGAGAAGCGCCGCCATGATGCACTGACGCGTATCGAGTTTCATCTTCAGTACCTCAAAGATATAGAAGAAACCTCCCATCGGCGACTTGAAGATGGCGGCGATACCGGCTCCGGCCCCGAGTGCGAGAAAGAGTGTGAGTCTGTCGTTGTCGATCCGGAAGAGACGCGCCACATTGCTGCTGATGGCCGCTCCACTATAGGCGATAGGACTCTCCGCACCACCCGAACCGCCGAAGCCAAGCGTTGTGGCACATGCTATCATGGATGCCCATGAAAGACGCACGGGCATCCGGCCGTTGCCGGACTGTATGTCGGCTTTCATCATCCCTGTCATCCCCTCCAAGGGGAGACGCACCACATTGCGCACATACCAGCCCACAAGCAGGATACCGATCACGGGCAACGCTATCAGCCAGAAATTGGAACCGTCCGGATCGAGACCTTTCGACACAAGAACCCCCACCTCCTGGATAAGCCATTTCAAGGCCCAGGCGGCGAACCCGATCAACAGACCGGCAACGGTCAAGGCTCCGGCAATCCGGAGGTTATTGCGGTCAATCTGCAGTTTGGTGAGAGACATAGTGGGAGGTAATAGGTAATAGTTACAAGTGACGAGTGACGAGTTACAAGTGACTATTGTGGTGATGAGGGGAGGATACACAAATTATAACGCTTGGGAGGGGGCGATGGGTTGTGTTTTTGGGGAAGATAAGGTTAATAAGGGGAGCAACGGGGATAATTTCGCAAGAAATTAACGAAAAACCACCTTATTATGGACGATTCAAGGACTTCCCTTCTGGAAGACTCAATGACTGCCTTACCTCATCCTGGGGCTCCATGCTCCGTCAATGGCGAGGCTTCTCCACGTGGGCCATTACTTTTGGCAGAAGCACGGCATTGCTGGGAAGCGTGGGGAGAATTCCGGGAACGGCGCGAACGTTGCAAACGCTACACCTATGGACGGCAGTGGGACGACATGATCGAAGTTGACGGACAGATGATGCGTGAAGAGGATTTCATAAGCCGGGAGGGCCACCTCCCGCTGAAGAACAATCTTATCCGGAGGATGGTAAGGAGTGTTGTCGGCACCTGGCTCAATACGCGAGAATCATTGACCGCCTCTACCCTTTCCCAGACCACACCCTCTCCCTCAACATCTGAGACAGATTCACTCGATGCACTTGACAAGCGGCTTCGCTTGTCGCACGAACGCAATTCCATCCTTGAACTCACCATGCGGGCCATGGAGGAGTTCCTGATATCCGGTCTGACAGTCTGGAGGAAGAGTTTCAGCACTGAAGGTGACCATCCTGACATCCGCACCTCGACCGTTTCCCCAGCCAATTTCTTTATCGACACAGACTCGGCTGATGTCCGCGGTCTCGATGCCGATATCGTGGGAGAGCTTCATGACGTCTCCTTCGGACGACTTTGTGCGGCAATGGCCCGGACACCTGCCGACTACCGGCGGTTGGCTGCGATTTATTCGCCTGAGAATGTGGAAGGTGGCAAAGGCAACTTCCTCCATCCCTCGCGAAGCGGACTCTGCCGCGTGGTGGAAGTATGGCGGCGCGAACGGCGCGAACGCTACCGCTGCCATGACCCTAAGGAAGCCACTGTCTTCCGCATTGAAGCGCAGGATTACGCCAGTGTCGTAGCCGACGAAAACCGGCGTCGGTTGGCGAAAGGACGCGATGCCGGTCTGGCTGACTCTGACATTCCCCTCATCCGCGCCCGCTGGATGATAGATGAGACTTGGCGTTACTATTTCCTTTCGCCGCAAGGGGATATACTCGCCGAGGGAGACACCCCCTATTCCCACGGAGGGCATCCCTATGTTTTCAAGGCTTATCCTTTCCTCGATGGGGAGATACATTCGTTTGTGGCCGACGTAATCGATCAGCAACGCCACATCAACCGGTTGATAACAATCTTCGACTGGGTGATGCGTGCTTCAGCTAAGGGTGTGCTCCTCTTTCCGGAGGAAGCGATGCCACGAGGATGGACACTACGTGATGTGGCCAACGAATGGACGCGCCATAACGGAGTGATCATGATAAAGACAAAGGAGGGTGCTCCACTCCCGCAGCAGGTGAGCAGCAACTCTGTCAACATAGGTATTGTGGAGTTACTCAATATCCAGATGCAGATGCTTGAGGATATCTCCGGAGTAAACGGTGCGCTGCAAGGAAAGCTGAGCAACAACAACGTGAGCGGCACCCTCTACGATTCCCAGACACGCAACGCCCTGACCTCCCTTCTCGATATCCTTGAAAGCTTCAAGGCCTTCGAGCGCAGAGCACACGAAATGGATCTTTCCCTGCTCCGGCAATTTGACAATGAAGAAATTTCGCAGACTGGGAAGGATAAGGATGGCATCCACGAATATCCACCTAATTTTGCATCCGGAAACTGACAGCAACCATATCAGACCCAAACCTCAAACATAACTGACCCAAACCTAATCCCAAACAATAAAACTGACAAAATTATGGAAAAAGAAAAGATTCTTGATTTCCTGCAGGAGCTTCGCGAGCACTCCTCGGAAGGCCTCTCCTACCTGGAGCAACTGCTTGCCGAGCCGGAGGAAACAGAAAGCTCCGAAAACCCCAATATCTCAGAGAACTCAGAGAACTCAGAGAACTCAGAGAACTCAGAGAACTCAGAGAACTCTGAGAGTGCAGACATCTCTGAAAACCCATCTTCTTCAGAGACCTCTTACGAAGCCTCCCTCTCAGATTCCCCCTCCCTCCCTGCCGGTTTCTCCCGCCGTCTTCAGGATTCGCTGAAAGCCCTTGACGGCTACCGTCTCGGTCGCCGTCCGCTCCCCGAGGAATGGACCGAAGCCTTCGCACTGCTCTTCTCCATTACTTCCGACCTTGCCAACGGTGTGATCACGCCGGCATCGGCAGAAACGATGCTCCGCGCCGCCTCCTATCAGCGTGAGCTGGAAGCTGCCCGTCGTGAAGGTGAGATCGCAGGCCGCAACGCCCGCATTGAGGAACAGCTTAAGACTCCCTCAAAGAGCGATGGTCTCCCCTCTCTGCAGGGAAGTCGCAGCACTGCGGCCCGCCAGCCTCGCACACAGTCGATCTTCGACCTCGCAGGGCAAGCCCGATGACAGCCAAAGACTCAAAAAAATCCTATTTTTCTATTAATCATACTTACATATTCCATTAATCCATTATCCAAAAACATTCAAACGCTATGGATTTCAATCTCACTCCCGAGGCGCTTGAGGGCGTCCTCACCCCCGGCAGCGCCGGACTCTCCACCCAGGGTGGCGGTATGGCTGCCACAGTGTCACAACTCGCTCAGGCTTCCTCCAACTCCGGAGCCTCGCTCGTGACTGCCGATCTCGACGATGAGCTCTTCCGCTTCAACAGCGATGACACTCCCCTGATGAACCTCATGCTGCGTGCCAAGCGCGTGAAGGTAAGCTCTCCCGAAGTGGAGCACTATATGATCGACGAACCGCGTGCCTCCATGTCGACAATTGCCAAGGTCGGCGACTCCACCTCCATCCAGGTGGTGCTTCCGCTTGCCTCGCGCGACCAGAACATGGCGCGTCCCTTCTCCACACTGCTCGTGAAGGGAGTCGACGGATACACGCCCGACGGCCAGATGAAGACACCGGGTAAATATCTGATGCTCTTCGTCACCGGACATGACACAGCCTCCAACAATCCTGTGGTACGCGCCGTCAACGGTTCGAAAAGCTCGCCTGACGAGGAGTTCTCACTCGTGCCTGAAATTCCTGCCGGCACGGAAATCGTAATCCTCGCCAACTCCCTCTACGAAACCCAGAAGGAGGTGGATCCCGACCTCATCGTGCCGCAGCCTACACGTGTCTATCTTCAGAAACGTGGCATGAACCAGGTGGTCAGCGACTATTTCGAGAGTCAGAAGAAGCGCATACCCTTCTCCAAGGCCATCATCGCAGAGCAGGCCATCGCCAATTTCAAGGTGCGCGGCAACCGTACGCTCTGGGCCGGACGTGCCGGAAAGTTCAAGGTCAATGTGCCTCGTATGGGCATGCAGTTCATCTACACCACGGAAGGAATCCGCTGGCAGTTCAAGAAGGAGCTCCAGCACTCCGGAGCCTGGACCGTGGAGAAGATAGTGGCTCTCGCCAAGATGTTCTTCACCGGAGAGGATGTGCCCAAGACTGCCCTGCTGCTTGCCGGCAAGAATCTTCTTGAGGCCATCCAGTGCATCGACTTCTCGAAGCATCCGGAGATCCAGATCACTACCACCACAAACTCCCTGGGGTGGAGCGTCACCAACTTCCACACTGTCTTCGGAGATATCCAGATAAAGCGTGAACCTACGCTCGACCGTCTGGGATGGAGCAACTCCGGAGCCCTTATCGGCGAAAACCGACTCGTGCACTATGTCTACAGTGCGGAGCACAGTTTCTCCGACCGTGTGGAGGGAGAGGAAGCCACACGCAACGGTATCCTTATCTGGGATGCACTCGCCCTGAAGGGCAGCTGCCATATATGGATCGACGGCGAAGGAGAACCCACCACAGAGGGAGCAACCGGCTATACTCTCTGGGACAGCGAATCGGCTCCCACCGGAGCTATGCTGGCGGAAGACACTGTCTATTATCTGCTCCGCGATTGCCCTGCCATCAATGTTGATGCCCATGCGGGCCAGATGTGGCGTTATTCGGGCAAGGAATGGAGTGAATTCCGTGGCATCCTTGACTGATCACCAGAATTGAACCAAAACAAAAAATGAAAGACAATGACAGAAAAAATCTATGGAGTATCAGGCCTCATGGAATGGGAGGCGCTGATAGTCTGCGGAAAAGCTCGCTTGCGGGCGCGTTTCGAAGGAGGAAGCTCCTCCGGCTTCGGGGAGGCTCCGGCCATCTACCGCACTTCCAACCCCGCAGCCCAGCATATCATAGAGCAGAGCGACTATTTCAAGGATAAGCGAATACGTCTGCTGCGTGTCAACCGCTACGCCGATGACCCTGCTGACGATGACATTGCAGGCAAGACTGAGGCAGATGCCTCACCTTCTGGGGGGAGACCAGTGGCCGACCGACAGCAGTCCGCTTCCCGCAGACTGGTGCTGGAAGAGAAGCACTTCAACGATCCACAGCTTGCACGCCGTTTCCTTCACGACACCTTTGGAGTGCCTATGGCCAAAATCACCACCTATGCGGCCATTCGCGAAGCCGGCGAACTTTATGGATATAAAATCTCCTGGGATAAATGAGAATCCATATCGATTCGCTGACGGGCCTTGTGCTCGCAGGTCTCGGTGAGAGTCCTTCTCCCACCTCGGCCTTCGCCGGGGAAGAAGAGGGACTCTCCCTCCGGCGGCTCGCCATTGAAGTGGCGCCGGAGGCTGCTTCGCTGGCCATCATGGAGGCTGAACTTGAAGAGCTCGACGATTTCTCTCACTTTGGGGATAGTGTCGGCTGGCTGGGTGGCGGTGCAGGCTACGTAATGCTTCCTCCCGACTTTCTCCGACTCGTGAGTTTCCGTATGTCTGACTGGAGTGTGAGCGTAACGTCGGCGGTAGCACCCGATTCTCCGCTTTTCCGCCTTCAATCCCTCCCTTGCCGGGGCGTTCGAGGCCAACCCTCTCGTCCCGTTTGCCGGCTACTTCAGCGCGGGGTGGGACGTGTACTGGAATTTTATTCCTGCCGCTCGCAGGAGGCGACAGTAAAGGAAGGTCTCTATATAGCCCGTCCATTCTTGGATGCCGAAGGCTACCTAAGGCTACCTGCCGCCTGCCTTCCGGCCACGATAGAAAAGATGACCTCAATGATGGCGGAAACATTAAGTAGCTGACTGCCCTCAATTCCCAATATTTCCTAATCCCGATTGGGCGCGCATATCGCGGTGCCACAATACCTGATCCCGATTGGCCGCTATATGTCGCGCCCCCACAATCCCTAATTACAAAAAAAATGAACATCTCAGAAATTGGAGGGACGCTCAACGTCACAGACTCACTTAACGTAGCCAGCGACCTCAACGTTAACGGCAACCTTCACCTTACAGGCAATCTGCGTGTGGATGGTGTGGCCTATATCCCGGCCCTTCACCCGGCTACAGGTTCCGGTGATGCCGGCTCAGGGGAATATTCCACCCAAGAACTGGAATTGATGCGTGCAGAGCTGCTTAGTGCGATTTCTTCCGAGACGACAGCCCGACAGAACGCAGACACTTCGCAAGAGACGGCTATCGGAGTCATACGCATCGACACTGCCGGAGCACAGAACAGTGCGAGGCAAGCACAGTCAAAAGCTGAAGAAGCGCTGACCACTGCCAATGAGGCCGTCTCGGCCGCCGAGACTGCACGTCAGCGTGCCGAACGCGTCGGTCAGGAATTACGACGCGACACCGACTGGTGGCTCTTTCCCGTAGTAGGCGGCGCGCAGGCAGTCACGACTGACGGTGCCTCCACAGTCACCTTCGCCAAGGAAGGTTTCAACCTTTGCGCCGGAGGGTCGGTTTATCATATCGCTCCCTCGGTCTCCTCCTCCATCAGCATCACTTTCTCTTTTGGAGAGACGGGGTATCTCTGCCTGAATTGCGAAAGGCTCTTCAAACTGCTCCCTGATCAGAAGATTTCCATATCTTCAATCCTGGAGAAAGTGCTTTCAGCCTCACTCGTCACCTCGGGCAAACATATCCCCATCGCCTTCTGCCGCGGAGGGCAAGCCGTAAAGCTTTACGGCCGCTTCGCAGATGTCTTCGGGTAATCACCCCAGCACCTATCTTCGGATAATCACCCCAGCCCCGGCGGGGCTGAACTTCAGTTAAGACTCGCTGCCCGGTTAAGGTTAAACTGCGATTAGGCAGAACAGCCCCGGAGGGGCTGAACTTCAGTTAAGACTCGCTACTCGGTTAAGGTTAAACTGCGATTAGGCAGAACAGCCCCGGAGGGGCTGAACTTCAGTTAAGACTCGCTACTCGGTTAAGGTTAAACTGCGATTAGACAGAACAGCCCCGGAGGGGCTGAACTTCAGTTAACTCCGGACAAAGTCCGGAGAATGAAGCCAAAGGATAAATAAAAAACTGCGGAAGCGCGTGCGCTTCCGCAGTTTTTATTATTTCAATTTATTAGAGGGAGTAGCTGTGTAGTTTTCGACAGCACCTGAAGCGGTCTGCAGGCCGCTCCTCCCAGTCCGGGAGACCATCCCTCTGTATCTACCACTCCATTATTTGAAGCGGCGGTTGCCCTCGAGAGGACGCTTGCCCTGAGCGGCTGCCGCAGCAGCTGCCTGTTTCTTGGCCTGACCACGCTTCAGGATCTGATAAGCGATCGGAGCAGCGCAGAAGAGCGAGCAGAACGTACCGACGATCACACCGAAGATCATGGCGAATGTGAAGCTTCGGATAGTATCACCGCCAAGGAAGAAGATGCAGAGGAGCACGAGCAGAGTCGAGAACGACGTCATGATCGTACGGCTCAGTGTCGTATTGAGCGACTTATTGAAGGTGAGGAATCTGTCTTCTTTCGGATATACCTTCATCATCTCGCGGATACGGTCGAATACCACCACGGTGTCATTGATCTGATAACCGATGATTGTCAGCACGGCAGCGATAAACGACTGGTCGATCTCCATGGAGAAGGGAAGGAAGCCCCAGCATACGGAGTAGAAGCCGATGATGAGGAACGCTGTGAGAGCGACGGCACATACGGCACCCACGGAGAAGGCGATGTTGCGGAAACGCAGCAGGATGTAGAGGAACATACAGAGCACTGCGATACCAACAGCCCAGTAAGCATCGCGACGCATATCGTCGGCCACGGAAGGACCTACCTTCTGGATCGAGATGATACCATGGCTTTCGTCGGCCACTGCGAAGGCATTCTTATCCATTGTCTTGCCATTGACAGTGAGTTCATCCTGAAGAGTCTCATAGAGCAGGTCGGCGATCTCATTGTCGATGTTGGGAGTCTCGGAGTCAATCTTATAGTTGGTGGAGATACGCACCTTCGAATCGTTGTCGATCGAGATGACGCCTACGCTGACTGTCTTGTCGTTGGCTGCAGTCTGAAGCTTGTCAAGGAGCTTCGACTGGATATCGGAGGGAACGACATCCTTCTCAAACTGCACCACATAGTTGCGGCCGCCGGAGAAGTCGATACCCTGATTCATGCCGCGGATAGCGAGCGAAGCGATGCTGACCACGATGAGGAACACCCATACGCATGCTGCGCCCTTCCACTTGCCGAGGAAGTTGATCTTGGTGTTCTGGAAGAGATTGCGGGAGATGCCGGTATCGAAAGTCATGCCGGCATTGCGGCCATTCTTAGTGATGAGGTCGAATGCGATGCGTGTCAGGAAGACAGCAGTGAAGAAGGAGCAGACGAGACCTATGATGAGAGTAGTGGCGAAGCCCTTGATCGGACCCGAACCGAAGATGAGGAGGATCACACCGGTGATGACCGAAGTGAGGTTTGAGTCGAAGAT
>CAZPQD010000052.1:0-20663 GCA_964588625.1 uncultured Sangeribacter sp. | reverse complement strand
GCCCCGCAGGGGCTTCCGCCCAGTCCTATTATTCAATATCTTTCGAGGCGGGCATACCGTACCCGGTTAACGATGGTTAAGCCCCGCAGGGGCTTCCGCCCAGTCCTATTATTCAATATCTTTCGAGGCGGGCATTCCGTACCCGGTTAACGATGGTTAAGCCCCGCAGGGGTTGCTGCCTTGACGCCTTTAATGGCGGGGGTAGAGGAAGCGGGCAAGACCGTAGAGCTGACGGCGAAAGCCGGCGTGGAGACCCATCAGACGGTCAAACCAGCGCATGTGGGGGTTGATGAGCTTAACGACGTAGCCTACATAGAACATGGCGAAGAGTGTGCCGGGGCCGACGACGGTCCAGGGCCACGCTCCGAAGAAGGCGTAGCCGCAGATTACGGCTATTATGACAAGGGTAGTGTCGACACATATCTTGACAATAGGGAAGGGTTTTCCCGTCACTCTGCTGATGGCCACCTGTATTCCTTCGCCGGGCATCGTCACCGACCCGCAGCGTATCTCTGCGGCCACGGCCACGCCGAGAATCGTGGCACCGGCAAATTGGGCTATGATCTGGTTGAGAAGCGTCTCGTAGGAGAATATGGACGTGATCCACATATTGATGTCGAGCAATGCCCCGAAGATGGAGCCTACGAGGAGCTGAAACAGCTGAACTAATTCAAAGCGACGACGCAACACAAGAATCTGTGCTCCCACGAGGATTATGTTCATGATATTGGTGTAGCCTCCGATAGTCCAGGAAGGCGCGAGTCCGGCTTCTCCGGCCAGCGTGAAAGCCATAGGTATGGATGAGATGACGCCGCTGCCGAGATTTGAGCGGACACAGAGGGCTACGCCGAGCGTCATGAAGAACATTGAGATGATGAGCAGCACATGTTGCCAGATAAATTCGATTGTCTTGTCGGCAAAGGTTATTTTCTTTGTTTCTTGCATTTATGGATTCCGATTTTCTGACTGCAAAATTAGTAATTTTTCAGTAGAAAAAGAAGAGGAGTCAGCCGTGGGCTGACTCCTCGTGGGAAGTATTGTGGATTGTGGGAATCCGATTAGAACACAACCTTCACAGCCTGACGGCCGCAGGTGATGACGTAAACTCCATGTTCGGGGAGTGTGTAGGTGATTTCTTCGCCGTTGCCGCTGAAGAGGGTCTTGCCGCCGATGGCGTAAACGCCTACTGTGAGGGCGTCAGGATTGGATACTGTCACTACACCGTTCTCAACGGAGATGCTGCTGTTGTCGTCGAGCTCTACGCTGCCTACACCGAGGATAGTGGCGCGGGCAAACTCCATGTCAGAGAATTCGCTCTTCTTGAAGACGTAGCGGTTCTGCGACTGGTTGGCTGTGCCGCGTACGGCCTGCACGTTGTGGTAAACGTCTGTGCCGGATGCGTAAGCGGGCACCTTCACGTCAACTTCGTTGCCACCTTCGATATAGCTACCGTTGGGATCGTTGACGGGATCGGGGCTCTCATGCCAGCCGAGGTTGTGACCCATGAAGAAGGGATCGAGGAACTCCTCACCTTTCTTGTAGTTCTGGGTGATCTTGAGGTTGTCGATATAGAGGTTGCCTTCACCGAGCACTGCATAGATACCGATGATGGAACGTTTGCTACCCTTTGTGAGGGTTACGTTATACTTCTTCCAGTCCATCTGGATACGGTCGGCAGCGTCTTTCCAGTTGCCATTCTCGTCGCGGTCCACGTATACGAGCTCAACCTGGTCATAGTCCTCACGCTCCTCATTCCAGTTGAAGAGTGCTACGGCGCAAGTCTCGACATACTTGTACTGATTGAACTCCTCGTCTTCGAGGATTACCATTTCGCCGGCGAGGTCCATGCTGATGTTGATCTTGCCGCCATCCTTGGAGAGGTCGAGCTCAGGGGAGATCCAGCCAGCGTTATCCCAGTCATTGCGGCCATAGAACCAACCGCAGACACCGATGTAGTCGGTGAAGGGGCAATAGTGGAGACCATACCAGCCCTTCTGACGGATATCCTGGGGATAGAACTGGTCATAGTAGCCCTGCTCGATTGCATTGTTCTGTACGTCTTCCTTGGTCCAGCCGGTGGGAGTGCCGTCGCCGAGAGCGACACCGGTGAAGTCCTCATCGGTGATTACGAACTCACCATCCTTGTCGGCAGTGCGCTTGTAGTAAGCATAGTAGTCATACACCTCAGCAGTGGGAACAAGATTCCACTTAGCCTTGTAGCCCCATTCGCCATCGAGCTCCACGGGTTCCATCTTGGGAGCCTCAAGGTCAGCGATCTCACAAGGAGTGGATGTGAGGCCCACCATATCGCCCTTGACGGGTGTTACGGTGTAGTAGTAGGTCTGACCGGACTCGGCGCCCTCTACCTTGAAGGAAGTGCCTGTCACTTCCTGATCCTTCACGAGATAATCGCGAATGGAGCCGTTGCTCTCAATGTCATAAACGTTTACGATATACTTCTCAGCACCGGGAGTCTCAGTCCATCCGATGTTGAACTCAGAACCCTTGTAGTTGCGGTGGCCTGTGGGTTGCGGAACGTGGAGATAAGGTTTGAGCTTATATACCTTCACGTCGTCGATGAACACCTCACCCTTATTGATACCAACGATGTTGAAAAGGAAGGAGGGACCGCAGTTCTGGAAGATCAGACGGATAGTGGTCCATTCGTCGGTGATACCGCTGAGGAGGATATTCTCATTGATATCCCAGGAAGGAGCCCAGTGGTGAGTCTCAGCTGCCTCAACGTAGAGATAGTCATAGTGTGCATCCTTGGGAGCACGTGCCTTGAACTCGAGCACTGCAACGTTGCCACCCTCACCGGTGAGGTCCCAGACGGGAGTATTGAGGTGAGCCTCTCCCTCCCAGCAGGGGAAGAATACGCATCCGCCGGCAGCGTAGGCGTTGCCTACACCCCAACCCTTGATGTGGGTGAGTTCGGGAAGCATGTTGTTCCAGGGATATTCAAAATCCTCATGGCCATCATAGTAGTGGAGAATCTCCTCGAGGTAGGGTTCTTCAATGGAGCCCTTGGTCACCTTGGAGAAATCCTCTTCGAAGCAGAGCTCGAGCTCGCCATATTTCTCAATGTCGGAGGCGTCGTCGCCGAAAGAGGTTATTATCTTCTTGGCAGGAGCCTTGGATATGCGTCCGGAAGCAGCCGGAGCTTTTTTAGCGACAGCCTCACGGGGCATCAGGCGCTCGCCATAACCCTCCTTCTGGGAGGAGAGGTTGAAGAGCGGGAGCGCAGCCACGGGAAGCGCGATACCAGCGGCGAGAGCCGCCACAATTAATTTGTTGCTCATCTTTATGATTCTGAAAAAGTAATTTGTCTGAAAGATTTATTTTACGATAAATTTGGCAATATAGCTCTTGCCGTCGGCAGCAGCCACACGAGCTACATATACACCCATGGGGAGCGCAGCGGCTACCTGAGCCTCGCCGTCAAGAGTCCTGGAAAGAACCACGCGGCCGTCAGCTGAAGCTACCTGGAGGGAAGCGGCATTTTCGATTCCTACGAGGATACGGCCGTCGGCATAAGCAAGCGCATCGCTACCGGCTTCCACCATCTTCACGCCAACGGCGGGACCTACGTGGAGATCGAATACCTCGGAGAGGTTGTTATCGGGGTTGACGTCGCCCTCTACGGAGACACGCATCGCAAGCTTGTATTCACCTTCTGTCTCAAAAGTGTATTTCAGCTTGGCATTGAGATCGCCGCCGGGGTTTACGCCGGTCTCGATTTCAGTGGAAGCGAGCAGTACGGGTTCCTCTCCTTCGCCGGTCATGTCGAGAAGATCAAGAGTGAAAACAGGGATCTCAGCAGTGCCGCTGTTGATGACGTTGCAGCGGAAAGTGGCGCTCTCCTGAGCAATGACATCGGAGGGAGCAGTCACCTCACCGATTTCGAGTTCCACAACCTCAGCTTCCTTCACGAGCTGATAGCTGAATGTGGCCTGAGGCATCATGTTTGAGAGTACAAATCTTCCGGTGGGAGCATCGGAGAAGAAGTCGCCTTCCTTATACCAGCGGACATCGATTGAGCAGTTGGATCTTGTTGTGCCATCCTCCTCAAAAATCTGCTGGGTGTAGAACCAGGGCAGAGCCTGATTCTCAAAATCTGTGCCGGGGTCACCCTCAATGGTGAGAACGAGATTCTTTGTGGCGTCATACTCGAACGGACGGCCAAGCTTGAGGACCCAAGGCTCCTTGAGTCCTTCACATTCTCCCTTCACGACCGGACACTCCGGACAGATGTCGTCATATACGAGCACCATATCGGTGCTCAGCGGCTCCTTGGTGGAGTAAGTGGTCACGTCAGCGTCAACAGTACCCATGTAGATTCTGTAGCGCACCTCAGGACGGGGATAGTTGTCAGGCTGATAATAGAGGGTGAGAGTATTGATGACGGCGTTACGAGGAACGTCGATCATGGAAGCGGGATAGATGGTCTGACGTCCGATATATTCGAAACCATTGAAGCCAGAGAAACCGTTGTTGCGGAAAGTGACATCCTCGGAAGGAAGTGTCTTCTCAATGGAGCGACCATCAATGGGCACATCCACTACAAGATTTGCAGCTGACTGACCCTCAACCGTCTCTCCTCCCTCGGGCGTGATCTTCACGATGAGGCTATAGTTGCCTCCCAGCTCAAAGAAAACGGGGATTTCCAGTTCGGTTGTGCCTGCGGCAAGCTCAACAGTGCCGTTAAGCTCGGCAAGCGTTTCCGTCATATAGTTTTTATGCTTCTCAGTCTTTCCGCAATGGGAAGTAAAGCCGCGAAGCACCTGCACGGTGTAGGCAGAGACGGCGTCGCCGTCGTTCTCTACAGCTACCTTGAGGTTGGCGGTCTCACCATAGTTCACATTCTCGGGGAGTGTGATCTCACCGACTTTAAGGTCGGCTGTGGCGGGAACGGCACATATGGCTCCGAAAAGCAGAGGGAGTAAAAGTTTTTTCATATCTGAAAAATTGTTGATTGTTGAAAAATCCTCGGGTGGAAAAAAAGGAAAAAGAGGAATCCGATTCTCCGCAGCCGGAGCTTCCGGAGAAGCGGATTCCTCTATGTCAGGGATTAACGGTTGGCACGAACCTTGAGGGTTACGTTCTCACCGTCGGCGAGAGTTGCGTTCACAACGTAGATGCCGGGGAGGACATCAAGGGCGATAGAGCCACCGGCTACAGCACCCTTCTTCACGAGCTTGCCATCAACCGACCAAACGCTTACTTCGCGAACGTCGAGAGCTCCGAAGGAAAGAACGCCGTCTTCAAGAACAACCTGTGAATTTTCTTCAGCACCGATCACACATACGCCAGATTCAGCACCGGGGACAGCCATGAAGAGCACGGGAGCCTGGGCATAGCAGAATGTGTTGAAGGCATTGTATGAATTCAGATCGAACTCAGTAGAGCCGCTGTAGCCCATGGAGTGCCATGTCTTGAGGCTCTTCTGCTCGTAATCGAATACGCGGAAACGTACGGGCCATTCGCCGGATACAGAGTTGTTGTACTTAAGGACGGTAACAACAAGGCTCATATCGGGATCGAACTCGAAAGGCTCATCAAGAACGATGTCGATGAAGCCGTCGCCCTTCTTGATGTCGACCTTGCCTTCGTATACCTTCTCCTGGTTGTTGACAACCCATTCCTTGGAACCGGATTCGAGAAGCTTGACATTGGTCTGGCCAAGGTAAACCTTGATGTCAGTGCCGTTGATATCCTTATCGGCATTGTACTGCCAAGCGAGACGCTTCAGGTAAGCAGCATCATCACCCTCGATCTCGATTGCCATCATCTCGGGAGAATAGATGGTCTGATAAGCGGAGTAGGGAGTGTAGAAGTTGAGCGGCGGATATGTGACGGAAGCCTCCTTATTCTGAGTTACAGTGTAGTTGAGGGCGGGTTTGTCGTCAACTCTTACGTCGAGAGGCTCGCTGAGGTCGTTGGCAGGATATTCATCGCCTTCGAGCACTACGCGTGCCATAACCTGATAGTTGCCATCATCCATCTTCTTGGGGAAGCCCTTGAGGACAATGGTCTGCTTCTCATTGTGTGCAAGCGCGGGCACCTCAACATCGGAAGAATCGATGAAGGGGATGAAGTCGCCGGTGAGGCTCTTGAATCCTACCTCAACCTTATAATCCTTCTGCTCCTTGAGACCGGGGTTGTTGACAGTCACCTTGAACACGTTGGGGCACAGTGCATCCTCCTGGCAGGATATGATGCCGGGCACGTCGAGAAGGGCAGCCTCGAGGTCGTTGTCGAATACTTCCTCGATCAGGCAGTCCTCCACATAGAGCCAAGTGTCCTTGATCTCGGAAGTGGTGTAGACATTGAGGGCAGCATAGTGATCGCCGTCATGGTCGGCAGTGAACTCTGCGCTGAGGGTCTGACGGTCGTGCTGGTTGTTGAAGACGAACTTGGGGCAGTCAACATATACATCCTCCATGCCATCGAGGGTAGGATTCTGACCGCCTACCACGCGGAAGTCCTGAGTCCAAGCCTGGTCATACTCGCCATAGCGGCCTACGCTGATTGTATAGGAAACGCGATAGGAGTGGCCATCCTGTACCTTGAAGGGAGGAGTCACGAGATAATCATCGTTGGTATAATCACTGAGGATCATGTTGTAGCACTTAGTGCCGGCCTTGTTGGTATTGTAGCTGTAGTAGAACTTGATACCATCCTCATTGGCGTCGATGACGGCAAATCTGCCGGCGTCAGTCTCGTCGGGGAAGTCAGTGTAGAAGGGCACCTTGAGGCTCTGGCCGGCGAGTACGCCGTTGGAGAGTCCGGGCTCGGATACACCTTCATTGTTCTTAGCCACAACGGCGTAAGTGTAGGTAGTGGCCTCGGGGATATCATTGTCTGTAGCGGAGCATTCCTTGATGTCCTGGGCAATTACCTTGCCGTCGGCCGTACGGGTTACGGTGTAAGTGACATCAGTATCAAACCAGCCGTCGCTGTCGCCACGGTTGGGAGCGTCCCATTTGAGGTTGACGGTCTTGCCCTCGGGAGTAGTGGCGGCCACGTTGCGGGGTGCACCGGGGAGGTCACGTCCAACGAAAGCGGAGATGCTGTCCATGATACCTGCCTGACCCTTCACGGAGGAGGGAACGACATAGTATTTGTGGAGACCACGCTCGGCAGTCTCGTCAGTCCAGGACATCTCCTTACCCTTCTGACCGGAAGCTGCGACAGTGCCGACGGGAGCCGACTTCATATCATCGCGATAGATGTTGACTTCCACGAGGTCAGCGAGATCCTTGCGGTTCCACTGAGTTGTGGGGTTGGTCCAGGTAAGGGTAGTCTTGTTGGCACCCTGGGGATCAAATGCGTAAGAGAGGTTGGAGACACGTGCAGGAGCTGTGCGGGCATCGGCAGTGATGAAGGGGATGTGGAGACCCACCATCTGCTCGTTGCGGCCGATGACACCGAGGTTCTCAGTCTTGCCATTGTCGGGGTTGATTCTTATGAGCGACTGCTTATGGTTGGCATAATCGCAGGCAGCCCAATAGAGATCGCCTGTGGTGTAGTCGAACTCGAGACCATGCTGATAGTAGGGGATGAAGGGGCTTTCATCCACGAGAAGACGTGTGCCCTTCATGTACTCGAACTCATCGTCAAACTGGTCGAGACGCGTGCCGCTGATGGAGTACTGGCCGTTGCCCTCGGCACGGTATTCCCAAGTGACACCGTAGAGATTGCCGTCATAGTCGAAGGCGATGCCGAAGTAGTAGCGGTTGAGGGAGCAGAGCTTCTTGAAATCACCGGTGCGAAGGTCGATCGTGCCGATCATTGACATCGCGATATTGGTGCTCTCAGGGTCGTTGGCAAGAGCATATACCTCGCCGTCGGCGGGGTTGTAGGCCATGTCATATACAGGCTGCACCTGACGGAGGGAATTCTCCTGGTCAGTCCAGCTGCGGAGGGACTCGAATTCACCGGTGTAGGGATTCACCTTCACGAAGTCATGAAGATAATCCACAAAGGAATACATCCTTAAACGGTAGCCATAGTAATAGCCGTCGCCACCGTAGCTACCTGCGAGCAGACCAAAGAGGGCCTCATACATCCAGTTGTCGGGATCGGGCTCGCAGATTAGTTTGAGCTTGTTGATGTTGCTGGGCTCGTTGACATAGATACTGGCGAAATTGCGCAGCAGGTTGTAGTCGTCGAGCATGGAGCCGAACATGTAGGCACCCTTGGGCTTCTCCGTATTCAGCGGGGCCTTCATGGGAGCCACAGCCATCTCCTCCGGGGAGGGAGTCCACTTCTGTGTGTTAGGGAACTCCGTCACACCCTGAGCAGAAGCCAGAAGGGCGACAGAGGCAAAGGAGCCAAGCGCCATCCGGCGAATCAGGTTGGATTTTTTCATTCTGATAGAGTTGTTGAATTATTGATGTTATTAGTTTTTCGAATTATTTCACAACCTGCTTCCAGGCCTTGCTGCCCTGACGGACGATGTAGAGACCGGGATTGAGGTTGGAACCGTTGACCTTCATACCATCGAGCGTGTAATACTCCTTGGGAGCATTCTCATCGGAGGCAGAATTGATTTCCTCCACAGCATTGAAGGGAAGCTTGATGGCGAAGTTGCCCTGATGGTTAGCCCAATACCAGGTTTCGGGGCGAACGAAGGTGAAGTTGAGAAGAAGCGACTTCTTGGGGAATGTGATGGTATTGTTCTCAACCTTACCCCATACTGCACCGTTCTCGAGTTCCCACTCATCCACTTCCTCCTTGGTCATATTCTCATCTTTGAGCAGACGGTCGGCTTTACTCCATACCATCATGGGACCATATCTGAGGTCAAGACCGATAAAATCTTCTGTCTTCTTGAGGAAAACTCGGCTGGGATCAGTGGCGTCAATTTCAATGTAGTAGTTCTTGGAAAGGTCATAGTTCTGATCGTTGGCATTCATGTAGGGAGGGCCATATGCATTAACCAGACGATAGAGACCGGGAGTCTCCTCAAATTCCTGTATCTTCACATTATATGTGTCACGGGAAAGGATAAGACCATAAGCACGCATGTCGCTGTCGCAGAGGATACCCTCAGTGTAGACGGCCTCACCTTTCTCTACCCAACCGTTTAGATCAAATTCAAAGGTTTTGGAAAGATAAGATTCATAGCGGGCTACGCCATCTTCAGTATAAGGCACGCATACCAATGTAAAGCGGCCATCCTTGAAATAGGGGAATGTGTAGCGTCCGGAGCCGGTGATCTCTTCATAGTCGATGGTGCCGGCCTTGATCTTCTCAATGGCTGCGGCTACGTCCTCACCCTCTACGAGAGCCACACGGAGGACTGCGATGTCATCCTGGAGCTCAAGTTCATAATCCACACCCTCCTGATCGGGTGTCTGACCCAAAAGTTCGATTTTCACATCGACGTTGGGAGCTCCGGGGAGCTTGAGGCGGAATCTTCCGGACTTATTTGCTGTTGTCCAGATAGTTTCCAGGTAGGGATTGCCGTTGTCGTCAACCATACAGGGCTCCCATGGCTGGAAGAGTACGGCGCCTTTGGGGAATGTGATGGCGCCATCGCGGACCTTACCGAAGATATTGTCGAAGTCGTCAGGTGTCCAAGCGCCATCGTTGTCGAGCATATAGTCGCCACCCATGCTCCAAATGGCACCTTCCTGATAGCCTTCGCCATCCTTGTGTTTGGGGTCGTTTGTGCGTGCAGCAGTGCCGGTGTAGCAACCCATGAAGCAGGGCTCGATATATACTTGCTCAGGATTGGTGGCGTCGATGATGAGGGGCACTTTCTTATCGTAGACAGCGCCAGCGGGGTAGATGGAGGGAAGAATGGGATGATTGGCGTAGGCGTTGATCATACGGTAGCGGCCGGGATGCTGGTCGCTTTCCTGCACCTTCACAGGGAACTCATAATTTTCCATGAGATAGATGTAGGTAAGCACATCGTCGCGCAGGATACCTTCGCCTATGTCTGTCCAAGTCTCCTTTTCCGGCTCGGCGGCATAAGCCTTTGTGCCGGCGCTGTAGGCGGGAGCGTCCTCGCGTTGCACATGCTTCACGGGGGCAGCGTCAGCACTCATTGCCACAGCGGCCATGAAAGCCGCGGCAGTCAGTGTCTTAGTAATGATGCTCATTTGCGTTAATTGGTTTTATTGTTGTTTTACTGTTGATGCTTAAGGATGAGGATGTTTATCCGGACCGTAGTTCTCATTTTTTCGATTCAGGATTGATGTGAATGCAATCGTTTCGGATAAAATCGTAAATCAGCGCAATAGATTAACGTGCGATAACCTTAAAAATTTTACCGTCGGAGTTTCCTCCTACGATTTTTATCACAAACACTCCTGCAGGGATGATTCTCCGCTCTCCGGGATGCAACTCTGCGACAGAGAGGCCGTCGAGTGAGAATACTTTGGCATAGAGGAAGTCACCCTCGGCAGCAAGAAGGCGTCCGGAGCAGCTGACACTGACGGGGGAAGCTCCGTCAGATTCCACATCTCCGATGCCTGTGGATTTGCCGAGTTTGACGCGTGCGGAGTTGATGATGTAGCCCGTCTTGCGGTCGGTGAGAAATGCGGTCACCTTCACATTCTCCGGGTTCTCGCAGTTGGAGAGACTGAGCGTGCGGCTCACGGGATAGCTGCTGCCGGCCTTGACTGCGGAAGGGATCAGACCGGCCTCACCTCTCCAATCGAAGATCTCGCGGGCCACATTGTCATATACAAGCATTACTACGCCCCCTTTCTTCTCGAATCCTCCCATGGGTTCGGTGGAGTTGGCGTAGTTGTTGTTCTGGCCGTAAGGGCCGAGGCCATCCTCAGTGAGGATGAATCCCACGCCATAGTCGGCACCGTCGATATCCTTATAGAAGCGAACATCGGCGGAGACATCGGCATAAGAGCCGGCGAGGGATGTCTGGAGTTCGATTTCGGCGAATGTGCGGGTGTGCTGGGCCTTGTATTTCTCCATCAGCAATTCATATTGAGGATCGAAGACTCCCCCTTCGCGGTTGCTGACTACCCTTGGCGCGCTATAGGAAGTGTAGGCATTGTTCCAGAGATAGTAAGAAGGACACATAAGCACATCGCTGTTCTCATTGTAGTTATGCACGGCCACGGGGATGAAGCTGCCGTCGGTGATCTCCTCCTCCATACGGCTGAATCCGACTATTCCCCTCGGACACCATCCGCAGCGGTTGCCTGTGTTTTTCTCCACAAGCACATTCCTCACGGCATAGCTCCAGGAGCAGAAGAGTGAGGCTGTCAGCTCGGTGGAGGCATCATAATTATCCTCGCCGTTGACTTTGGTGATACGGAAAGAGACGGGGACATCCTCCCCTTCCTCATCACAGACCATCGGCACATTTACCAGTGCTGAGCCGCCTGCCTTGAGACCTTCCTCAAAGTGATATGTGTGGGTGCCGGAATTGCTGCCGGCTGTCCAGCTCACCTCCACCTCCTCAGCGAGGGCTGTGGATGTGTTAGACACCTTTAAAGCGGAAGTGAAATCCCGGCCGGGACGCACAAGCGGCGGAAGTTCCACCGAGGTGGGCACGACTGTGGCACTGCCCGAGATATTGCCCTCGATGACGGCACGCACGCAGCAGTTGCCATAGTTGGAGTAATAATGCTCCCACTTCTTGTTGAACTGGCCGGCATCTACGGCGATGCTCACCCAGTTGCCATAACTGTTCTTGTTGGCCTCGTCGTAGTCGAAGGCCATCGGGGAGTCGGATGTGGAAGTACTTACGAACTTATAACCCACATAGACGCGTTTGCCGACAATCTCGTAAGGCTCGTCGAGAGTGACGACTGTAAATTCATTAGGCCTGACTGTGGCCTTCTGCGAATAAAGAGGATCCTTCTGAAGATTGGTGGAGATGAAGACCTCCACATCACACTTGGCTGCCGTACCGAATCCTACGGATATGCCCACGATCTTGCAGCCGTTGAACGACTGCGCCGTGGCGGCAGGAATTTCCAGAGCCTCTCCATATGCGGTGCCGACAGGGTTGCCCGCAGTGTTCCATACTCCACCGAAACGGGTGCAGTAGCCGAACTCCGAGACGTCGGCCGCCTTCATGCCGGGAATGCCGAGCAGAATCAAGGCAACCATCAAATGTAGGATCCTCTTCATTATCATTAAATCTTTTCAAATCTTTCGATTTCAGCAGTATACGCCACGCCGTCCGACAGAGGGCGTCACGCAATGCCTATTCTGAAAATATAGACTGCTTGCAACAGGGGCGCTCTATTCAGTTTGTAAAGTTAGATATTTAAATTCAATTCCGCAAAATTCCCCACTCCCCTACTCCCAAGCTTTATCTTCGGCTCTCTCTTTTGTGTTATTTTGCCAAAAGAAATGGAGCCATTGTCGCTGACAATGGCTCCATTGATTGCATTTTTCTACTAAAAATCCTTATATCATCCAATATCTTCGGATGGCCGAAGAAAACGGATTTTGTATGGATTTCTGATTAGCGAACGATTACCTTGACGGCCTTCTCGGAGTCTACGCTGACGAGATAAAGACCGGCGGCGAGGTTGATGGGCTGACCGGCAACGAAGCGTCCGGCAACAGCTCCGGCGGCAGTGTAGACAACCACATTGTCATAATCGCCGTCAACTACGATGCGGCCCTGAAGGCCACGTACTGTGTAGGCAGCAACGGGAGCCTCCTTAACTTCATTGAGGCTGCTTCCGCCGATCTTGCACTTGGCGGCGTTGGCGATCTCTCCGCTCTTGCGTTCGATGAGAAGGGCTACGATCTCCACATTGTCGAGGCTTGCCCCCTTGAGGGTCTTGCAGCGTGTCAGCGACATTGCCTTTGTGTGGGTATAGACTTCGCCTTCTACAATCTCGGTGGGAACGGCAGTCTTGTCACCGGTCCAGTTGTAGATGTCGCGGGCCACGTCGTTATATACAAGAGGTGTGCTGGCACCGAGCTTCTCGAAGCCTCCCATCTCGCCAAGCTTTCCGCCGGCATAATAATTGGTCTGGTTGTAGGGGCCGAGTTCGTTCTGGATCACTACATAAGCAAGACCATAGGCTGCATCATCCATATCTTCTGCAAACTGCATTTTTGTAGTGGCGATCACGCTTGTCTGCTCCTCATCCTCAAATTCTGCGGATACCTCCACATATTCCTTGGTGAGTCGGCGCACGATGGGGAAGGCAGCCTCAAGTCCATCCAGACTGGGGTCAAAACCATAATATGCCTCCATACGGTTGATGGAACCGGAGGGAGCACCGGGAGCCCAGTTGTTCATCCAGGCATTGTAGGCGGAGCAGGACATGGGGTCGCTGCCATAGTTATGCACGGCAATGGCGATGAAGCTATCCTCCAGACCTTTCTCCTTAAGTTTCTTTGTGAACTCTTCAATGCCATAGTAGCCACGCGGACAGTAGCCGCAAGCAACTCCTGTGAATTCCTCGAGAACCATACGGCGCTCGAAAAGCTTGCTGTTGGGAGAGAATGCTGTCTCTACCTTCACTCCGTAGAGGGGGTTCTCAACGCCATTGACTTTAGAAACGTAGGCAACGGCGGGAAGGTCAACCTCGCCATCCTGATTGTTGCGTCCGGTGATTTTAGCCAGACCTGTCTCGTTGGGGGCTACCGGAGTCTCAAAGTTATAGGTATAGGTCTGAAGGCCGCTGCCGCCAAGACGATAGCTGAGCTCAACGCTGTTCATGTCAGTGGTGCCCATATTGCGTACGGCCACCTCAAATTCGAAGTCGGTCCAGGGACGGATGATGCCGGGCAGCGTGATGGTGCGGGGCATGGCCATTTCGCCGGGGATGTTGTCACCCTCCACAACGATGCGGATCACGGGGTTGCCGTATTTGCCACCGAGAGGAAGAACCTCTTCCCAGAGATCGGCAGCGTCAGTGACGATGCTTGTATAGTCGCCCATGGGGGCATAGCTGTTGGAATCGAAATCCACACCCATCGGAAGATCGCCTGCACTTGTGGCCTCATAGACATATCCGGCATAGAGCGCCTTTCCGGTGAGCTCCACGGGAGTGTCAAGGGATATGGTGTTGATCTGCTTTTCCTTCAGGGTTTCGGTGGAGCCGGTGCCGAGGGGCTTCATGTCCTTCACGAGGTCCTCGCTCACGAATACCTGCATCTTCTTGCTGACGCCTGTGCCGAAACCGACGCTGACAGCCGTCACCTTACAACCCTTGAGAGCGGCTGTATACTCTGCAGGCACCTGTATGGCAACGCCATAGGTGCACTTCAGCTTGTAACCGAGCGCCTGGTTGAGGTCGCCACAGTAGCCAAACTCTGTAGTTGCAGCAGACATTCCGAAAATGCCGGCCAGCACCACGAGCATAGTGAGTAAAGTTTTCTTCATTTTTGATAGTGTTATAAAGTTGTTGATTTATTCTTTCGGGGATATTCACTCCTGCCGAGGCTTAAAATCAGGACGCCCTCGGCGGGGATGTGATGAATGGGGGCGCAGGGCGCACTGACGGCAAAATTAATAAAATTCCTGAGAGCGCATAATATCACCCGCTCTTTTTTTTCGCATCCACCTTTCATTTTTCAATTTCTTCCCTTTGGCGAAGTCCTTCGCAAGCCTGATTTTGTCAACTCGCAAAGTTTTACTAACTTTGACGGAATTAAGGGCTCACCCCTCCAAAAAACTAACACTTCATCATGACCCGCCATACGTCCTGCCTCCGCTTCCTCTACTGCCCGGCGCTCGCGCTGTTGCTGATTATTTGCGGATGCGCAGCCAAGAAATTCTCCATAGAGTTCCGGCTTCCCGCCGGGATGGACACCACCGTAAGACTACTCTACCACGCCTCCGACAAGCGTTCTGGGATGACGCTCGACCCGATTTGCGCCCTCACCGGCGGCAAGGGGAAAGTGGAGTGTCCGGCGGTGCTTCCGGCGATAGTGTATGTGCTATCCCCATCCGGCCAACCGCAGATTGCCTTCTATGCCGAACGTGGCGACAAGATCGTCATATCTTCTGAGGATGCCGACCCACTGAGCTGGAGAATAAAGGGCAACAAGCTCTCGGAAAAATGGACGGAATGGAGGCTCGAAAATCTGACGGCGCTTCGCAGCGGCAACCCAAAGCGCATAAATGAGGCGGTGGCGGCTTATGTGGATAAAAATCCTGAGTCACAGCTTTCCACACTGCTGCTGCTAACTTCCTACGACAGGCGCAGGGATCCCCGGGGCTACGAAGCGTTATGGCGGAAATTGAAGGGGAAGGCCCTCGACCAGGCCCTCATCAGCCTGGCAGCCCGTTCAGACCAACCTGACGCTTCCCTTCCTGCCGGCGGACAGATGCGCAGGTTCATAATGCGCACCACGGCAGGCACTGACACAATTTCCCCGGGTCGGCCCTCCCTGCTCTTTTTCTGGCATTCCGGACAAAGTCGCCGACAGGAGGGAATCGAATTGCTCCGCCGACTGCAGAGCGATTTCAGCGACACGACCAAACGCCTGCTTGCCGATGTGTGTCTTGACTCCGACTCGGTGGCATGGCATATGCCCCTGGCTTCCGACTCCCTGCGCCATACCCTGAGGGGATGGATGCCGGCAGGTGAGGCGGACTCCACCGCAATGATTCTTGGAGTGAGCCGCGCGCCGCTCTTTATCGTAGCCGACCGCAAGGGACGTGTGACGTATCGCGGCGAACTGCCGGCAGAGGCGGAGGCGGAGTTCAGAAAAGTAATGTAAATTTCCTCCCAACAATGCTTACTAAAGTTTTCAGCGCGGCAATCCAGGGGATTGAGGCTTATCCGGTCACAATAGAGACCCTCGTGGAGCGTGGAGCCACCTTCACTATCGTCGGTATGGCCGACACTGCCGTGAAGGAGAGTTACCAGCGCATCATGTCGGCCATAAACTGCAGCGGCGTGCCGGTGCCGCATAAACGCACGGTGATAAATCTCGCCCCGGCGGACGTGAAGAAGGAGGGGGCCTCCTTCGACCTGCCTATGGCAATAGGAGTGCTTGCCTCCAATGAGAGTATCCCTGCCGACCATCTGGCTGACTGCATGATGATGGGGGAACTCTCTCTCGATGGGAGCGTCCTCCCGGTCAAGGGTGTTCTCCCGATGGCGGTCAGGGCACGCGAGATGGGCTTCCGGCGACTGATAGTGCCGGAGGCAAACGTCACGGAAGCTGCGGTCGTAAACCGCATTGAGGTTTTTGGAGTCAGTCATCTCTCGGAAGCGATGGCCCTGCTTTCCGACCCGGAAAACTGCACCCTTCAGCCTACAGTCATCGATACACGTGCACTCTTTGCCGCCGACGCAGGCCATTTTGATTTCGATTTCTCGGAAGTGAAGGGTCAGGACTCTGTGAAACGGGCCTTTGAAGTGGCCTGCGCGGGAGGCCACAACCTGCTGATGATAGGTCCGCCGGGAGCCGGCAAATCAATGATGGCAAAACGCCTCCCCTCAATCCTGCCCCCGCTCAGCATGGCTGAGGCTCTGGAGACCACCAAGATTCACTCCGTAGCCGGAAAACTGCAGCGCGGCTCCATGCTGATGACGCGCCGGCCGTTTCGCGCCCCGCACCACACGGTCTCGCCGGTGGCACTCGTCGGGGGAGGTGTCAATCCTATGCCGGGGGAGATCTCGCTCGCAAACAATGGCGTGCTGTTCCTCGACGAATTCCCGGAATTCAGCCGACAGGTACTGGAAGTGATGCGTCAGCCCATCGAAGACCGCGTCATAACAATCTCGCGGGCGAAATACAGTGTGGATTATCCGGCATCTTTCATGCTGGTGGCCTCCATGAATCCTTGCCCCTGTGGCTACTACGGACATCCCACACGCCGGTGCACCTGCCTGCCGGGAGCTGTGGCCCGCTATATGAACCGTATTTCCGGTCCGTTGCTCGACAGGATCGACATTCAGGTGGAGATACAGCCCGTGGCTTTCGACGACATGGCGAGCACGGAGGCTTCGGAAGGGAGCACCGCGATCCGAGAGAGAGTGATGAAGGCACGCGAGATACAACAGCAGAGATATGCCGGCGAAAAAGGGATCCATTGCAATGCCCAGATGAACCAGCGTCTGCTGAAGCGATATGCCTGGCCCGACGACGAAGGGATGGCGCGACTCAAGGACCGCATGACGAAGCTCAACATGTCGGCCCGCGCCTTCGACCGCATCCTGCGCGTAGCGCGCACCATCGCCGACCTCGACGGCAGCCCCGACGTAACATCCGCCCACATCTCCGAAGCCATCAGCTACCGCTCCCTCGACCGCGGCAACTACGGCCAGCTCTACTGACCCTCCCCAACCCGGCCCCAACCCTCCAATCCCCTTCACCTTGCGACAAACCCCTTGCAGATTGAAGAAAAGGACTTATCCCCCGCGCGGAGCCGGTCTGTCGCAAGGTGAAGGAGCTATCCACACGCGGAGCCGGTTTGTCGCAAGGTGAAGGAGCTATCCCGCGCGCGGAGCCGGTTTGTCGCAAGGTGAAGAAAAATTTTAAAGCTTAATTATATGGGATCATCCGAAATCAGACCCTTTAAGGAAACAGGGAAGCATTCCTATAATAGGAGGGCGATCAATCATAACTACCGCGCCCCCTTCATCTATCATATCATTCTCAAGAAAACAATAGCCTGCGATATTTTTGGGACAGTAAAAGGAGATGCCGGAATCGCACCCCGCAACCAGGGATGTGCCCAAATAAACGAATCTGAATTAGGAGCCACAATTGCAAAGGCCATCATACATCTTCCTTATGAGTATCCCATCATAAAACTCCACCAGTTTTGTGTTATGCCCGACCATGTCCATATACTTCTGCAGGTATTGTTTTGGACTGACAGGCATCTGGATTTTTATATTGAAGCACTAAGGAAAAGAATTGCCTTCAAACATTCAAAAAAGATAGGAGCTACAATCAGCGATGAAGATATCTTTGAAGTGGGATATTGCGACAAACCTCTATATGAGAACCGGTCGCTCGATGCCCTTTACCGATATATCGCAGAAAATCCTCACCGTCTCGCTATGAGGCAGCAATATCCTCAGTTTTTTCAGCGGGTAAGAACACTTAAAATCTCAAATCGCAACTATGAAGCCTACGGCAACCTTTTCCTGTTTCGGAATCCGGATAAGAGTGCTGTTATAATACGAAGTGCATTCACGCCTAAAGAAGTGTGCGAAAAGAAAAAGAGCTGGTTGAGGGGCGCTGAAAAAGGGACTGTTCTCGTCTCTCCCTTCATAAGCAAATCAGAAAAATCCATTCGCGCCGAAGCCGAGAAGATTGGAGCGAACATTATCCTTATCACCCATGAAGCTTTTGGCGAACGCTTTAAACCGGCAGCACATGACTTTGACTTATGCTCTCAAGGGCGACTACTGATCATCTCCCTCGGGCTGCCGCTTAATACGCCTCTAACCCGTGAAACCTGTCTCCAAATGAATAAGCTTGCCTCCATAATATCGGAATTTGCGGATTGAAGCGGAATTCATGGCTTGAAGCGGAATTCATGGGTTGAGAAAGGATTATTATTCAAGATTCTGAAATTATTTTCCTTCACCTCCGACAAACCCCTTGCAGATTGATAAAATGATTTATTCAAAATGCGGAGCCGGTTTGTCGCAAGGTGAAGGAAGAAGGCGGAAAGGAAGAAGGCAGAAAGGAAGAAGGCGGAAGGATGATCGAGAAAGGATGATTGAGAAAAAGGATGATTGAGGAAAAGGATGATTGAGGAAAAGGATGATCGAGAAAGAATGATCGCGGAAAAGATGATTGCGGAAGGATGATTGCGGAAGGATGAAATCAAAATTGGGCTAATTTGCATGTAAATATTATATTTATAAAGAAAATAAAAGCAATTATTAAATTTTATAATATTATGAATGTTAAGAAATTTTTAGGAATGGCTACTGCGGCTGGATGGATGGCTGCGGCGGCGGTCGGTGGGATGACGGCTACTGCAGCGGGCGGCGGAGTATCTCCGGCAATGGCCGGCAGTATGGCTTTGGCTCCGGCAATGGCCGGCAGTGTGGCTTTGGCTCCGGCAGCGGCCGGCGGTGTGGCTTTGGCTCCGGCAATGGCCGGCGGAGCAGCTCCGGCAATGGCCGGCGGTGTAGCTCCGGAAGTGGCCGGCGGTGTGGATGCGGCGGCTGAGCCGATGGAGGGGAGCTGGGGCGGGCTGCTGCAGCTGGCTCCGGGGTTGGAGATGCAGCTGGTGCTGAATATTTCAGTAAAGGATTCGTCTATCACGATGGATTCTCCGGATCAGGGGGCATTCGGTATCAAGGGGGAGACGCTTTTCCTTTCGTCGGATTCTGTGGCTTTTTCTGTGCCTACCCTCATGATGACCTATACTGGTACGCGTAAGGATGAGACAATTGAAGGTACATTCCGCCAAAGCACGCTCACGCTGCCTCTCACATTGAAGCACTCAGAATTCAGTCTGAACCGTCCGCAGACTCCCACGGCTCCCTTCCCTTACACTACGGAGGAAGTGACCATCGACAATCCTGCCGGCAATTCACGTCTTGCGGGCACGCTGACTCTGCCGGAGGGATATTCGGAAGCCACGCCGGTGGTTGTGATGGTGACCGGCAGCGGACTGCAGGATCGCGATGAGGCGCTGTTCGGCCATAAGCCTTTTGCTGTCATCGCTGACTATCTGGCCAGAAACGGCATAGCATCGCTGCGATATGACGACCGTGGATTCGGCAAATCCACCGGGGATGCCTTTGACGCCACTACCCTTGATTTCGCATCAGATGCAGAGGCTGTAATGAAATGGCTGCGCAGTCAGGGAAGATTCGGCAAAACCGGTATCTTAGGTCACAGCGAAGGGGGCATGATTGCCTATATCCTGGGAGCACGCGATGGTGACCGTCCGGATTTTATTGTGTCGGTGGCCGGTCCGTCAGTAAAAGGGACACGCACGATAGCGTTCCAGAATAAGATGGCGCTGCTCTCCATAGATATGGATGAAAAACTCGCTGCGGATTTCGGCGCAGCCATGGAGCGTGCCCTGGAGTATAAGCTGGGTCATCCCGAAGCGGTGGTGGCAAGCGATGAGCTTCTTGACGAATTCTATCCCAATTACGCGGCCGACCCCACAAGCAACGAACTCGCCACTTCAATAAGCTCCATGCTCAACACCCCTTCCGACAATCCCTGGATGGTATGGTTCTTGGCCTACGACCCTGCTTCCGACCTGCGCAACCTCAAGTCGCCGGCAATGATAATCTATGGAGAGAAAGATATGCAGGTGCCCCCGTCGCTCAACCTGGAACCGGCCCGTGAATATGCGGAAGGAGCAGACATAAGGGTATATGAGGACCTCAACCACCTGATGCAACACGCCGAGAAGGGTTTCCTGTCGGAATATTCTCAGATTGAGGAGACTTTCTCTCCTGAAGTCCTCTCTGACATCGCCTCCTTCATCCTGAAGCAATGATTGGAAAGACTTCAGCCAGCAGTGACATCAGTTAAACCTCAACGTCCCACCGTGACTGGAAATGACAAGGCTACCACCTCAAGTCTATCCGAGACTGGGAATGGCAAGGCTACAACCTCAAGTCCCACCGAGACTGCGAAATAACAAAGCCAAACAAAAGTGAACATAACGAACAAGCGGAAGCGCCTCGCGCTTCCGCTTATTCATTATTGTTGTCTTACCAGGATTCGAACCTGGACAAGCAGAACCAAAAACTGCTGTGCTA
>CAZPQD010000051.1:0-21493 GCA_964588625.1 uncultured Sangeribacter sp. | reverse complement strand
TTGCCTTTGTCGGCAATCAGTACCACCTTGAAATATACTCAGAGGACTTCTTTCCAGATCTACTGTTCTTTAACAGAGAGCTGAATGCTTTAGTGGTAGTTGAGCTTAAGACTGGAAAATTCAAGCCCGGCTATCTCTCCCAACTGATGACCTATCTTCGCATTCTGGATGATAAAGTGAAGAAGCCCCACGAGAACCCATCCATAGGTATCGTTCTGTGCAAGGATGCCAATAAAGACTTTGTGGAGTATGTGATTCAGGATTATGCAAAGCCAATGGGTGTGGCAACATATCGTCTGAGTAAGGATATGCCGGATAAATTGCGTGAGGCACTTCCTGATGTAGAGGAATTAAAGAAATTGCTCTGATTATCACGCAAACGTCGTCTCAAGAAGTTTGGATTTGCATCCTCCCTCCCTCCTGGTCCGTCTGGTGTGAGTCGAGGGTTTTGAAGCACTCGGGAGAGTGCTCCTCCCGGGCTGGGACGGCTCCTCCCTATCCGGCATCCTCTCCTCCCAGTTTAGAATGGGGGTCTTCGTGGCAGGGGGATTGCCAGTCGGCGAAGTCGAGGCGGGCGGCGTCGGCTGCTTCCTCGGCGCGGCTGCGGCGCGCCTCAAGCAGATGGTTGGTGTTGTCCCAGTCGGGCTCGCGACCGGGCTCGTAGAGTGCGTAGCGGCCGTTGTTGTAGTTGTATTTCATCACGACTTTCCCGGTGTGGCCGAGGTGGCGTACTGGTGATTCAGATCGAATCCCGCAAGGCTCGGATCTGAACTGCCGTCAAGCCGGTTGCCTGGATGATGACTTCATCAGCCATACCCATTACCATGAGATTCTTTGCCACACTTAGTGTTCCTTCCTGTCTTCCTTCTTTTCTTCCTTCTTTTCTTCCTATCTGGATACCCTCCTCGAGACCTTCAGTACGTTCGGTCTTGGCAATGGCATAGGCGTCGCGGTAGGTTTTGAGCGATCTGTCATAGGCGGCACGCTCTTTGTCATTCAGAGCTGCCACTTTCGCCACCTGTCCCAGTTTCCTGAACACCGGGTCATTCAAAAATACTCTTGGCATTGCTTCCATCTTATCCATATTTTTAAGTACGTACAACCATTTTTCAAATTTATCCCTGCAGCTCTCCGCATCTTTCGTCATCATCGGAATCTTGATGAATGTCATACCAATCTTGTCGGAGAAAATCTCGTGGGTCCTGATATTCATCAAACAAGCATCCTCCCTTATCTGTTCTTCCTTACCCTCTCGCCAGTCGAAGTTCATGAGGAAAACGCCATATACCGGTATGAGTGAGTAATCCCAGTCTTTCCCTTTCTGGGCCTGCCTGTAGATGTCGGAGGAAAGGTAGTAAAGGGCTCTGTCGCGGAAATGGCTCTGATAGCGATTCTGCATCTCAACGATGATGCGTTCCCCCTCGGCAGTCTTACAGTATACATCATAGATGAGGGCACGGTCATCCTTGGCCTGTCCAACCTTCTCTTTGTCTATGAACTCCACATCTACAATCTCCCGGGTGCCCTGGAACAAGGCGTTGAGAAATGAGAGGAGAAACTCCTTGTTCTCCTCCTGTCCGAAAAGGAACTTGAATCCGAAGTCGGTAAGCGGATTAATATAGACAGATTCTATTTTCATCACGATGTCTGCATTGGATTTGCAAAGGTACGACTATTTAATCATTTCTGCAAGTTTCGTAGAGAGCGTTGGGAGGGTTTTGAAGCGCTCAGGAGAGTGCTGCTCCCAGTGGGAGACAGCTCCTCCCGGGGGTCAGATCTGGTTGCACCAGGCTCTGGAGGGTTCGCTCCACCAGTGGCCGGCCGAGGGACGCGGCGGGGCATATTCGGGCACGATGACGTCACTCTTCGCATATCGACGCCGTCCGCTCTGGTCGCGCCATTCACCTACACCGAGGCCGGAGCCGGGATTACCGGGGTAAGTTTCCTTCTGGCGCTTCTCGGAGAGCCACGAGATGAAGAGCTTCTTGGGATGGCGCACTTCCGTTTCCTGGCAGAGCATGTCGGCGGCGAATTCTTCCAGCAGATGGTCCACTTCTTTGGTGTCGCCCAAGTGGAATTTCTTCCTGACGCCCTCTTTCCAGATGGGACTGCGCTTACACTCGGCGATTTTTTTATCAAGACTTCCGCCGGCTTTCTCTTCATCACTGCCGGCAACTTTATCATCCAGACTTCTACCGCCGACTGACTGACCGACCTTCGCACGTGTATGCGCATTATGGTCAGTCAGCAGAGAATTATTTATAATTTTCTGCCCATTATCATTTACATTCCCATTGCCATTTACATTAACATTCTCATTACCATTAACATTCTCATTTAGGTATTGGGGTGTATTCGTCTCAATGCTCTCGCATACATTTGTATTCGTATGAACACAATTGTCTGAAGAGGCCTGAGCATCATTGTCGGAGGCAGATTCCTTCTGTCTGGCCCATCTTTTTTCGATCGCCTCCTTGCGTTTGGCGCAGATTTCCTGATAGCGCTTCGCGTCGCGGTCGATGAACATTCGCATCTGTGCTGTGGCGAAACGGAGCATGGGGTCGGTGGGTTCGATGCCGTCGAAGGCATAGTCCATGACGGCCGCAATTGCTTCGGGCAGCTTCTCTTCGGGGAGGCTCTTGATTGCCATCCACCAGTCCTTGTAGAACACTACTGTTTCTCTGTCCATAGTTTCAGTATTTAGGATTAGGGAGTATTTGATTTTGGTTGCAAACTTAACGGAAACCGAGCAGTGGCCTTACCTTATCCTGCCCATGTTATGTCCCTTTTTCATTATATCCTTCCCACCTCCCGACGGAATCCGTCCCAAACAAAAAGGCGAGGCCTCTATTTTGATTTGTATGTCAATTATCTTATTATCACTGCTTTATATCATGAGCTTGTAGGTGAAGTTTCAATGGCAATCGATTACTTCAGATTTTGCAGGGTTGGGATTATTTGGCTAACTTTGTAGGCTGAAGTCAATACTTGGATATTATGAGCACTTATTTGGAGATTCAGTCTTCGGCTACCGAGTTGGAGACTATTATGATAAGGAAGGAGCCACTCTTTAGTTTTAAGAAGAGGCTTTCAGCCCTATTCCTTCTATTTGTTGTCCTGTTCTTCACTTCTTTTGCTGCAAGGGCTGCCGGGGTGTATGCGCCGTCGCAGATTCCGAATGTGCAGAAGGAGGATGCGCGCAGGTATGTCAGTGATCCGGACAACCTTATGTCGGCATCCGCCACGGCGGAGGCTGACCGCACACTGGCAGCGATACGCGCCAACACCACTGCCGAAGGTGTCGCCATCGTAGTTCCCTCCATCGGCGACCTTACGCCTACGGAGTTCTGCGAGAAGATCTTTACCTCATGGGGTATCGGCAAACGGGATAAGGACAACGGTTTCATCCTGCTCGTCGCCACCGACGACCGTGTGGCGTGGATCCAGACCGGATACGGTCTGGAGGGTGTGCTCACCGATGCCGACTGCTCAACGCTGCTGCGCAAGTATATGGTGCCTTACATGAAGCAAGGACAACTCGGGGAGGGCGTCAACGCCACTCTCTCAGCCATTCAGCAGGTGCTTCAGGATCCTACGGCAATGGAGGAGATACGCAGCAGTCAGCGCGAATCAGACGGCGAGGAGGTGGATGCCCTCTCCTCAGATGTGCTGTGGCAGTTCTGCCTGCTGGTGGCTGTGCTTGTTTTCTTCATCGCCGGCGGTTACTTCTTCTTCACCCTGAGGAAACTGAGGGGTAAGACACACTACGAGAAAGCCCTTGCATGGCGTCAGACCGTCTGGCCCATGTTTGCCGCCATAGTTCTCACGGGTGGGTTGGGGGCTGTCTTTGCCATCCCCGCATTTCTCGCTTACCGCCGTAACCGTAACGGCGTGCACAAATGCTCCAACTGCGGAGCGAAGATGAAGAAACTCTCCGAAGAGGAAGACAACACCAAACTTTCCCCCTCACAGGATCTTGAAGAAAGACTCGACACTGTGGATTATGACGTATGGGTATGTCCGCAGTGCAATACTGTCGATAAATTCGCCTTCAAGAAACTCCAGAACAAATACAAACAATGCCCCAACTGCGGCACGATAGCCGAAGCCATGACCGAAGACCATACTCTCGTTCCTCCCACAACGCGCCACGAAGGCACGGGGGAACGCACCTACACCTGCCGTTATTGCCATAACCGACGCAAGGAACGTTACCGAATTCCGCGCAAATCTAACGATGCCGCCCTTGCAGCCGGCATCCTCGGCGCCGCCATCGGCTCAGGCCGCGGCCGCGGCGGCGGTTTTGGCGGCGGCGGCTTCGGTGGTGGAGGTTTCGGCGGAGGCCACACCGGCGGTGGAGGCGGCGGCGCTTCGTGGTGAAAACTTTTGTTTATATTGGAAACATTTACTAACTTCGCGAAAAGTTTCTGATATGATAGAAACTCTTTTATGTTTTTGAAAAAGTTTTTAGTATGGACAAAACTCCCGAGATTATAAAGCGGCCTCTCTACTTGGATAGGCTAATACCGTATATCGGTAAGAATCTGATTAAGGTTCTCACCGGCCAACGCCGCGTAGGAAAGAGCTATATCCTCAAAAGTGTAGCACAACATATAAGAGCTTTCAACCCTGAAGCCAATATCATCAATATCGACTTGGAGGATTTTGCATTCTCCCATATCACCGATGCCACAACGCTACATGAAGAAATTACCGCTCAACTGAAGGAGGGGCGGAAGAATTACATATTCATTGATGAAATCCAGGAAGTGGATGGGTTCGATAAGGTGATCCGCTCCCTCAACCTTAACCCTTCCAACGACATATACATCACCGGGAGTAATTCCAAGATGCTTTCCTCGGAAGTTGCCTCAAAGCTTGCCGGAAGAAGGATTGAATTGCAGGTCCATCCGCTCTCCTATCAGGAATTCCTTGATTTTCATAAAATGGAGGATTCTGACACAGTGGTGACGGCCTACCTCCAGTTCGGTGGGTTGCCTTACCTCGTCAATCTTCCTCAGCAACATACTTGGAACGAGTACATCTCCGGGGTTACCGACGCGGTGGTATATCGTGATATAGTGACTCGCCACTCCCTGCGCAACAACGACTTCCTTCAACGACTCCTACTTTTCTTGGCCGACAACATCGGCCAGATCTTCACAGCGAAAAAAATAGCGGATTATCTGAAATCCCAGAGAATCACAACGACTGTCAGCAGCGTACTTGCATACGCCAGATATACGGAAGACGCATTCATTGTCAACAGATCCAGAAGATGGGATATCGAAGGGAAACGCTTCTTTGAGATAGGTGAGAAATTCTTTTTCGAAGACCTCGGCATCCGGAATTCAATCGTAGGGTTCAGGCCGCACGACATCTCCGGACTGATGGAAAACGCAGTCTTTAATCATCTCAACATACAAGGATATGATGTCAAGACAGGTGTGCTTAACGGAGGCAAGGAGATAGACTTCGTTGCGGAAAAGGATGGGGAAAGACTCTATGTGCAGGTAGCAATGACAATTACCGACGAATCCACCGCCGAGCGCGAGTTTGGCAATCTCGCGTCGATCCCCGACAATTACGATAAAATCGTCGTCACCTACCGCGACTCCTTTCCCAACACCTTCAAAGGCATCAAAGCCCTCACCCTCCGCGAGTTCCTCACTACCCCCTGGTAGACGAGTCGGTCCTTTTTCTGTTTTTCAACATATCAACGGCGCACCGGTATTCATGGAACCCGCTAAATAAAGTTGTTGAAAAAAGCGGTGGATGGCTCAAAGCTCATCCACCGCTTTCTTTGTATTTCCGTCTCGTCCACGGTTTTCTATTTCCCTGGCAGAGACTCTCTTTTGGTATATGCTTAATGTTAGTATCGTCTTACTTCAGCAGCACCTTGCAGTCTTTGAAGCCATCCTTGATGTAGGGTTCGCAGAGCGAGGGATTGGCGGCCGCTTCGGAGTGGCCGATGGGGAGCTGCACGAGCTCCGTCACTTTCGAGCCGGGAATGATGCTCTGCATCAGATCTTCGGGCACCTGCGGAAGCTTCATATACTCGCTGTAGGTGTAGCGCGTGAAGACGGTGTTCACCCCGACACCCCGGCGGTCGAGCAACCAACCGTCGCTGAGCACCACGGGAGTGCTGCGCTGGGTGATGTCGGTGGGTGCGGGGTAGCTGGCGAGCATCGTGCCCTCGGCGTTGAGGTTCACCGGCACATTGTCGTTGTAGTCGCCGTTGGTCTTGTATATGATGGCTTTGGGAAGGTAAGCGCTCTCGCCTCCCATGCGGACGGGGGTGACACGTGCTGCCTCGGCTCCCTTCTGGGTCTGCCGGCCACTGCCGCAGGCTGCCGCCAGCCCGGCCAACATTACGGCTGCCATGATGATGATGATATTCTTTTTCATTGCTATCTCGCAGTTTTATTCATTTCGGCGACCGGGTTTAACCCTGTCGGCGACCGGGATATGCCTCGAGGGCCTTGCGCAGTACGATCAGCGCTTCCTCAAGGTCGGCCTGCTTGATGACATAGGCGATGCGCACCTCATCCTGTCCGTAACCGGGGATGGTGTAGAAACCGGCTGCCGGAGCCATGAAGACTGTGGCGCCGTTGTAGCTGAACTCGGAGAGACACCAGCGGCAGAAGTCTTCGGCATTGTCTACCGGCAGTTTGGCCACTGTGTAGAAGGCTCCCATCGGCATCGGGGAGAAGACACCGGGAATCTCGTTGAGACCCTTGATGAGGAAGTCGCGACGGCGGCGGTATTCTTCAAACGATTTTTCGAGATACTCTTCGGGGGTGTCGATGGAGGCTTCGGCCACAATCTGACCCAGCAGCGGCGGACTGAGACGTGCCTGGCAGAATTTCATCACTGTGTCATGAAGCAGTTTGTCGCGGGTGACGAGCGCACCGACACGGATACCGCATTCATTGTAACGCTTAGATACGGAATCAATCACCACAACTTGCTCCTCGATACCCTCCAACTGGAGCGCGGAGTAGACGGGAGTGTCGGAATAGCAGAACTCTCGGTAGACTTCATCGGAGAAGAGATAGAGGTCGTAACGCTTCACGAGGTCGCGGATGCGCATCAGTTCCTCCTTGGTGTAGACGTAGCCGGTGGGGTTGTTGGGGTTGCAGATCAGGATGGCTTTCGTGCGCGGGGTGATGTGACGCTCTATCTCCTCCACGGGAGGGAGGGCGAAGCCATTGTCAATGCTGCACGGAATGCCGATGATCTTGGCTCCGGCTGTCTTGGAGAAGGCCACATAGTTGGCATAGGCGGGCTCCGGGAGAATCACCTCATCGCCGGGATTGAGGGTGGCGAGGAAGGCGAAGAGCACCGACTCCGAACCGCCCGAGGTGACGATGATCTGTTCGGGAGTGACGTTGATGTCGTAGCGTGCGTAATATTCCGTCATCTTGCGGCGAAGTGTCTCCAGACCGTCGCTCGGAGAGTACTCGAGCACTTCGCGGTGAAGGTGGTGGAGGGCCTCAAGGGCGTTGGGAGGGGAGGGGAGGTCGGGCTGGCCGATGTTGAGCGAGAGGATCCTGACGCCTTTGCGCTCAGCCTCGCGTGCGAGAGGGGCAAGCTTCCTGATGGGCGATGCCGGCATCTCTTTTCCTCGTGTGGATATCGATGGCATAAATTTTTGGTATTACTTGGTATTAGTTGTTCTCAGACTGCAAAGATAGACAACTATTCCCTTTTTTCCTATACATCCCCCTCTTTTTTTGCCTCTGTTTCCTTTTGGAATGTTTTTTGATCGGTATCTGATTGTCCCAATTCTCGTCCTTGTCAGCCTTACTTATCTGAAAGAATCCCAAAGAATCTAAGCATAATCATTATATGTCAAAAAATTGTTGTATCTTTGTAAACAAACAATCAAGATTATGGCACGACCCATTAAAGAAACACCGACTCTGTATGGAAAGGATGCACAAAGATTTGAGAATCTGATTGCGCACACAGTACCTGTCTCTGCCGAGGAGAAGGAGCGCGCACGTAAAGCGTATGAAACCATGAAGTCCATCAGCAATTTCCAATGGTAATATGGATTTTTCAAAATTAAAACAATTCCAACTCTCTGCAGATACAGAAATAAAGCCGTTCAAATGCTCCGAAGAAGATTTGAACGGCTTTTTATTTGATGATGCAAAGCATTTTGAGAGGGAACTAATGGCAGTCACTTATTTACTGGAAGACCCCGAGCAAGAAATGACTGTTGCTTATTTCAGTCTGTTAGCGGATAAAATCACATTTAATCCGGAGGAGAAAAAGACATGGAATAAGACTAAAAGGAGTATCCCCAATCAAAAAAGAAGACGTAACTATCCAGCAGTTAAGATTGGCCGACTTGCTGTAAATGAGCACTATGCAGGAGAAGGGGTGGGGACATTTGTCATTGATAGCATTAAGTATGCCTTTACGACTGTCCGTAGGCTTGGATGTCGATTCTTGACTGTAGATGCTCTAAGTTCAGCTATTCCTTTTTATGAGAAGAATGGCTTCCGATTCTTTACCGAACAAGATAAGGAGGAAGACACTCGACTCATGTTTTATGATCTTAAAAATTTTTCCTTTTAAGAGTTAAGGATATAGCCTCTTTTTAGAAAAACTCTTAATAAAATAATAGGATGTTATTCGGGGGCGAGGCAGGCGTCGAGGGTGGCCGCAATCGCTTTTTTGTCGAGGTTGCGCCCGATGAATACTATCTTATCCATGCGGTCACCATAGACGGGATCCCAGTCGCGTTCGAGGCCCGGTTCGCGAGCCATGAGGATCTTCAGATCTTCTTCCGGGGCTGTGGCATACCAATATCCGGCCTCCTTGATGTTTTTCTGAACTCCGGCTTGCTCGAAGAGTATCGACATGTCGCGGTTGTGGCTGAAATACAGCACCCCTTTGGCGCGGATCACGTTGGCAGGCCACTCAAGGTTGACAAACCGGTCGAACTTATTGAAATCGAAGGGACGACGACGGAAATAGACGTAGGTGCCGATGCCATATTCCTCTGTTTCCCCTCCCTCATGATGATGGTGGTGATGATGGTGATGGCATACTCCATGCTCGTGATCGCAATCCTCATGTCCTTCCTCTTCTTCATGCTCATGATGATGCCCCTCATGTTCATGATGATGATGTCCATGCTCATGCTCTTCCTCCTCTTCCTCATCAATGTGACGTTCGATCTCTCGTACCCATGTGGCGGAAGTGGCCACCTGCTCGAAGTCGAAGCGATGGGTGTCGAGAAGGCGCCGCAGGGGTACTTCGCAATAGTCGCACTCTATGATCTCGGCACGTGGCTGCAGCGCACGGATGATGCTGCGGAGTTCGCGCAGATCTGACTCCGACACTTCCGAACGTTTGTTGAGCAGTATTATGTCACAGAACTCTATCTGCTCGATGAGTAGGTTTTCAATATCATCTTCCTCAAGATCCTTGCGCTTCAGATTGTCGCCGTTGGCAAACTCGCTCTTCATGCGAAGGGCGTCGACCACAGTCACGATGCAGTCAAGACGCGGTGCATACGCAGCTCCCGGTCCTCCCTCCGCCATCTGGCGCATGGCGCAGATGGTCTGGGCTATCGGAGCCGGTTCGCATACGCCGCTCGCCTCGATGACGATGTAATCGAACCTGCCGGTGGTCATGATGTCGTTGAGCTGCCTGATAAGGTCGTTCTGGAGCGTGCAGCAGATGCACCCGTTCTGAAGCGCCACAAGGTCGCCGGAGTCATCCTGACCCACTATGCCTCCCTTCTGCACGAGTGAGGCATCAATGTTTACCTCCCCTATGTCATTGACTATGACTGCGAAACGTATCCCCTCCCCATTGGTGAGGATATGGTTGAGCAGAGTGGTCTTGCCGCTCCCTAAATAACCGGTGAGAAGAAGCACCGGAACCTCTTTCAATTCCATATGTCTTTTCTTTTGTTTTCTTATGGGTTCTTTTTTGGCTGTAGACGGCAAAAATTATGCCGTAAGTCGCAGCGATGTGCGGCCACTGCCTACAAATATAACGCTTTTCTCCCCTCCATGACGAAAAAAAAGATTACCTTTGCGATAGTTTCCCTTTTGCGAAAGCTTTAGGTTATGGCTCTGTTCTCCATTCATCATATCTCGACATCTCGATGTTTCCCAATCATTATATCTCGCTTGCACTCTTCCTGAAGAACTTAGGTATTTCGGAGCAATATCTGGCCTTGATGGTGACTGTCACCTTCTGGCTGGCCACTTTCGCCGCCGCCGGCTTGGCCTACTGGATCATCACGCGTCCAATCGGCTATCTGCTGAAAAGATGGGCCGACCGCACTCCGACAAAATGGGACGATTATCTGCTGACGGATGAAGTGTTCCGCGCAGTAGGCATATATGTCTTCCTTCTGATCCTCTACAACTGGTTGCCGGATTTCTTCCTCTATTACCGCGACAAACTCCCCACGCTGACGAAGCTATTGCGGCTGATGATGACCGCCGGCACTGTCTATCTTGTCTGTGTGGCTGCCAACGTCACCTACGACGCCTGCGAACGTCAGAAGATCGACCGCCACGGTATGCTCGTCCTGCGCAATCTTGTGCGCACCATCGCCATCACGATAGGGGTGCTGGTGGGAATGAGCATCATCCTCAACCGCAACGTCACCTACATACTCTCCGGCCTGGGCGCCATGGCCGCTGTCCTCACGTTGGTATTCAAGGACACTATCCTCGGACTCGTAGCGGGTATCAAACTCTCGGCCAATAAGTCGTTGAAGAAGGGAGATTGGATTCAGGTGCCCTCCTTCGGGGCAAACGGGGAGGTGATCGATGTGTCTCTTACCGCCGTGAAGGTACTCAACTGGGACAACAGCGTGGTGTCTGTGCCCCCTTACGCCCTGATCTCTGGTGGTTTCCAGAACCAGCAGGAGATGAAGCGAAGCGGTGGAAGGCGTATCATGCGCTCCATTCTCATAGATGTCAATTCCGTGCGTTATCTCTCACCCGATGAGATGAAGGAGTTCAGGGATGAGACTTGGACTGAAGGGTTAGACCTCTCCCAGCCACAGGTAAACCTCACGCTCTTCCGCGCCTTCCTTGAGCATCACATACTCTCGGCACGCGGGTTCCGTGACGATATGCTCAATATGGTGCGCGAGCTCGAACCTACCGTCCACGGTATCCCCGTGGAGATCTATCTCTTCACTTCGGCCGTTGACTGGAAAGCCTTCGAGAAGGTGCAGGCCGACCTGATGGACTCCCTTCTGGCGGCCGTCACACTCTTCAGCCTACGCCTCTTCCAGAGTCCCTCGGGAGCCGATTTCCACCCCCTCTCATAGCCCTCTCATAGCCCTCTCATAGCCCTCTCATAGCCCTCACAGTTCTCATAGTTCTCCCAGCTCTCCAAACCCTCATAGTTCTCCCAGTTATCATAGCCCCCAAAAACCATGTCGGCATCCAATAACCCTGAAAACACTGCTCTCCGCCTCGCCCGCGAAATAATTGAAAATACGGGCGAAAGTCTCTTCCTCACCGGTAAGGCCGGCACGGGCAAGACCACCTTCCTGCGCAATCTCGTCGAGACCTCCAAGAAACGTCTTGTGGTACTCGCTCCGACGGGAATCGCCGCCATCAATGCCTCTGGAGTGACCATCCACTCTTTCTTCCAGCTCCCTTTCTCCCCTTATGTTCCGGGTTCCAATCCTTTCGGCGGGAGGAGCGGAGGACGGTTTTCGAAGATGAAGCTTCAGCTCATCCGCAGTCTCGACCTTGTCATCATCGATGAGATAAGTATGGTGCGCGCCGACCTGCTCGACGCTGTGGATGCCGTGCTGCGTCGCGTGCGCCATGACCGTCGCCCATTCGGCGGTGTGCAGCTCTTGCTCATCGGCGATCTGCAGCAGCTCCCGCCAGTGCTGAAGGATGCCGATGCTGAACTGCTTGCCCCTTATTACAAGTCGTTCTATTTCTTCGACAGCCACGCCCTCAGTTCCATCCCTTACAAGACTGTGGAACTGACCCGCATCTACCGTCAGGATGACGAAACCTTCATCAGTCTGCTCAACGCCATCCGCGACAACCGTGTGGATGCCGGTGTGCTGGCAGCTCTCAATTCCCGTTATATCCCCGATTTCGTGCCGCCTGCCTCTCCGAAATATATATGTCTCACCACCCACAATGCCATGGCCCGGCGCATCAATGAAGAGCAACTTTCTCTCCTCCCTGGAAAACCTTGGACCCACAAGGCCACCATCTCCGGAGTCTTCCCCGAGACTTCCTTCCCCGCCGATATGGACCTCTCCCTCAAGCGTGGTGCCCAGGTGATGTTCATCCGCAATGATTCCTCCGGCGAACGCCGTTTCTACAACGGTATGCTCGGGGAAGTGACCGAGCTCTCCGACAATACTGTCTATGTACTGCCGGAAGGTGGGACGGAGGCGTTGGCCATTAAGGCCGAGACCTGGGACAATACGCGCTACGAACTCGACAAGGAATCGGAGGAGATAAAGGAAACAATCGACGGTACTTTCTCACAGTTCCCGCTCCGCTTGGCATGGGCCATCACTATCCATAAGAGCCAGGGACTGACGTTCTCACACGCCGTCATCGATGCTTCCCGCTCCTTCGCCCACGGTCAATGCTACGTGGCCCTGAGCCGCTGCAAGACTCTCGAAGGGATGGTCATCGAGCGTCCTCTGTCTTATTCAGCCGTCATCTGCGACTCACGCGTGACCGACTATCTGCGTCATCGGCAAGCGATGGCTCCGGATGAGAAGACAGTGGAAAGCCTCATGGCCGACTATCGCCTGCGACTCGCCGTCGAGATGTTTGAATTCCGCCAGCATTCGGATGCTGTGGCCGATGTGCGCCATATCGTTGAGGAGGCTTTCTCAGGGATTGCCCCGGCTTTCGTAGACCAATGGCGTGCTGTGGAGAAGGAGGTGCATGCCCTTACTGATGTTTCGCGCCGTTTCTATGCCCAGTTCATGCCCATGATGAAGAATGGGGGAGAGGAAGAGAAACTACAGGAACGTCTCCGCGCGGCCTCGAGATATTTCGCGACAGCCCTGCGCCGTGTGGAGAAGATTCTCGGTGAGACTCCCGCCATCGACGAAAACAAACGCCTCGACCAGCAGCTGACGATAGCCCTCGACTATCTCACCGAACTGACTGTGGTGCGCCGACTCATCCTCGACTATTTCTCCGAGGCTGACTTCACCGTCGCCTCCTGTCTGCGTGCACGTAGCAAGGCCGCACTCGCCTTCGAGAACAACGCCCCGACCCGCAAGAAAGCCGCCAAGGAAAGGAAAGAGAAAGTCTACGTCCCCACGAAGAACGACGACGTGCTCAACCCCGACCTATACCGCGAACTCATCCTCTGGCGTCGTAAGAAGATGGTGGAGACAGGACGGCCGGCCTTCGCCATCCTGTCGACCGAAGCCTTGAAGGGGATAGCCAACGCCATACCCGCCACCCGCGAGGAATTCCTCGCAGTCAAAGGTTTCGGACGCAAGCGCCTCGAAGAACACGGCGCCGAACTCACCGCCCTCCTCGATGCCTGGCGCTCCACCCACTGACCTGCCGCCATGTATAGTCAGAGTAGCGTCCGATATAGTTGGATCTTTCCAGCAATCTCGGGCTCTCCCGGTGTGTCTTCGGGTGCGCAGCCGGTTTGTCGAAGCTGCCCGCAGCGCCATTGGCTGCGTCAGCCGGTTTGTCGTATGAAATCTCGCAGCCCCATTGGCTGCGTCAGCCGGTTTGTCGTATGGAATCTCGCAGCGCCATTGGCTGCGTCAGCCGGTTTGTCGTATGGAATCTCGCAGCGCCATTGGCTGCGTCAGCCGGTTTGTCGTAGGTGAAGGTGTCGTCTGGCGTTTCCCCTTTCCCCATTCTCATCTTCATCCATCTGCATTAACAGCTTTGATTTTTTTTCGGGAACAGCCCTTAAACTGAACAAACTGAACTCATGCCATATCGAAAAAAATACCGAACTTTGCCCACGCAGAAGCCCGGCAAACCCTTCTTGAGACAGAGCTTCCCTCGATTCCCTTATGGGTTAAAGGCGAGCCTCGAATCAATATTGCCAATCAAAATGCGAAATTGAAGAAATTAATTTGTGTAAATCAAAATAATTCTTTAAATTTGCACCGTCGGGATGGAAGCCCTCAGCGGCTTTCTGCTCCCGACAAGACATAAAAAAGCGTCTCTGCGCTTTATTCTGACGTTCTGGAACTTCGCAACTTCTAAGGTATTGTCAGGATGGAGCAACAGTAGATGTTCATGGATATGTTATACCCAATCCGGAAGCCACGACTCCGCGAGGAGTCTCTGGCTATCTGAGGTCATAGCATATACGCGTGGGCTTCTGCGTTGCTCGTTCCAACAATACCGGGCAATGCGAAGGCCTCAGAACGTGGGAACGAGCAACGAGCATCGGCACCACGCTTTTTTTGTATAGTAACGTCTGAGATGGGCCGACTCAGCATAACACATAATTATCTCTACCTGCTTCTTGTATTAACATATTCAGTAATTAATAAAGACGATATATAGGAATTCTTGAAGAAGTTCATACAATCGGTGGTATTGCAAAATAATTCCATAATTGAAGAAGCAGCTAATTATGATATTAAAAATTAGAAGAGAAAAACCAAATGTGTAATTTCACAGACATATCTTTTGAAGGTAAGTTAGAAATTACGGAATAATAATTGAGAAAGCCGAATCGCATTAAAGGACGTAGGCACAAATTTTAATGTCACATCAAATATGAAGAAGTTTATCATGAACCTTCTTGGCATTGAAGCAACCGCCAAGAACATCCGCGGCAAAAAATCAGCAGGATATAGCGATATTCCTGACTTCCGCGCACGCAAAAAACCAGGTGGTTCAGGCTACGAAGATGCTGAAAACTAATCCTCTTCAAGACTAACATCATATCTTTCGATGATTAGTTAGAAGATGATATTAATCATCAGGTATTAAGGGAAGAGATGATTTGTTTAAATATCAAGATCATCTCTTCTCTTAAATAAATGAGTGTCAATATGTATTATCAGTTTAATAACACATATAATAACAAGGAATTTAGATTCATCCCTTTTTGGGGAATACTGAAGTCCAAATTAAACGATTCTCCAATATCAAATCAGTGTGAACTTATTGGAGTTCCCCAAAGTAAGGCGTTAAATATAAGTGCAATGGTCAAAGATCCATATAAACTTAAAATTCCAACCATACATATTCCTCAAATTAAACGAATTTCATTCGGAGAGAAAATATATGCCAAGATTCTCTTGTTTTTATATAGATATTGCTATCCGCTTCTTTGGATAATTAGCTTCTTGCGATTAAATATTTATGAAGATTCAAGGTACGCGATTCGTGTTTTTCATGATATTTTCCCAGAAAATCAAAATACACTTTGTCTTCCACGCTCTATTTTTGCGGCTACCACATCGCGAAGATTTCACAAAAATGGCGCTATGTTTATAGGTGTATTTCATCCATCTCGACACATGCACGCATGGATAATTGAAGACGAACAAAATCCGTGCCCTTTTGATACTATGTGGTTACATTTTTCTCCTGTTTCAATTATGATATGAAGTCTTCCTTTTGTACAACGGACACATCATTGTCTTTTTGGGATTTCAATGGACATCGAATTAAGACAAATATTTGGAATGAACTTTCATTAGGTTTGTGGAAGGACATAGATATTAATGCCTGGCTTTATAATAATACACTTCCAGAAACTCAGGTTTGCATGCAAAAGCCTTTGTTCAAAAATTATTATCAGATTAGCTCTGGAACTAAATGGAATATAAAAAAACAATGTTTGGAAAATGATTTATATACTGCTTTAAATTGTGACTGTAATCTTAGCACATTCCTCGATATGGTGGGTGAGTCTTTAAATCTTCTTAATCCAAGGAAGATAGGCGTTCATCTCAGTGGAGGATTAGATTCAAGTATTATAATTTGTATATTAAAAGAGCTTCAAATCCCATTTATACCTATTGGCCTTTATTCGCCAAACTTTGAATTTAGAACAGAGTATCATATTCAAAATATTCTTATAGAATATGGAAATGATGGTGAATTAATTAACTTAAAGGATTACCCCTTTTATTCGAATTTAGATCGGTTGCCACGTCACCAACTGCCAACATGCTATATAAATAATAATGCCGGGGCAGAAATTTTATCTACAAAATTTGCAGAAAAAGGATGCGATGTGGTATTTTCAGGAGAGGGTGGAGATACGCTATTTGTAGATGAAGTTCCGAGTGCAAAGCCCATGACTTTCAATATCCGTCGAGAATTTGAAAATGCCGAGGAACAAGAAATGTATTATGGGCCGAAAGGAATCAAATTAGTATCCTTTTTTTCTAATCGTCAAATAATAAATTGTTTAACAACAGCAGCTAAAGGACGGAGAGAAGATGCATCAAAGCTATGGGCTCGTAATTTTTTTTCTTCTATTCTTCCACCAGAATTAGTAAATTATCACTATTGTGGAGATTTCTTTGGGATTGCTTTGGAAGGGTTAACTAATGCTATGCCAACAATAAAAACACTATTTGAAGAAGCTTATGACTTAACCCAAAACCCAATATTCTCGCCAAATGTAACTAAAAATTTCATACAGCAAGATATTTTATCGTATGAATACGTTGACTATACAAAATTTTGCAGTTTAGTAGCAATCGCTGCTTGGTGGCATTCTCTAATCAATACTTAAGTTTTACTGAATAATGTGTATTTTTTTGCTAGTCAATAAAATAAGATGTTAAAAAGTTTGCATATTTAATAAGAAATTTCTAACTTTGGTGTTGATAAAAGATCCCTTACGATGAAAATTGTATCTTCGCACGGCCTAATGATCTTCGATGAGATGGAGGGTTCGCTCGAAAGTCTACCCAAGACCACCCGCCCGGTGCAGATTGACGACATAAACAATCCTACGCAGGAACTGGCCAAGAAGTCGCAGTCCTACAAAAAGAAAGATGACGATGATGGCGACAACCGGGGAGTAACCAGCCAAACAGATGTGAAGGCCGACTGCTGGACATCTATGTGCTACTTCGTCAAGAATGAGACAAAGTTCATGAGAGAGCTGTGTCGTGTTCTTACCGAAATATGTCGCTTGCTTGGTCATTTTTGCTCTGAATCTTTATTTTTTACCGTCTTGTCACAGTCTACGGCTCAGCTTTCGGCTGGTCTGGGCTGAAACATCTCGGTGTATTGTTTGAATTTTCAGTAAACCCTACTTAAAAAATTAATGAAAAAAGTACAAATATTTTATCCTAAGACAACATCTGGTAAGATCATCTCTCAAAGGAATACTATAGAATCAGAGATAATGCATAATTATGGATTTATGGTTGGATCAGATCTTTCCGACAATGCAGATCTTATAATTTATCGGGGGTACACAATTTATCAAGAGGAGAAATATCCTAAAGATAAAAGATTTCTTAATGGATGGAATCAAAATGCAAATACACTCTTTATGTCCCGTTATCTGCCATGTATAGAACCATGGACGATGGACACATTTATAGTTCAGGATTTGAAAAAATCTGATGTTATTGCTGAAATCCAACAAAAAGGCTGGAAAAAAGCATTTATTAAGCAAGACTCATTAGCTTTGACACACATTAAAGATAATGGATCCGTTTGGCCTGATACTTCTCTTGAATGGATGTTGGAGCAATACAATTCACGTCACATGACTGGTCCTTATGCTATTCGTGAATTCATAAATAATCCACAGATATTCTATGACGAGCAACGATATTGGGTACTGAAAGGGATTGCACATCATCCAAGTGGTGAGATACCAGAATTTGTTCAGGAAGCAGCCAATCGTCTCTATATATTTTCTGGGAGTCATTATTTCACCATGGATGTTGCTGGTGAATACATCGTTGAGGTAAATCCCGGAGAGAGTTCTGACCGTGGTGGAGACAATCCGTTAGACTGGTTTTGTAAAATATTTGCAGATGCATTTTTACAATAGCTCGTTTTTACCAAACAATTGGATTTTCACAAGACAGGATTTTAATCCGAATCATTGAGCACCTTTTTGTGCTTCCGAGTTGTAGGATCGATAATTTGACATTCCGATCTATTTGGGCACGGTTATCTCTCCTGATACTTCGGTTCTTTTTGTTCACCGCTTTCTCTTTTTATGGGGAATTTGTAATTTTGCGCTGAAATTGTTTGAGCGATGAAGGACAGAATCAGAGGTATATTGAAGGCGATGACGGTGGGAACCTACGAGAGGGAGGAGGTGCTCGCCTTGAGTCTGCTCAGTGCTCTTGCGGGAGAAAGCATTTTTCTTCTTGGATTGCCCGGTGTTGGTAAGTCGATGGTGGCCAGAAAACTAAAGACGGCGTTTGAGCAGCCTCGGGTGTTCGAATACCTTATGTCACGCTTTTCTACTCCAGATGAGATCTTCGGTCCAATAAGTATCTCTAAGCTAAAGGATTCTGACTCGTTTGAGCGTGTGACTGCGGGGTATCTTCCGGAGGCTGACATCATTTTTCTCGATGAGATTTGGAAGGCCGGCCCTGCGATTCAAAACTCGCTGCTGACGGTGCTGAACGAAAAGTTGTTCCTCAATGGAAACAATGAGATTGAGTTGCCCGTAAAAGCCATTATCTCTGCCTCCAATGAGCTGCCGGCTGAGGATGAGGGTCTCGAGGCCCTGTGGGACCGTTTCCTGATACGCTATGTTGTGGAACCTCTCAAGCACCGCAACTCTTTTATCTCTCTGATAAATCCTGACGGCAAGCAGACTGCTCTTTCTGTATCGCAACCTATCACCAGTCAGGAGTACAAAGATATCCGACACGAAATCAATATAGTGCGTATTCCAGAGTATATCGTAGATATGATATGTCGGATACGCGACCAGTTCGTGGAACGCGCAAAGACAAAAGAACAGGATGAGTTGGAGGATGGACTCTCCCCGCAGTTGTTTTACGTTTCTGACCGCAGATGGAAAAAGGCGATCGGAGTGCTGAAGGCTTCGGCATATCTGAATGGCCGTTCGGAACTCAATTCCAGTGACTTGCTGCTGTTGAGACACATGTTGTGGAATGACCCTCGTACTAAGGACCGGGTTGACTTCATCATTGTGGATGTGATAACAAAGGCCCTTTTCAAGGATATCCTCGATAAATTCAAAAGCTACCGCCGTCATGCCTCTAATGAAAGTGCCGATAAACGCCTCTATATCCACGAGAATAAATATTATATCGTGTTGTGTGACGGGGATAGTCTGAAGCTGAAGATTTCGGATTACAACATGCTGAAGGAAAGCCGTCAGGTATACTTTGGTTCAGAAATGTCTGACGGAAGTATGAGGGTGCGGGAGCATGGCCAATTTGCCCTTCAGGTGGCGAAGGAAGGCTTTGTCAGCATCAATAGTTATGCATATCCCCTAAAGACAAATTCTGACAAGCAGTTGGCTGAAGATTTCCTTCAGGATTTTGGTGATAAGCTCGAAAGTCTATCCCGTGATATCTTGAAAAATATCAATGCCAATCTGTTTCTTACAAACTCTGACATCGGAAGTATCCTGGGTAAGCACATTGACATGTATAAGAAACGTTTTGAAGATTGTTGAAGATGTTGAAGGCTCACGTGACTTATCTCAAACGAGGTATATCGTTCTCCATTATGTTGAGAGGGTCTGACAATATTTTGTCAGCTTTATCTCACGTTAGGGGTGGCAAGGTACCGGTGTATGGCTTGATCCGGGATATAGTCTCAGATGTCCGATTCTATGTTGTCACTGAGAAAGATGAATTCTGGTTTGCCTATTCATTTTATGTCATATCACGATTTATTGACAGTCTTGATGATAGAGATTGGAAGGATGAGGAGCGGCTTACAGGGAAGAAGGAGGATTTCCTGAACAAATGGTTTGCGGACCATCTATTCTCCCTCTCAGAGGAAGAGAAAGATGCGCGGATGAGGGAGATCAATATGGGGAAATCCAATGGAAGCAACATGTCGGAGGATGATGAGGCGGACAATGCTTTAACTGGATATTCCAATTCCGCCACCCGTGTGATGGATAAGACATATGATTGCACGAATGGGTGTAAACCATATGATTCGGAACTCCCCGAAGTTTTGCAGGATTATGAAGCTAATGTAAGATGGGAGGAAGCACATGAGAGAAAGGGAAATCAGGGCAGTCTGCACAGGCATGGCTATGGCCAAGGCAACCCTCATTGTGCCGAAGCTTTTTTCCTTGAGAGCATTGATCCGGAAATTGTTGAGATGGCTGAAAAGATTGGCCGTTCTGACTCCGATACCAGTGATACTGCCGGATATTTCATGCACAGTGCTAAAAGTGATATCGCCGGAATAACAACCGGAAATGATTTGAACAGTCTGCTACCTTCTGAGCTTGCTCTGTTGGAGGATAAGAAGACTGAAAACGTTTTTTATCAAAGGTATACCCAAAAAAGACTCCAGCAATTTGCATCCGCCTCAAGGTCTACGGGAAAAAAGAGGTTAAAGTACGGACCGATTTTGATGTGTGTCGACACAAGCAGTTCCATGTCGGGCGAACCTGAGATCCTGGCAAAAACGCTTGCCTTGGCCGTGGCCATTGTGGCACAGCGCAAGAAGCGTCCTCTTATTTTGGTGAATTATTCCTGTACTGTGTCTTTCTTTGTGTTGACAAACCTCAGGAAGCAGAGAAGTCACTTGCTTAAATTCCTTTCTATGTCCTATGGTGGCGGTAATAATGAAAACATAATGTTTGGATTTATACTGAGAGAAATTCATAAGCTGCCCAGGTATCAGGAGTGTCTTAAAATACTTGATGGGGCTGATCTTCTTGTGATTTCGGATTTCGAATGGGGAGAATTGAATGCTGATGTGAGGAGAGATCTGGAGGAGAAACACCGTGCGGGCTTACAGACCTATGCGCTTGGAGTCAATGATTATTTGAAAGAAATAGGGCATAAAACTATGGCTGAGGAGCATTTCAATAGATATGGAGGAGATGGGTTCTCATTCTTTAAAGGGTGTGATCATCGATATGTATATGACCGGAGCAACGGGCTATCATGTCTTTGATATGCTGTCGTTAATGCTTAAAAGTTTTTGATATATAGTGATTAGAAAGGGATGAGATATGAGAAGAATGAAACTTGAGGATGCGATGGTGTATGCTCTCGCCACTGCTGGGCGCGGTATGACGACAAAACTTCTGGCAACTGTCATCAATGAGCAGCATCTGCATGTGCGGCAGGACGGAAAACCCGTGACGGAAAAGCAGATTTATGCGGCTGTGTGCCGCAATCCCGCTGTCTTCATCAAGGAGGGAGGTAGGATTCTTTTGCTTATGTAGCTCGTATCCTCCCTCCAGTGAAGGAATAGACGATGGAATTTTCCTCTATATTTTGTCTAATCCTCGGGTTTTCATAAAGGAACAAAATGAACTATTGTCTTCTAAAAAGTTATACTTATCTTTGCCTGGT
>CAZPQD010000050.1:1159-21559 GCA_964588625.1 uncultured Sangeribacter sp. | reverse complement strand
CAAGCCCCCTCCGGGGGCTTTTGCACTGGCAGCGGTCGGGAGACCGCTGCTCCCAGTCCAACGGCGCAAAATCGGTTATTTTGTCGGTTTTTTTCTTCCAATGGCTCATGAGAGTGGGCTTTCTCCTTTTTTTTTCTTAATTTTGCGGAGAATTATATCCGCAATTAAGATGAAGCTTCAAAAACACTATATCATTATATTCCTTCTCACTCTCCTCGTTCCGATTTCTCTCTTCGCAGCTCCGGTGGCGAAGGGCAATGACAGTAAGTTTACGGTTGTGATCGATGCCGGACATGGCGGCAAGGACACCGGAGCCATCGACAACGGAGTGAAGGAAAAGGACATCAACTTAGGTGTTGCTCAGGAACTTGCCGAAATGATCCGCAAGAAGCTCAAGGGAGTGAACGTTGTCCTGACCCGCGATAATGATACGTTCCTCACGCTTCAGGAACGGGCCGACAAGGCCAATAAGGCAAAAGGCGACCTCTTCATCTCCATCCATACAAACTCGGTTGATAAGTCCAATAAGAACCGTACCACCGTGGCCGGTGCGTCGGTATATGCGCTCGGTCTGCATAAGGACCAGAACAATATGAAGGTGGCGCAGCGGGAGAATGCCGTCATTGAGCTTGAGAAAAACTACGAGCAGAAATACTCCGGGTTTGATCCCAACAAAGATGAGTCATACATTATCTTTGAGATGGCCCAGAAGAAGAATCTGAGTCAAAGCATCAAGTTTGCCAATGAAGCACAGAAACAACTCGTAAACGTAGCGTCGCGAAAAGACCGAGGTGTGCATCAGGCCGGTTTCTGGGTACTTTGGGCCACATCCATGCCCGCAGTGCTTGTGGAACTCGATTTCATATGCAATCCCAACTCCGCTAAATATATCAGTTCGGAGCAAGGTCAGAAGAAACTTGCCGAAGCCCTCTTCAACGCTGTGAAATCATATTCAGAATCCTATACAAAAAGTAAGGGACATGCCATGATTGAAGAATCGGTTGAAGATTATGCTTCCGATGACTTGCTGGCTCTTTCAGATGGTGCTGAAGGGTATGACGGGGTAACATCCTCATATGATGCTTCTTCATCCACACGTAAGAAAGTGGCTGCTCCCGAGGCTTCCAACTCCTCATCACGAGCCGCACGTCCTTCCACACGTAAGCGTCGCTCAGCATCGGCGAAGATTAAATCGGTGTCAAAGGATTTTGAGACGACAATGATTCCGCTTGCTGCGGAGAAGAGTGAGACGGCGATAGCCTCAACTTCCGTAAAGGAAGAACCCGTTGCAAAGAAGAGCGATAACGGCAAGAAGGATAAGAAGAAAAATGATAAGAAAAAAGATAAGAAGGAAAAGAGCGGGAGCGAGAAGGTGAAGGCAGCCTTTGCCTCTGTCGATGCCCAGACGGATGCTGCCCATGCAGCGGCCAGACGCTCCACGCGTGCCTCTTCAGCCATGCGCAGCGGCAAGATGAAGACTGTATACAAGATACAGCTCCTTACATCGGAAGACCGCCTGAAGGACAATGCCGCATGTTTCTGCGGCCTGGGTCCCATCTCCACATTCCGCGAGAACAATCTTTACAAATACACTTACGGCGAATCCGAAAACAAGAATGAGATCGAGGCCCTCCTTAAAGAAGTGAAGCCACTCATTCCCGAAGCCTTCGTCATCAAAGTGACAAAGATGGATGACAAAAAGAAAAGTTAAGTTAAGTTCATGTCTAAGAATCTATACCCTCACACAATATGAAATTTAAATTTAAGAAGGAGTTTGCAATCGGTCTGTCGGTAATCGTTGCTATCGGTATCCTTATCTTCGGTATCGAGTATCTCAAGGGAATCAACATCTTCAAGCCGGCCAATTTCTATTATGTCTACTATGACAATGTCTCCGGTCTGGAAGTGTCGGCACCGGTCACTATCGATGGATATAAGGTGGGACAGGTGCGCGAGATCAACTTCAACTATGAGAAACCCGGAAAGATTGAAGTGCTCTTGGCACTCAACAAGAACCTTCATCTTCCAGATAATTCCGTAGCCACTATAGCCAGCACCCTCATGAGCGGTTCATATGTGGATATAAAGCGTGGCGACAGCAAGAATATGCTTGCAATCGGAAGCGAACTGAAATCTTCCGTCACTCCCGACTTGATGGCAAGCATCTCCAACGATATCATGCCTGCTGTCAACACCATCCTTCCCCGCATCGACTCCCTCCTTTATAATCTGAATACGCTTGTTGCCGACCCGGCTCTGGCAGCCTCCATACAGCGTCTGGACGGTATCACGGGTAACATTTACTCCATGACCGGCAGCCTCGACCATACAGTGAAGACTCAGGTGCCCTTTATCCTTGGTCGCACGGGAAAAGTGGCCAACAATCTCGATTCCATCACCCGCAACCTCACACAGCTCTCCTACGATCTGAAGTCGCTTCCGCTGCAGGGTACTGTCGAGAACGTAAACCGTATAACAGAGAATCTCTCCGCTTTCTCCGCACAGCTCAACGACAAGAACTCCACACTCGGTCAGCTCACCACCGATGCGGAACTTTATGACCGTATCAACCGCGTGGCAGCTGATGTAGACTCCCTCATTGTCGACATCAAGAAGAATCCCAAGCGCTACATCTCCATCAAGCTTCTCTAATCCGACGTTGGATCACGCAACTCAGTAAACCAGGATTAAAGAAGCAGAATCTAAGCCACTTTTCTGTAATAATCTGAGCATGGGTTGTGATTTGTTGCCATCGAAAATTGGAGTCGGAGAGACGGCGGAGGATTTCCGGCAGTTTGTAAGGGATCACTCCACAGAAGACACTGGAAAACTGCGGTTGAAATTTGCCGCTAAAACAGGGAGCGTGCCTTTCGACTTAGGTTTTGCTATCGACCAGATAGAATGCCGCCAACGCACGCGCACCAAACTTCCGCGCTTCCTTAGTTGCGAGTCCGCACTTTTTCCTGCCGTGGTGAGTGCGGAGCAAGCCTCCGATGAGGGTATAGCACTTTTCCACGCCTCGTTGCTTCGTGGTGATGAGTCTGTTGCCGACCTTACAGCCGGACTCGGGATTGATGCCATGACCATGGCCAGAAGTTGCCGTGAAATGACTGCCATAGAATTGGATCCGCTTCGTGCTGAAGTGCTTCGCTATAATACGGAGGTTCTCGGCATAAACAACATTAAAATTCTATGTGCCGACAGCATGGAGTTTCTTCAAGGAGCACCCCATTTTGACGTATGCTTCATCGATCCCGCCCGCCGTGGCGAGTTCAATAGCCGCAAATACCGGTTTGCCGACTGCACACCCGACATCGTCAGCCATCTCCCCCTCCTCATGATCCACTGTGACCGTCTGCTGGTCAAGGCATCTCCCCTCCTCGACCTTACCGCCATCCGCGAAGAATTGCCGGGCGTTACGCGCCTTTGGGTGCTGTCACGCAAAGGAGAATGCAAAGAGATACTGGTAGAGGTTAGAGCCGAAGGAGAATTTCAATCCGTAACAGCGGCTGAGATTGATGGGGACGGCAAAGCCGAAACCTTCACCGTGGCAGCCCAAAACCTCGGCAACGACGGAGTCCACTACGTCGCAGCCGTCCCCATTCCCGGCCTTTATCTCTACGAACCCGCCGCCGCCGTCATGAAACTCGCCCCCTGGGGCGAACTCTGCCGCCGTTGGCCGAACATTTCCAAGGTAGGCCACAACAGCCATCTCTTCATCTCCGAGGAGCGGCTCACCGGCTTCCCCGGCAAAGAATACCGCATCGACGAGCTTCCCGACAAGAAAAGACTAAAAACCCTGAAAGGCACCCGTCTCAACGTCCTGACCCGCAACTATCCCCTCACCCCCGCCCAACTGAAGAAAAAGCTCGGTGTCACCGACGGCGACCCCCTCACCCTGATCGCCACCCGCTGGGGCACCGCCCAAGTGCCCACCCTCCTCCTCTGCTCCCGCCCCAAATCCCTCCCAAATTTGCCCATTTGAAAAATTTTTATTAATTTTGCAGAAAGACCCAACGCCGTAAAGTGAGGGAAGGCCGGCAACTGCCGGTAATTGCTTCCTCGGGCGGGTGGTCATTTTTTCATAAATGAACAGCGTTTGCTGCGCTTGATTCTTGGCAGTCTCGAAATCTGGCAGTTTCACATTCTCCAAGATTGAAGCAACGGCAGATGTCTTCGGGTATGGTAAATTAAGCATACACCGACGGGAGGAGTATGCCCATTTTCCAATGGGGCATTCTCCCCTCTTTGGTGGATTGTTACACCCATACGGCGTAGGCTCTGCGTTGCTCGTTCGGAGAATAGGGCTATGCCAGATGCCTGAGACTGCGGAACGAGCAACGGCACGGATCCTGCGCTTTTCTTTTTTTCCTTTCGCATTTACCCCTTTCACTGCATTTCGGGATCCGGCGGTGTAGATTCATGAAGAGACCTTTCTCGTGAAACACTTCAAGACTTCCGACACTACCCTTTATTTCAACACGAGGGATGAGCTGATAAAGGTGAAGGTGGATCGCATTGCCTATTTCGAGGCCGACTCCAACTACTGCAACATTGTCATGATCAATGGGGTGAAGGCCACTGTGCTCGCCAGTCTGCTCACCATCGAGCAACTACTCACCGAGAAGTTTCAGGACGCCACCCCCACCTTCGTCAGGATCGGCAAGCGATATATCATCAATCTAAAATACATATTCCAACTCAACATACCGCGTCAGAAGCTCCAGCTCTCAGACACGGTGTCCTCCACTGTGCTCGAGATCTCAGTCTCAAAGGAAGCGCTCCGTAATCTTAAGCAATTATACTTTAAAGAGAATTAGGAATAATTAGGAATTAGGAGTGAGGAATTAGGAATAATTAGGAATTAGGAGTGAGAAATTAGGAATTGTTGGGTCGCTACATGTCGCGGCCTCCGTTAGCAGGAAAGAACATAAGAAAATAAATCTGCTTGATCTAATTCCCCAGAATCATCTCCCCTAAAGCCTAAAGCCTACAACATAACACCTTAAATAAAATGAACGAAATAATAATTGGAAGGGAGGGCAACCAGCAAACTCCCATCAGCGATCAAACAGTGAGCCGCAAGCATTGTAAAGTAATCCCCAATGGCGATGGCTCCTATACCCTTGAGAATATCAGCAATAATGGTACTTTTGTAGATGGCGTGCAGATTTTTCGCACTACAGTAAAGGGTGACACTGTCATAAGACTCGGTGCCAAGTTCTGCACCACCATCAACAAACTCATGAAGCCGCAACCTTCCGGATCCTCTACGACCTCAACAGGTAGAGTTGCAACTGCCCCCAATCGCAATTCGGCTGCCGGGGGATCGCAGGCTTCGCAGCCTTTACCCACGTTCAGCATCCGTCATATGAAGGATGCTTGGGAGGAATATGAGCAGACCAACCTTCTCTATGAGGAGAAAAACCGCAGGAACAACCTCATCAGGGCCGGTCTGGGTGTCTTCACTATGAGTACGATGTTTCTTGTGAGAATAATGGGCGACTATGCCTTTATCTTCACCGGAATCGGTATTCTTGCCAACCTCTACAGTTTTATCGGTCTGAAGAACTCTGAGAGCCCTGCGGAACGTAAGGCCAGACGTGAGGAACTGGAATCTGCTTACAGGTGTCCGAATCCTGCGTGCAATCACTCTCTGCCGGTGAAGAACTACCGTATGATCGTGAATGACTATGTGCATTCCGATCCGCAGAAATCCTCCTGTCCTTACTGCAAATGCCGCTACACGGAATGATGAAAAACTTGCACAGGAATTTGAGGCTTCTGGCTTTGGGCTTGGTTGCCATGATGGCGGTGGCTGCCTTTGAGGTTTTTGCTACTACCTACGTGGTATGTGTCGGAATTGCCGACTATGCCTCTCCAAAGGTCCGCGATCTCTCCAAGTCGGAGAAAGATGCGGATGAGATGGCAGCCTTCTATGGCAAAGCTACGAAAGAGGTTACTCTGCTCAAAGGGAGACAAGCCACCAAGAAGAACATCCTTCAGACAGCCTCTTCCGTATTCGGCAAGGCTGGCAAAAACGACAGGATAATCTTCTTCTTCAGCGGCCACGGTTATCCGGGCGGTTTCTGCCCTTACGAGATGGAGTCGGAAGCCGGAGGATTGACCTACCGCGAACTCTTCAAAGTGATGCAGAAATCGGCAGCCGGTACGAAGATCATATTCGCCGACGCCTGCAACAGCGGGGCGATACGTTCGGGTAAGAAAGGTAATTCCCAACAGCAACCCGACCCGGGATCCATCCTCATGTTCCTCTCTTCGCGAGGCTACGAGCTTTCCATTGAATCCCCCTTCATGCCCAATGGTATGTTTACAAAATACCTGCTCAAAGGTCTGCGGGGAGGTGCTGACGCCAACCGCGACAGATGCGTGACGGCCAAGGAACTCTTCACATTCGTAAATGGAGGAGTCGTAAAGCAAAGTGGCGGAAGGCAGCATCCCGTGATGTGGGGTAAGTTTGATGATGGACTCATCCTCGTTGACTATCGACGTCGTTGATTTCTCAATTTCATCAATTATTCTCCCCATTTCATCAATCAAAGATTTTTCAACCCTTACCTAAGGCTAAGGATGGTATAACTTTGTAGTAAGGGAAGATCAGTATTTTGCCCTTTCCTTCCTCTCCTTGTCTCCTCATACTTTTTAAACCAAGCTCTCATCATGCAACTCAAAGACGGAGCCACGCTTCAAGGTGGCAAATTCAGGATAATTCGTGTTCTCGGTCAGGGTGGTTTCGGTATCACCTATCTGGCTGAGCATACCCTTTTGCAAAAGAAAGTGGCCATCAAGGAGTTCTTCCCGAAACAGTATTGCGACCGCGACTCCACCACGAGCCATGTCACTGTCGGCACCACCAGCAACGTCGAACTGATCTCAAAACTCAAAGCCCGTTTCATTAAGGAGGCCCGAAATATCGCACGTCTCCGTCATCCCGGTATCGTGCATATCGAGGATGTCTTTGAGGAAAACAACTCCGCCTACTATGTGATGGATTACATCGAGGGTGAGTCACTCCAGGAGATGGTGAAGAAGGGAGGTGCATTGAGCGTAGATCAAGCACTCTACTACGTCCGTCAGGTAGGAAATGCTTTGGAGTATATCCACTCCAAGCACATGACCCACTTCGACGTCAAACCTGCCAACATCATGGTGAGACGTTCCGACAACGAACCGATCCTGATTGACTTCGGTTTGTCGAAGCAATACACTGATGCCGGCGACGCCACCACCACCGGACTCACCGGCATGAGTCGCGGTTACTCCCCCATAGAGTTGAGCAATCCCGAACGACTCGCCACCTTCTCCGAGCAATCAGACGTCTACTCCCTCGCCGCCACCCTCGATTACCTCCTGACCGGTACCGTCCCCCCTGACGCTGCCGACCTCTCCTCCGGCTACTCCACACTTGAGTTCTCCCCGAGCATCCCCGCCAACATCGCCGACGCCATCCGCCATGCGATGCAAACCAACCGCCAGCTCCGCTGCCCCAACATCCGCACCTTCCTCTCCCAACTCGAAGGAAGCACCAACACCGCCCCAACTCCCCCTACCCCGCCTCCCTACGGCGCCCCCTCCTCAGACACCGAAGCCACCCACCTCGTAGACGATGAAAACACAAGAATAGCGGGTGTCCCCTCCAACCCCATCCCTGACACTACCGGAGGGAACAACGGCTACACCGGAGGAGGCTCAAACAACGGCAACGGAGGAAACGGAAATAACGGAAAAATCGATATCGATCCTGTACTCGAACCTCAAAAATCATCCAATGGCTGGGGCAAAGTTCTCATCTGGGGATTCATTGCCGTAATCTGTTTCATCGCCGGCTCCTCCCTCTCCAAGTGCAACGGTCACTCGGAAGAAGTATATCTATTAGATTCAGATTCATGTGTAGTGGAAGAAGTAGAAGATACACTAGTTGTTATACCGACTAGCCCTGATTTTGCTGAGCATGTAGAAGTAGAAGAATGTGTTGTGGTTGCTGCAGATTCCTCCGCAACCGTTGAAGTTGCAGTTGACCCTTACTCTTATGGGTATTAAAAGCCTATCCAAGTAAAACACAAAAGAAACTTTCATTATGCAATTAGCTTCAGATACTCTTCTCCAATCCGGAAAATACCGTATCATCCGTGTCTTAGGACAGGGAGGATTCGGCATTACGTATCTTGCTGAGCATGTATTGCTTGGGAAGAAGGTGGCTATCAAGGAGTTTTTTCCGAAACAGTACTGCGATCGGGACGAGGCTACGAGTCATGTCACGATCGGTACGTCGAGCAATAAGGAACTGATTGCCAAACTGAAACGTCGTTTCCTAAAGGAAGCGAGGAACATCGCTACCTTGGAGCATCCCAATATCGTTAAGATTCAGGATGTGTTTGAGGAAAACGACACCGCTTACTATGTGATGGATTACATCGACGGCGAATCACTCCAGCAAATGGTGAAGGAACAGGGTGCCCTATCCGAACAAGAAGCCCTCTACTACATCCGCAAGGTCGGCGAATCCCTCGAGTACATCCACTCCATGCACATGACCCACTTCGACGTCAAACCTGCCAATGTCATGGTTAGACTCTCCGACAACGAGCCCTTCCTGATTGACTTCGGTTTGTCAAAGCAATACACGCAAGAGGGAGATGCCACTACAACAGGTCTCAGTGGTCTGAGTCGTGGTTTCTCAGCCATAGAATTAGCATATCCCGAAAAACTCTCCACCTTTTCAGAGCAAACCGATGTCTATAGCCTCGGAGCAACCCTCTATTACCTCCTGACCGGTTCCATTCCTCCCGATTCCTCCGCACTCTCTTCCGGTCTCGAAGTTCTCGAGTTCCCCTCCTACCTATCCCCGACGATTTCTAAAGCCATCTCCTCCGCAATGGAAGTAAACCGCACTAAGCGGTGCCCCAACGTACTTAGTTTCTTACTCCGGCTAAGAAATCTTAACAAAACTTGTAACTCAAAGGGAATTATCAATAACGATACTCAACGTAATGAAGAAGAAACAAAGATAATTGCAGTAAAAGTTGAGAAACAAGAGAAAATTACTAAGAATATTAAATCCTCAAAAATAGATAAAAACTTACTTTATACATGGATCTTCTTTGGATTTCTCCTAATGTGGCTCCTTATAATTCCCTTAATAGGTATAAATGGGTGTTCAAGAGATTCTGGTAACTTTTTTAATTCAGATTACGATCTTTGTGAAGATGGTGATACTCTTTTGTATGAAGAGGAAGATACTCTTGCCTACGACCCAGCTTTTCATTAATAAAATTGATGTATTTTCTGAATTTAATTTTATTAAATATTAAAGCATTTTCGGAAATCTTTTGATAGATTTCATCAAGTTAAGGGGGATGTTTGTCAATCATGGGGTTGGGGGTATTGCGGGGTTGGAATGGGTGATGTAACTTTGCGGAAAATCAAACAAATACAGAAGATTATGGATAACGACGCTACTAAGATTGTACCGCCCGTCGGTGGCGGGAATGGTATGAATGGAGGGGCTCCGGCTCCTGCCGCTGGAAATGGTTCGCAGAGCGTGGGAGCTCCCAGTCAACCGGTCAAGAAACCGGTGAAGGGTAAGGGAGGTGGTGGTACTGCCGCTGGGGTCGGTGTTGTGGCCGGTGCTGCTATCGGAGGCGGTGTTGGTGTTGGGTACGCTACCACTCATCCTTTCGACACTGTTAATGAAGATGGTGAGAACGAGAACCCCGATGAGATCAAGGCTGAGGTAGAGGCTCCCACTGAGGAGGATGCAATTCTGGCCACTGAGGATGGAATCCGATATGCGCATATCGATGCCGATAGTTTCCAGGAGGCATATATGGCAGCCCGTGCGCAGGTCGGTGCTGGTGGTATGTTTGAGTACAACGGCAAGCTTTACAGCACCTACACTAAGGAAGAATGGAATGCCCTCTCACCTGAGGAGCGCAACGACTACCAGAACTTGGTGAGAGAAACAGCCCCCGATAACTTCACGGCTGCCCATCATCACAGCAGTTCGCATTCCCATGCCGCAGCCACCCAGACTGTGGCTCATCACGAGACACCCTCCTACCCCGAAGCTCATTCGCAGGACGTAGCTATGCATACACCACAGACCCAGAGCGACAGACTCGACGTGGTGGATGAAGGTCCCGCCGACGGCGAGGTTCATGTGCTCGGTGTTGACAGAATGACCAATGAAGATGGGGAGACAATAGGTGTGGCTCTCGTAGAGCGTGAGGGAGACGTAGCTCTGATGGTTGATGTGGATGATGATGGCAGAATCGACGTTATCGTTCATGATGACAACTATAACGGCGAGATTGAGGCCAATGAGGTTCATCCGATGCCTGAAGGCTCCAATGTTGGAATGGACGATCTGGTTGCTCTTCATGAACAGCAGTTTGGTGCTGACGAAGCTTCTCAGCAATATTATGCCGATAATGATACTCCCGATTATTTCAGCGAGGCCGATGGTATGCCTTGTTAAAGCAAAATCAAATCCTCAACCCTGACTTACGATGGGAAAGATTTCGATAATTTGTCCGGAATGCCGCAGGCAACTCTCGTTTATGGAGGTGTCGGGCTATCAGGATAAGATTGTGGAATGCCCTGTGTGTCACTTCAAGGCCAAAGTGAGCGTCTACCTTAGCGGCAACAGTTCGCGGGGCGCTCACGGGGCCGATGATGTACCCACCGAGCTTGTCATGCCTCCCAAGAGCAGCTATGATGTAGGGCAGATTCGGGTGAAGACCACCAACGAGGTACAGTGGCTTAAGGAGGGTAGCAATGTCATCGGTCGGAGGGCCAAGAGCGGCAACGCCGATATAAAGATCAGCAACGATGAATATATGAGTCGTCGCAACGTGCAGATAGACGTTATCAAGCGTCCGCATGGCTACGAGCATCGACTTGTGGAGATCAACTCCACCAATCCCGTGAAGCTCAACGGCAAGAATGTGGGCAAAGGTGATATCCTCATTATTAAATATGGAGATGTCATCACTCTCGGCACCACCGACATCATCCTTGAGGCCAACGACGATGACGCCACCCGACTGGCGTAACTCCTCTAATTTAAAGAACACGATTCAGATTAATACAGATGATAACAATACGTCAGCCACTCAGCTTCAGTGAGATCGGGATGAAGGATAATCAGGAAGATTACCTCTACCCTTCCGACGCCGACACGTCCACTCGTCTTTTCATCCTCTGCGACGGCATGGGAGGTCATGACAACGGGGAGGTGGCGAGCCGCACTGCCGCGGAAGCCTTGGGAGGTTATCTGTCGGAGTACCGACGTGTGACGGAAGAACGCTTCCAGCAAGGGTTGGCCGTAGCTTATGATGCCCTCGACGCCATCGACACCGGTTCTGCGAAGAAACCCGGCACCACCATGACCTGCCTCGCCCTCAATGACAATTCCTTCCTCGTAGCCCATATCGGAGACAGTAGGGTCTATCAGATCCGTCCTTCGCTCTACAATCCCAAGACCCGCAGCGGAGGTATTGTGCTGAAGACCGAAGACCATTCCCTCGTGAACGACCTGCTGCGTGCCGGTGAACTGACTCAGGAGGAAGCTGAGAATTTCCCCAATAAGAATATCATCACGCGGGCCATGCAGCCGCATCTCGACAAGAGATACCGAGCCGATGTGTTTGTGGGGGAAAGCATCTGCAGCGGAGATTATTTTTTCCTCTGTTGCGACGGTATCTTGGAGCAACTCTCAGAAGAGCGTCTCTGTCAGATCTTGGCCGACACCGACCTCGACGACTCCGCCAAGTTGGCAGCCATCAAGAAAGAATGCTATGGCAAGACCCGCGACAACTTCACCTGCTGGCTCATCCCCATCGACAAGGTGGAAATAACCAAGAGGGACGCAACCACCGAAGTTATCACCGCCATAGACGAAGACGAGGAGAGAGGTCTCCAAGGCGATAAAGAAAACGAAGGGATAACTGAGGAGCATTCAGACAGAGTGATTCCCTCCCAGCCGAATGGCGGAAATAATTCGCCACAAGGACCTATTACACCAGAAAAAACCTCAGGCCAAAATCCCCCACCGCCAAGTCCCACCGATGGAAAATCCTCCAGAATAGGCAAATTTTTTAGAGGCGTATCCTTTGCTAAGCATTCCAATGGAAGAATTATATTGATCTCAGATTTAATCTTCCTTTTGGTCTGCATAGTGCTGACCATCCTCTATTTCCTCTTTGGAAAGGCTCTTCTCGAGAAGATGGAAACTCAAAAGATAGAGGAGACAAAGGTTGAGGCTCCTGCAAATATCACGCCCAACCAAGAAGCTGCTCCGAATCTCTATATGGGATTTCCCGAAGAATCATCACCAAACGAGGAGGATTCAAATTCCAATAAATTCACTAAAGATGATAATGATTTGAAAAAGGGAGATCCTGAAGCGATGGAGGATGGTTCTGACCAAAAGCCGAAGAAGGGGAATACAAATTCCGCTGCCGAGAAGAAGCCAGAGGGCAAAGCTGGTAAGGGTGCTACCACTTCTCTAATAGATCAATTTTCTCCAAATAATAAGGATAAGGCTACAAATAAGGAGAAAGGCCCAAATAATAAGGAAAAGGCTCCGAGTAAAGGAGGAGCCTCGAATGCTGAGAAGGCAACCAATAAATAAGCGTGAAAATAACGAAAGTAAATAAGCTTGAATACAACGAAAGCGGTCAGTTTCACAACTGACCGCTTTCTCTTTTTCCATAATACTTTTTCGAACTAACCTAACATCATGAAACGATTTATTTCTTTCTTCTGTCTATATTACAAATTCGGGGGGCGCTTTGTTCGGAAGCTCTCGAATTTTTTTTGAATTTTTTTGTGAGAGGGGTATTTGGACTGAATTTTAGGGGTGGGAATTTTAAGGGGCGGGAGTGGTTGCGTGGGAGCGATTTATCGCGATCGGGGGCAGCATAGGGGGAGAGGAGAGAAGGAGGAGGCGGACTACTAAGACGCGTACGCGAGATGAATCTCGCTCACAGAACCAGGACTCTGGAAATAATTATCGAGATCAGGACTCTGGGAAATAATTATCGGAACCAGGACTCTGAGGTAAATAATCGGAAGCTGGATTATGGGGGAGGAGGGCAAAAGGCTTCGGATAGGCGAAGGTTTTGAGGATGATGGGGTAATTTTTGCATGATACTTGTTGATTTATTAGTACTACGTATTGCATAGTACTAAAATTATTTCTAATTTTGCAGCGTGATTCTGAGGAGGACTTCTGCTAATGAGCTCGGGCAGCGCTTCCTTTGGGATCCGGAGAGTTTATTTAAAATTTTGAGTGGCTTCGGTGGACCGGGGTCGGATTTTCGCGAGATGAATCTCGCGCACGGAACCCACCACGGCACAGATTTCCAATTTGAGAAGGATTCTTTCTTATCGGGGGAATTATTCCAATTTAGATTTTTTGGCGAGGCTTGATTTGTAAAAAAGTTATTGAATTGATGGAAAAGGCTATTTTTGTTGTAGGACTGGCTTCGGCGGCTTTGGCTGCCAGTTCGCTGATGGCGGCACCGCAGAATGCGGCGGAGATGCCGCAGGTGAAGACGGAGTCTCCCGAGGAGGTGAATGATTCTATTCTTGGGGCTACGTATGAGGATCTGGAGGAGGTCGTGGTGCAGGGCGTTCGCCCGGTGGTCACTACTGATGGCGCCACTACTACTTATAATGTGGAGGAGGACCCGACAGCTTCGGGTATGACACTTCTCGATATGCTGAGGAAGGTGCCGATGGTGAGTGTGGATGCCGATGACAATATTAAGCTAAAGGGTGAGAGTAATTACAAGATTCTCATCAACGGTCAGTCGGATCCTACATTGAGTGCAAATGCCTCGCAGATTTTCAAGATGATGCCGGCGGATGCTGTGGTGAAGATAGAGGTGATCACTGAACCGGGAGCGAAGTATGACGCGGAAGGCACGGGCGGTATCATCAATCTCATCACCATCCGCAGTCAGAAGCAGGCTGGGTATTCCGGCGGAGTCTCGGCCTATATCAACTCCACTATGTCGGGCCTGAATCTGAATGCCCGAATGAAGACCGGCAATTTCACCGTAGGTGCTGATTTCGGTTATGGCAATGGCCGCTACAATCCTCAGTCTTCCACCAATGACTCAGAGCAGATATATTTGGATGAGGCTACCGGTCAGCCCACCTCTTCACTGCGTGAGAAGATGGACCAGAAGACTCCCTTCGATTATCTCAACGGAAGTCTGAAGCTGTCTTGGGAACCTACCGAACAAGACCTCATTTCAGCTGGCGCCACCATCAACAGAATGGGAGCCGGACTTAGGGACACGAAGGGATTCACCACCATGCGTGCGATGACAGCAGACGCTGCCGGCAATTTCGTTCCGGGTGCGGAGCTATGGAGTTACGACAATCTATATGATGCCCATATCGGCAATCTCTCCACCACTGCCGACATTTCTTATCAGCACAATTTCAGTCCGTCGCGCCATTTCTTAGCCCTCTCCTACCTCTTCAGCTACGGTACCCACGACTTCGACATCCGCACAGAGAATATCAATGCTGTTGGAATAACGCCTACTCCTATCAGTGACAACCGCTCCTCCAACATTAACCGCGAGCATACCGTGCAGCTCGACTATACCAACGACTTCAACTCCTCGAAACATCTATTCGAGGTCGGTGCCAAAGGTATCTTCCGCCACAACAGTGCTTTCGGCACATTTGCGACAGGCCGCGATTCCCAGTCGCTCGTCGTAGATGATGCCAACCGAACCAACCTGAGCCAGATACAGGACGTGGCAGCCCTTTACGCCAGCTACACTGGCAACTTTGGCAATGTTGGAGTGAAGGGAGGTCTGCGCTATGAATATACCCACATGGCAAATACCTTCCATATCGGCAATCAGGATAACTACTCGCGCAATCTCAACGACCTTGTGCCGAATGCGGCAATCACATATTCGTTTGGTCCCGTAGAGAACCTTCGTCTCGCCTATCAGATGCGAATCTCACGTCCTACAATTGAGCAGGTCAACCCCTACCGCATGGTCATCTCCGATTTCACAGCCCAGCAGGGTAATCCTGACCTCAACTCCGAACACAGCAACAACGTGAGCCTCACCTACTCCAACTTCGGAGGACGTGTAGGAGGAACTATCGGAGCCGAATACACCCAGGTTGACGATATGATCAGCCCATATCATATCACCGACGGCGTGCAGTATGTCTCCACTTATGGCAACATAGGTCGCAAGAGAGCTTTTGCCCTCAATGGTTTCATGAACTGGACCATCATTCCGCGTATGACTCTCGGTTTCAACGGTCGACTCGAATATCTGACTCTCCGTTCGGACTCTCCCCATTACTCCAACCATGGATGGGGTGGAAATCTCACAGCCAATTGGAATTACATGACAACATCCGACTGGACATTCTCCGCCTATGGAGGCTGGAGCGCCCGAAACATCGAGCTTCAGGGCACCAGAAGCGGTTGGTATTACTACGGAGTGGGCGTAAACCGCAAGCTCCTGAGCGACAAGAGCCTGACAATCGGAGTCAACGCCAGCAACTTCCTCCAGGGCCGTATGCACTACGACAGCGAGACAATCACTGGCTCATCAATCGTAAGAAGTCACTACACAGTGCGCAACTGGAACGTGGGTGTCAACATCAGCTGGACCTTCGGTAGCCTGAAGCAGGATGTGAGAAGCGTCGACGCCAAGATCGTCAACGACGACCAATCGCAGGCCAAAGGCAGCTCAGTTATAAACAATTGATAAACAATAGGATCTCAGATTATTAAAATAAAGATCTGAGTTGCCACCAAGAGTTACAAAGAAATAAAAAAACGCAAAAAAATGAAGATAGAGTGTAACATAAGCGGTCCAAGTCCGTAAGTGTATCAAAACAACATTCCACTTTCATCTCATGAAACACATTGCTTTAAGAAAGAAAGCCCTATGCGCCGCGTCGGTGGTGATAGCCGTAGGATTCTGCACTTCTGCATCCACATATATCGTCAAAGGAATAGTGCGCGATGCCATCGACGGGAGTCCCTGTCCAGCCACTGTGGTAAGGGTATATGCTGCTTCGGACAGCATACTTCCCGCCATCACGATACTCACCGACTCCATCGGGCAGTTTGAGGCTCCGTTGGATACGGTTGGCAGGTATAAGCTTAAGGCAGAGTTCATGGGAGGAGAGTCGGAAAGCCGGGAGTTCGTCATTGATGAATCCTCCGAAGTAATAGATCTCGACACGATCGGGATCAATTCGCAATCATCCACTCTCGAAGAGTATGTGGTCAGCGTTAAGAAACCGCTCGTGGAGAACGACGGAGCCACGCTCACCTACAACATGAGCGAAGACCCTATGGCCGAGGGCAACTCTCTACTCGAGATGCTGAGAAAAGTGCCGATGGTGACGGTGGATGCCGAGGAGAACATCAAAGTGAGGGGGAGCAGCAACTTCAAGATCTACCTCAACAGTCGAGAAGACCCCATGCTCTCCGGCGACCCCAAGACCATCCTCAAGTCGATGCCCGCATCGACAGTGAAGAAGATCGAGGTGATCACCGAACCCGGTGCAAGATATGACGCCGAAGGCACGGGAGGAATCCTGAATATCGTCACTGTGACCAAAACCAATCTTGCGGGTGTTCTCGGCAACCTCAGTGCATGGGTCAACAAGAACTCCACCGGAGCCTCCGCCTATGCGAGGGCAAAGACCGGCAACGTCACGGCAAGCGCCAACATCTCCGGCAACCATTCCATATGGCCCGACGGAAGTTCCTATACTTCCATCTATGAAGTTGAAAACAAACTTTCAGAGAGCGACCGCCGTCAGCGGTTCGATGGGAAAGGATCGAGCGACTTCTCCTACATAGGAGGAGGTTTCGACCTCTCCTGGGAACCTGACACGCTCAATCTCTTCACCGTCAACTTCAATGCCGGAGAAAATAAAAATTCCAGCTCCACTCTACAGGATATTACGGGATTTGATGCTGACGACGAAATGATATATTCGATGGTGCGCCACTGGACCAACGCCAACAAGAACCTCTGGATCAATTCCGGGGCTTCCTTCCAGCATAATTTCAAGACCGACGCCCATTACATCGTAGGTTCGTATCAATACAGTTTCTACAACAGCAATAATCAGAGTCTGATGGAGACTAAAGATTATGTGAATTATGCTGAGCAGTATCCCTGGCGGTTGAATCAGAACGCTACCCACCAGAACAACCATACTCTCCAGTTGGACTATTCCAACAGTCTTGATTCCCACAACACCCTCGAGGCCGGAGCGAAATATATGCGTATGCGTTCCGATGCGAAGTCTTCCCCACTGTATGGCACTTCGGAGGAAGATATGAAGATCAGGGAAGATGAGGTGGTGGATATGGCACAGTTCAGGAATGTGGCAGCACTCTACGTTTCCCACAAAGGATCGTATGGGAAATGGAGCACAAGAGTAGGACTTCGCTACGAGAACACTGAACTCGGACTGAAGTATTTTTCTACGGGATATGAGGATTTCACCTCGCATCTCAACGACTGGGTGCCGGATGTGTCGGTAACTTACCGACTCACCGGAATACAGAACTTCCGCCTGGCATATCAGATGAGGATAAGACGGCCGTCGATCTATGAGCTCAATCCCTACGTCAACACCATGACTATTGGACAGCAGACCTATGGCAACCCCGATCTTGACAGCGAGCACAACAACAACGTTTCGCTCACCTACAGCAACTACGGAGGCAAGGTTGGAGGATCTATCAGGGCGCGCTATTCAGTGACGGCCAACCAGATCGCACAGTACTCCTTTTCCGATGGCAGTCTCGTCAACTATACGTATGCCAATATCGGCAACTACCAGAGCTTCGGCCTTTCCGGCGATATCCAGATCGGCGTTGTCAACAACCTGAACATCAGCCTTTCCGGCTCCCTCAGCTACGACAAATATAAGGCCGACACCGAGTTGCTCAGAAGGAAACGTCATGGTTGGGATTGGTTCTATAACGCCAACGTAGACTATCGTCTTCCCTTCGGCCTCTCCCTCTCCGCATATGGCGGCCAAGGCAACGGTTATTTCGACCTGGAGTCGAGCGGTTCGGGTTGGTACTATTACGGAATGTCAGCCAGCAAGGGTTTCTTGAAAAATGAGACATTGCGACTGACAATATATGGACAGAACTTTTTAAATCCCCACAGGGTCAGCACCTATAGCAGTGCAGGTGATAACACATCGAGCTTCCAGAACTACCGCATGTCGCAATGGTATGCCGGAATCTCGATCAGCTGGCGCTTCGGAAGTCTGAGCGACGACGTGAAGCGCACCAATTCCCGACTTGAGTCCGAATCCAATGGTGGAGGGGGCAACTCGGGAGGAGGCAGATGAGACGAACCCTGAAGCCTTAGTAAAGGATTTTGCTGAGGCGAGAAGGCTAAGGTCTAAAGGCCTGGTGGCTGACCCCGTTTCAAACGGAATATAAATGGATGAACAGAAAAAGAACAACATAAGGGCCCAGATGCGCAAAGGGATGCTCGAATATTGCATCCTGCTGCTGCTGAGCAAGGAGAGGGCCTATCCTTCCGACATCATCTCACGCCTGAGAGATGTAGACATGATAATCGTGGAAGGAACCCTCTACACTCTCCTCAACCGTCTGCGCAAGGAAGGCAAACTTAATTACGAGTGGGAGGAATCGCCGAAAGGTCCGCCACGCAAGTATTATTTCATCACTGAGGAAGGCCGGGAAAATCTCGAGGCAATGTCGGAAGCCTGGGATGAGATCACACGGTTTGTGGATTTCTTCCGCAATCTTCCCCATCCTCAACCAATCAGTCAGCCAACTGAATAAAAATATCCTTTTGACCCAATGAAAAAGACTTTCAACATAAACCTTTCAGGAATAGTCTTCACCATTGATGAAGACGCCTATGCATTGCTCAGCGACTACCTCGACACGCTTCAGCATGCCTTCAGCAAGGAGGAGGACGGAGAGGAGATATTGCACGACATCGAGGCCCGCGCTGCCGAACTCCTTCTTGAGATGCTCGGTGAAGAGCGCACGGTAGTGACGCTCGCCGACGTTGAGAACGTGATAGCACGTATCGGCCGACCGGAAGAGATGATCGGAGAAGTCAGCGATTCGGAAGAGACCATTATTATTGATGAGGAAGTCGCGGGCAATGACGGTCCGCCGTTGCCTCCCCCCTATTCAGGACCGAATCAGGCTCCGCGCCGGAAACTCTTCCGCGACCCTCAGAATGCCATGATAGGAGGTGTATGCGCCGGTTTTGCGGCTTATCTCCATGTAGACGTGACATGGGTAAGACTCTTCACCATCGCCATTTCGCTCCTCTCGGTAAGCACGGCAGCCCTTATCTATGTAGTGCTCTGGATAGTGCTTCCGGAAGCCAAGACCCCTTACCAGAGGATGGAGATGAATGGCGAAGCACCGACGATCGCCAATATAGGCCGCAGCGTTACAAACGTTTTCCGAGGCGAGCGGGGTGAAAATCAGGAGATGAAGAATGATATGGAGCAACCGCGCACCGGTTTCAAGCGATTCCTTGATTCCTTAGTGCAGATCTGCGGCGCCATAGCAAAGATTATCCTTGTGGCTATCCTGATTGTCAGCTTCCCTGTGCTTTTCGCCCTGGCGATAGCCCTCATCGCATGTATCTTCGCTCTGATACTCTTCTCCACTTCCTTAGGAGCAGCCCTGTGGGAAAACGTTCCGCTGAACATTTTCGGAAACAATGTGGAAGAACCCATCTTGGCCTTATTCTGCGCGATAGGTTTTATCATTGCAATCGGCATCCCACTCTTCTCCTTGATTTGGATTTGTATCTTCAAGAATCATCCCATGTCATCGGGGTGGAAGAAAGCGCTTGTCTCCACCTGGGTGGTTGGATTCATTCTGGCAGGCGTGACCACCGGACTGCTTGCTGTGAGGTCAAGTACCGACGATTGGAGAGACAATCTGCGCAATATCCCCAATATCCAAAAAATTGAGGATGTGAATGTTGACATAGACATAGATGATATAGACGATTTAAAAGAATTAATGGATGAGACCGACAGCGTGATAACGATCACCGGAAGAAATGGCTATGAGATAAGCAAGATGGTGACCGACTCCGTCACCAAGCTGATCATCACCCACAATGGCGACACTGTGGTTCAGGTGAATGATGGCGAGAAAAAGAGAATTGATTTAGACAGCGGCAAGGGGAAAGCGTCGGAACGCTCCCGAATCAACAGCCGCAAATAAGGCTCCGTTCCTGATTTAACATTTTTGGGAAATGGAGTCTGAGGCTGCCCCGGATGGGGCGAAACTTCAGTTAACTCGGGACGCAGTCCCGGGAATTGGAGGTAACGCCA
>CAZPQD010000050.1:0-1059 GCA_964588625.1 uncultured Sangeribacter sp. | reverse complement strand
TTGAAAGTGGCACAACATTTGTAAGATAAAGGGTAAAGTAGTAATTTTGCAGGTACTTTCGGAGGCGAAGTTATCCGGAAGAGGCAAGTAACAACCGTTTCATATGGGATTTTTCAAGAAGATTTTCTCAAAAGAGAAAAAAGAGAGACTTGACTCCGGACTGGAGAAGACACGCGAAGGGATGTGGGATAAGATCACACATGCCGTTGTTGGCAAGAGCAAGGTAGACGATGAAGTGCTCGACAATCTTGAGGAGGTGTTCCTCACATCCGACGTGGGTGTTGACACTACGCTTAAGATCATCGACCGTCTTCAGGACCGTGTCTCGCGAGACAAATATGTGAGCACCGATGAACTCAGGAAACTGCTCTGCGAGGAGATTTCTGATCTAATCGTACCCACTGAGGAAGGAGAGGAACTTGAGGAATTCCAGTTGAAGCGCAACGGATCGGACCCTTATGTAATCATGGTGGTCGGTGTAAATGGAGCAGGCAAGACCACAACGATCGGAAAATTGGCTTACAATTTCAAGAAAGCCGGTCATAAGGTCGTGATAGGAGCTGCCGACACCTTCCGAGCTGCCGCCATCCCCCAGCTTGAGGCATGGGCGGAGCGTGTGGGAGTGCCAATCATCAAGCAGAAGCAGAACAGTGATCCGGCAGCTGTGGCTTACGACACAGTTGCTTCTGCCAAGGCGCAGGGTGCGGATGTTGTGCTTATCGACACTGCAGGCCGTCTTCACAATAAAGCCGGTCTGATGAATGAGTTGACCAAGATAAAGAGGGTGATGCAGCGTGTTGTGCCTGATGCACCGCAGGAAGTACTTCTTGTGATCGATGGTTCCACCGGTCAGAATGCTTTTGAGCAGGCTAAGCAGTTCTCGGCAGCCACACAGGTGACTTCACTTGCCGTCACCAAGCTCGACGGATCAGCTAAGGGTGGAGTCGTGATCGGCATCAGCGACCAGTTTAAGATCCCCGTAAAATACATCGGTGTAGGCGAAGGATTGGAGGATCTGCAGGTGTTCCGTCCCGACGAGTTCGTAAAATCACTCTTCGG
>CAZPQD010000049.1:0-21655 GCA_964588625.1 uncultured Sangeribacter sp. | reverse complement strand
AGCGGAGGTTTTCGAGAAGAAGCACCTCACCGGGCTTGAGCTCCTTGGCAGCCTCAGCGGCCTTCATGCAGTCGGGCACGAATTTCACATCTGTGCCGAGAGCCTTTGCCACAGCCTCACGGATCTGGGCGAGACTGAGTTTCTCATTTACCTTTCCTTTGGGTTTGCCCATATGCGACATGAGGATGAGGCTGCCGCCGTCGGCGAGGATTTTCTTCAGAGTGGGGAGCGCACCGCGGATACGGGTGTCATCGGTGATGTTGCCGTTCTCATCGAGGGGTACGTTGAAGTCAACTCTCACTATGGCGCGCTTGCCTCCGAAATCGTAATTTTCAATATTTGCCATTATTTGGATCTTTTATTTGGGTTATTTTTTCTTTTTCTGGGCTGATAGATGGTTTTTCACTAATTTTGCATCAGTGTTTCCTCCCTCCATCTCCTTTTATATAACACATTTGTTTTGAGAAATGTTATGAATCCTTCCAATATCTCCTTTTCCCCGAGCTTCCCTGGAGCCCCCGAAAGACTTGTAAAGCTCTTCAGTGCATGGGCAGGAAGCTTGCCTCAGAGTGCCGTGAGATTGCTCGGCGCCGGATCTGACCGTCGCTATTGGCGTTTGAAGACTCATGACAAAAGTGCCATAGGGGTGGAGACGGAGGATGTATCTGAGGCAAGGGCATTCGTGGCGCTCGCGGAAATGTTTCATGCAAATGGAGTTGAGGTTCCGGAAATATATGGAGTGGATGCCGACTTCTCTGCCTATCTGCAGCAGGATCTCGGGTCAGAGGATTTACTTTCACTTTTGAAGAAGGATGCCGGTATGCCGATTGCGGAGAAGTGCATGCGGTCGTTGGCAAGGATGCAGACGGTGGCTCAGTCTGAGTGGAGTGGTATCGTGGGATTCCCTCCCATGTCGGCAAGATTGATAGGGTGGGACCTCAACTATTTCAAATATGAGTATCTAAAACCCTCCGGGGTGCATTTCTCAGAAGAGGCCCTTGAAGATGACTTTGATCGGTTGAAGCAGGCGTTGCTCTCTATTCCTGACTGTCGGTTGGGTTTCATGATGCGCGATTGCCAGAGCCGGAATGTCATGGTGAAAGATTCGGAACCTTTCTGGATTGATTTCCAAGGGGGCAGGCTCGGACCGGCTCTCTATGATGCTGTCTCTTTCGTATATCAGGCAAAGGCTGGATTTTCGGCAAAGGAGCGTTCGGCTCTTCTCGAACTTTATGCCGATTCTTTCTGCCATATCCGCGGATTAAAAAAGGAGGAATTCCTCTCAGATCTTCCGGTCTTGAGACTTTTCCGTTGCCTACAGGTGCTTGGAGCATATGGATTCCGAGGGCTTGTGCAGAAACGGGCACATTTCATAGAAAGCATACCGGGTGCTCTCGAGAACCTCCGGGAGCTGGTGGAGGAGGGAGCTTTGAAACAATATCCGGAGATGAGGAAAGTGGCCGAAGCGCTTGTGATCGACAGCCGGTTCGTTTCCCGGTCGTCAGACAGACTACGTGTCAGCGTATTCAGTTTTTCCTATAAGAAAGGCTATCCGGAGGATTACTCCGGCAATGGCGGAGGTTTTATGTTTGATTGCCGCGCACTCCATAACCCCGGACGCTACGAAGAGTATAAATCCCTTACCGGTCTTGACCTGCCGGTGGTGGAATTTCTGGAGAGCCGTGGAGAGGTGGGAGCCTTTCTGGAGGCAGCCAGTGCGCTTGTCATTCCTGCTGTCGATCGCTACCTGAAGCGCGGTTTCACTTCCTTGCAGGTTGGATTCGGATGCACTGGCGGACAGCATCGGTCGGTGTATTGTGCCCATCGGCTATCTGAACTCATTGCTGAAAAATTTCCCGGGGTAGAGGTTCTGGAGTTACATCGCGAACGGGGAATAACTCTCATACACAACAATGTATGAGGGTCCCGGTGTAAAATGTAATAATAAGGAGGAGGCATGGATAATTTGAGAATATATAAACAGAAAAGAGGTTGAATCAAGAGGAATGAAAGCATTGATACTTGCCGCGGGGCTCGGCACACGTCTGCGTCCCTGGACGCTTCATCATCCAAAGGCACTTGTGCCGGTGGGGGGAGTGCCTATGCTTGAAAGAGTGATTCTAAAGCTACGTACGGAGGGGTTCGATGAAATTGTGGTCAACGTGCATCATTTTGCCTCACAGATTATTGACTTCCTTGCGTCTTCTGATTTCGGATGTGACATAAAGGTAAGTGATGAGTCAGACTGCCTGCTCGACACGGGAGGGGCACTGGTCAAGGCACTTCCGTTGATTGACGACGGGAATGATACACCCTTCCTTGTGCATAATGTTGATATCCTCGGCAATGCACGGCTCTGCCACCTGATGGAATGCAACGAGGCCTCCGGGGCCGGAGCTACACTGCTCGTGAGCAACCGTGACTCCTCGCGGCGTCTGATTTTCGATGAAGAAATGACGCTTATGGGCTGGCATGACCTCTCTTCAGACGTATACCGCCCCGAGGGCTTCCGTCCGGAAGCCGGTATGCGGCAGCTTGCCTTCAGTGGTATATATGTGGCCCGTCCGTCATTGGTGATGGATATGATTGAAGCGGGTTTCAGCGAAAAATTCGGGGTGATGGATTATTTTCTGTCTGATAAAAGGCGCAAGACTGTAGAAGGACATGAGGCTGCCAATCTGACACTTATAGATATAGGAAAGCCCGCGACTCTGTCGCAGGCCAACCTTTCTTTTATGTGAAAAATTCAGTTTGATTACTCTCAGAATTGCCGTAAATATATATTGAATGATCTATGATTTCGATTAATGGGCATGAGTGTCATGACGCGGGAACATTACATTATCCTTTGTGGTCTGGAACTGGAAAACGCAACCGACGATAAGCATTGCTACCGCTATACCTCCCAGCCACCATGTAGCTGCAATTCCTGTGGTAAAGCAAGAGATGATGAGAAGTATTGATCCGATCACATAGCTGATGATTGATAAAGCTTTCATAATTTGCTCCTTTCTTATTAAGGTTTTAAATAATAGTGTGTTTTTCTCGGGCAGGAGTTTGAAGCCTGCATCTCCGTAGTATTGAATGCGGAGCTTTGTTTATCCTTAAAACAATGTCACCTAAGGAAGGTTCATCCCGGGAGCCGAGTGTATTTCCCAAAAATTGTTAACGTTGGGAAGCGGGAGGCGTCATAGTTCAGAGGCTTTGAGACGTTCTGCGTTTTCGGCTACTGTCAGGCGGTCGATACACTCCTGGATGTCGCCTCCGATAAAGGCATCGAGATTATAGGCCGTATAGTTTATGCGATGGTCTGTGATGCGGCCCTGTGGGAAATTGTAGGTGCGGATCTTTGCCGAACGGTCGCCGGTGCTCACCATAGTCCTGCGTTTCGACGCAATGTCATCGAGGTATTTCTGATGCTCCTTATTATATATGAAGCTGCGCAGGCGAGAAAGGGCACGTTCCTTATTCTTGGGTTGGTCGCGCGTCTCGGTGCATTCTATCAAAATCTCTTCCGTCACTCCGGTGTTGGGATTTTTCCAGTTGTAGCGAAGCCTGACTCCTGACTCCACTTTATTAACATTCTGGCCTCCTGCTCCTCCTGAGCGGAATGTATCCCAACGGATTTCTCCTTCATGAATCTCCACTTCAAATTCTTCAGCCTCAGGGAGCACAGCCACAGTCGCGGCTGAGGTATGCACTCGCCCCTGTGTCTCTGTAGCAGGCACGCGTTGCACACGGTGGACACCGCTCTCATACTTCATCACGCCATATACTCCCTCTCCCGTCAGTGTGAAGATTATCTCCTTGTAGCCTCCGGCAGCTCCTTCCGAGACGGAAGAGACCGCCAGCTGCCAACCCTTCTTCTCTGCAAATTTCTGATACATACGGAAAAGGTCGCCGGCAAACAGGGCGGCTTCATCCCCACCCGTACCTCCGCGAATCTCCACTATGGCATTCTTTCCATCATCCGGATCGGCCGGTATCAGCATCAGCTTGATCTCCTCCTCGAGTTTCGGAAGAGCTGAGTTGGCTTCCTCCAGACCTTCCTTGGCCAACTCGCGCATCTCCTCGTCAGACTCAGTAGCAAGCAATTCCCTGGCTTCAGACGCACTGTCGAGTGCCGAACGATACCGACGTGTGGCTTCCGTCAGACGCTGAAGCTCACGATATTCTTTTGTCAGTTTCACGTAGCGCTGCCTGTCGGCTATAACCTCAGGGTCGCTTATCAGGGTGGATACTTCCTCAAATCTTGATTCTATTCCATCAAGACGGCTAAGCAAGGGATTGTCGCTCATTTGAAAATGGGTCTATGCTGATGTTTATGGGATGCAAAATTAATAAATTTCGCATAATTGGGGAAATGGTCAGCAATCAGCCTATGGGATTTCTCTCGGGGTATTTGGGAAAGATTTGGAATTGCCCGACGGATTAACATCTACTTTTGGGCAAAAAACAAAGACTATGACTAACGTTCAGCATGTAAATGAATTGGCTCGTGGCATAACGGAGTATGGCGCCATGGCCATGATGACCGCCATCTACATCCTTCTTTCTGCCTCCGTGCTGTTTGCTATCTTCAAGTGGTTTCGCGCCATCATCAACCAGATTCTTTCCGACAACAAGGATGCTCTCGAGAATCTCCTTGAAGAGACACGCGAGCAGAATGGGATGCTCCGCATAATCTCCGAAGGTCTAAAGGTGGAAACGCAACTCCGCATCCGCAACCTGTCGGGATTCGCCTTTGACCTCTCCATCGAGCAGGTGTGTCGTCTCATCAAAGACATCAGGGAGCAGAATCATATCGACGACAGAGAGGGGACGAGACGTAAGATCCGTACGCTCCTTCATAATATCCATGAGGATCGTAAAAGTCGGTTTGACACATTCTCTTTCCACGGTAAGAGTCTCGCGCTCTACTGCAACCCCGAATGGGTGGAGCAGGTGGCCCAGGTCATTGAGGGCGAGATTTACAATGAACATGGTGCCGACAACAAGCGGGCGTACATCAACGTCAAGATGGTCTATGACGACATTAAACTCGATTTCTATCACAGATTAAACCACCAATCCTAAAAAACGGAATTATGAATACACTTAAAACTGGGAGCAGGGGAGAACAGGTGAAGACTCTCCAAAGCAAGCTCCATCTCCAGGCTGACGGTATCTTCGGCAAGCTCACCGATGAGGCCGTACGCGAATTTCAGAAAGAGAAAGGCCTTGTCGTTGACGGCATCGTAGGTCTCCGCACATGGTTGGCTCTCGGAGTCTCCGACACACCATCCCGCCATATTGATCAGATAATCCTCCACTACACGGCCACACCCGAAGGAGAAGACTTCTCAAACGCTCAGATCAAGGCCTCCCATCTCGCCCGAGGCTTCAGCGACATCGGTTATCACTATGTAATCGGTCCGAAAGGGGAACTGAGACCGGGACGAAGTGAAAACATATCAGGCGCGCATTGCACCGGCCACAACACCCGCTCCATCGGCGTGTGCTACGTTGGCGGCTGTCCTCCCCGCAGTGTCAAGGGGTGGGATAAGATAGGGAAGGACACCCGCACTCCGGAACAGAAGGCAGCCATCATCAAGCTGATCAAGGAACTCAAGACCCGTTATCCGTCGGCGACAGTCCACGGTCACAATGAATTTGCCAACAAACCATGTCCCGGCTTCAACGCCCGGGAAGAATACAAAAACCTCTGAGCCATGGGAAGAAGGTTGATTATTATTTCAATCATTAGCTTGGTGACATTGATGTCCTCATGCCATACCTCACGTAACATACCCTCCTCTCCAGTAATTGTCACAAATACGGACAGCGTAGTGACAACTTACGTGGAGCGGGTCAGGATAGACACCGTAAGGGTGGAGGTGCCGGTCCCGATGGAAACAGCCATGCAGGTGGTGAATGACTCCACAAGTCACCTTGAGACCACCCTTGCTGAGTCGGACGCATGGCTGAACCTTGACGGCACCCTCGGACACAGTCTGAAGAATAAGGAAACGAAGCTAACCACTGAGGTACTTGTGACTGATAAGACCACCGAAAGAAGTGGAAGCAAAGTCAGCATAAAGGAATTGCCGGTGGCTTATCCCGAATACCAATATGTGGAGCGGGACTTTTCGGCATGGGAGAGATTCCGGCTGAAAGCATTCTGGCCTCTATCGCTGTTTTTTGTGGTAATCTTATTGTTTTCCCTCAGAAAACTGGCTGAAAAACTACATATTAAGTGATTCGGGAAGTAAGTTTGGGTAAATCCCTTCCAATTTTAGTCACAAAATAACCTCTAAATTCAGATGTAATTGTTAATTTCGCGAAGCCTCAGTGCGTCTAATCATTTACATCATCTTTTTTACACAACACCAAAAAATAAACTTATGACAGTAAATTCCAGCAAGTGTCGCATAGCCTTCTCTCTTCTTTTTGCTGTGCTCCCGTTTCTTGCGTCGGCTCAGATTTTCTTTAAGGTGGAAGGAAAGGACCTCACCACGCCCTCCTATCTTTTCGGCACCCATCATCTTGCTCCAATTGCCATGCTCGACAGTATGCCGCAGGTAGGTGAGACCCTCTCTGAATGTATAGCTGTAGTTGGGGAGATAGACATGGCAAAGTCGCAGGCAAATCCAGCTGTCCTGATGCCCTATATGATGGCTCCCGCTGACAGCACACTCTCGAAACTATATGCTCCGGAGGAATACGAACGCCTGAATGGAGAGTTCCGCAAATGGGCAGGAGGACTCGACCTGAAGATGTTTGATCAGATGAAACCGCTCGTGGCCAATATGACGGTCGCCATGGCAATGGTTATCGACGATATTCCGGATTACGTGCCCGGAGAGCAACTTGATGCCTATTTCCAGACCGTTGCCCTTCAATCCGGCAAACAGGTAAAGGCTCTTGAGACAGTAGAGCAACAGGGGGAATATGTCTTCAATGCCCTTCCCATAGCTGAACAGGCTCAGACCCTTGCCGAAGTGCTCGACAACCCCGAGAAATCACGACAGGCAGCCATTAGGCTGAACGAGAGTTACTTCAGACACGATATTGAGGGACTATTGAAGGAAACGATAGCTGAGAATGAAGACCCCCGCTTCTTTGAAATGTTGCTTCTTAAACGAAATGCCGACTGGCTTGAAAAACTCCCGGGCATACTGTCGGAGGGCCCGGTCTTCATAGCCGTTGGAGCTCTTCATCTTGCCGGCGACCAAGGGATCGTCGAAGGTCTTCGGAACCTTGGATATACCGTCACTCCTATTCAGTGATTGACCTCAAATAGGGTACGGTATTTACCTTCCTCTGGAGTAAGTGAATCTCTCCCTTGACACGAGGGATTCTTCACTTAGCCTGGTCACATCGAAATCAATCTTAGTCCCGAGACAAATAAAGTCTCGGGACTATATTTGTTCTATTAGTCTTATTTATTGGTAGAATTAGGAATTTATTTCAAATATTTTTGTAATAATTTTTGTATATCATGATTTTTGAGTAATTTTGAGACATCAAACAACCTTTAACATCAAAAACACAAAATAAAGAGAAGACACCATGGAAATTCCATTTGCAGAATCGTGGAAGATCAAGATGGTTGAGCCCATCCGCAAGAGCACTCGTGAAGAACGTGAGAAATGGCTGAAGGAGGCTCACTACAATGTATTCATGCTTAAGGCAGAGCAGGTCTACATCGACTGCCTCACCGACTCAGGCACAGGCGCGATGAGCGACCGTCAGTGGGCTGCCATGATGACCGGCGACGAGAGCTACGCCGGCGCACGCAGCTTCTATGAGCTGAAGGACACCATCACCCGCATCACAGGTTTTGAATATGTTATTCCGACTCACCAGGGTCGTGCAGCAGAGAACGTTCTCTTCTCTCACCTCGTGAAGGAAGGTGACATCGTTCCGGGCAACTCTCACTTCGACACCACCAAGGGCCACATCGAATCCCGCAAGGCATTTGCTGTTGACTGCACTGTCGACGAGGCAAAGGATACTCAGTTGGAGGTTCCCTTCAAGGGCAACGTTGACCTTGACAAGCTTGAGAAATGTCTCGCTGAGAATGCCGACAAGGTGCCTTTCATCATCATCACCATCACCAACAACACTGCCGGCGGACAGCCCGTTTCCATGGAGAATCTCCGTGGCGTACGCCGCATCGCCGACAAGTATGGCAAGCGCGTGATCTTCGACTCCGCACGTTTCGCTGAGAACGCTTACTTCATCAAGACCCGCGAGCCCGAGTTCAAGGATGCCACCATCAAGGAGATCTGCCGCGAGATGTTCTCTCTGGCCGATGCCATGACAATGTCTTCCAAGAAGGACGGTCTCGTTAACATGGGTGGTTTCATCGCTACCCGCTGGGAGGACATCTATGAAGGTGCCAAGAAATACGTCATCCCCTTTGAAGGCTTCCTCACTTATGGCGGTATGAACGGCCGCGATATGGCTGCCCTGGCTGTAGGTCTCGACGAGAACACTGAGTTCGATATGCTTGAGACCCGCATTCGTCAGGTTGAGTATCTTGCAAAGAAACTCGACGAATACGGTATCCCTTACCAGCGTCCCGTAGGCGGCCACGCACTCTTCATCGATGCTGACAAGGTGCTCGATCAGATTCCCAAGGAGGAGTTCCCCGCACAGACTCTCACAATCGAGCTCTATAAGGAAGCAGGCGTACGTGGCTGCGAGATCGGCTACATCCTCGCCGACCGTGATCCCGTAACCCGCGAAAACCGCTTCGGTGGCAACGACTTCCTGCGTCTCTGCATCTGCCGTCGCACTTACACTGACAACCACATGGACGTAATCGCAGCCGCCCTCAAGAACGTATATGACCGTCGTCATGAGATCACTCGCGGCGTGAAGATCGTTTGGGAGACTGAGCTCATGCGCCACTTCACTGTGCAGCTCGAACCGCTCCAGTAATGCTAACCCCTTGGTGATGCCGCTTGACTCCCGTCAAGACTGGCAATCCCTATGACGACAATAGAAAGTGCGGAAGAAATTGATCTTCCGCACTTTTATTTTCATCCGGGTGTCACATTTCTCTCTTTTTTCCGTAATATAGAAAAGAAAGATTGTCTGACAAGTAAGAAGACTCTGAGTTTGACCCCCTAACCCACGTTCCTATGAAACAAAATTTCCGCTTCCGTTCCGCACTCTCCCGAAGCTTGATGTTGCTTTCGGCAGTTTCCTTATGTGTAATCCTCGCTGTGATTCCGTCCGTAGGTGGTACGCATTCGGCAGACTCCACCCGAGAAGAATTGCTTGAGAAAGCTCTGCCTGCATATAAAGCCTATTGGGGTTTCTATGACTCCCCTAAAGCCTTTGATGTCACGACAAGCAACTTTAATTCTGTTTTGGTGGAGGGTGTAGGTTGCGTCATCCTTCAGCAAAGTTCCGGCCGTCCGTCTGTTCATCTCGAGACACGGCTTAAAGAACCTCTCAAATTCATCGATGTCAACAATTATGATGGTGTGCTTCGGCTCACCCCCTCCCAATCCTCTCTCAACAATAGGATGTTCATTACACCCTACAAAGAGTCGGTCAAACCTTCGGACTATATCACGGTTGTCATCCGAGCTCCTAAAATTGAGAATATTGTGATCGGAAGTGAGGTTCCCGAGACTTACGTCGGAAAATTCTCTAATGATGGAACTATGAATTTTGTGATCAATTCCGGAGGAGATGTTCATATTGAGGAGATTGATAATAACGTCTTTAATTTCGTTTCAAACGGAAGTAGCACAATAACAATAGAGAATGTCGTGACGTCCTCTCTTTCCATCGCGATGAATGGGTCAGGTATCCTTGCATTCGATAAAATCAAGGCCAACAGTTTTTCAGTAGCCTGCAATGGAAGCGGTTCGCTGACCGTCACATCTCTGAGTGCAATAGAGGCAAACCTTGTGCATCATGGCTCCGGGATAATGACTATGGATGGAGAAGTGAACTCTGGAAACTATCATGTAAATGGGTCGGGCATACTCGAACTTTCAAAGTTGAGAGCAGATAAGGTGTCAGCCTTTGTCAGGGGGAGCGGCACTCTGATGTGTAATGCCATCTATACACTGGATGCCTATACAGAAGGTAGCGGACAGATAATTTATTATGGCAATCCCAGTAAGGTGAATACGAAGGGAGGCAATATATTTCAATCAAAGAAATAGATATCAGCAGGGGGGATTTCGTTTAGTCAATATGTCAAAATGTCAATATGACAATATGTCAAAATGACAATATGTCAAAATGACAAGATGTCAATATGACAAAATGAAGAAATATCAGAAAAAAGTCAAGATGTCAAATTGTCCGTATGACAAAATGACATCTTGACTTTTTTTGGCTTCGCGCCTAAAAGCTCGCTCTTATGCCTTGGTTGCTCCTGGCTGCTGTGGCGGAGTGGTCTGCTGAGCCGTTTGCTGGGGTATGGCCTTTGGAGAGTCCTGAGTAATCTCAAAAGGTTGCGGGATGCCTACCACGTCGGAAGGTTTGCGGCCCGGTGAGAGCCAACCCTCGATGATGGTGTCGCGTCCTGTTGGATATTCAAACGTATATAAGCCGAAGGAGGCAAGCATACCCATCAGGTGCTCGAAGATGCTGTCCTGTATGGCTTCGTACTCAAGCCAGTTGGAGGTGTCGGTAAAGCAATAAACCTGGAAGGGGATACCCGTGGAAGTCTGGGGCAGTGTGCTCACGAAGCAATAATTGATATCTCCGGGTTTGGCGAGCATAGGATGCTTGTCAAGATACATTTTCGCATAGGCGCGGAACACTCCAAGGTTGGTCTCGATGCTGCCGTCGACGATTCCTGCGGGATTGGATGCATCCTGAGTCTTTCCCGCGTCACGCTGCGCAATCTTTGTCTTGATCCAATCCTCCATCAGGGGGAGTTTGGCAAATTCAGCCAGCATCTTGTCATCAGTCTTCACGATGGCATCCGCATCAATCATGATGGAACGCTGGATGCGGCGAGTGTTGCTCATGCTCATGGAGCGATAGTTGGTGAATGTTCCGGTAACGAGGCTATAAGGCGGAACGCTCGTCACCGTCTTGTCCCAGTTCCTCACCTTTACGGATGTAAGGGTCACCTCCTGCACTGTGCCGTTGGCATCAGTGCCTGCTACCTTGATCCAGTCGCCCACATGAAGTGAGTCATTCTCACTCAACTGGACCCCGGCTACGACGCCAAGGATACTGTCCTTGAATACAAGCATAAGCACAGCCGCAAAAGCACCGAGACCGGCAAGAAGCGTGGCCGGCGAACGGTTGACTATGATGGCCACAATTACTATGATGCCGATTATCCACACACCACCTTGCACAAGCTGTACGAGTCCCTTCAGCGGGAGACGCTTCTTATTTGCCGTTACGTCTATATGTTCCCAGATGGCACTTGCAAGTACTGTCAAAGCATTGCAGACTATGAAGACGATATAGACACATGTCAGGCGCGTCAGCCAGGTAGACAATGTGACTTTATGTGTGAGTGTAAGTTCAATGAGGATAAGGAATACGAGAGCCGGGATGATTCGGCATGCCTTTGAGAAGAAGTGCTTCTTCAGAAGGATGGAATAAATGTCGGAATTGAGATGCTTGCTCACTTTGCGCGTGATGGCTACGATGATGGCCTGCAGAATCCAGCCGATGAGAAGCGAGAGCAGGAACACAAGGGTGGCATATATGGTTGTGATTACCGTTGAATTGTGCTCAAATCCCACTATCTTTGATAGGAATTTAGAGACATCCATCAGCAAGCGCGCTATGAAATATGTGCTTTGTGCAGCCTGTGGCGAAAGTTCTACCGACGGCAGATGGTGCTCAGCCGCAGTCTCTGCCATTCGGGAAGGTATCATGAGTAAGTTCATAAAGTCTTTTTATTAAGGTGGAAGAATCTAAAGAATATGATTTGAAATGACTACCTTGAAAAAGGTCTATAGAAGGGTTACAAAGAACAGGCTGATTTAGTTCAGTCAATAAAGAGAGGTTATCTCGATTTGGAGCGCATATGCCATGCAATTAGGAGCGCATATGCCATGCAAACGCATGAGGCTCCTACAAAGGAATCCCCTATACCATCTGTAATGTAACATATATTCCATTCAATGGAATCGACTATACTAAACGTTGTCCCGAACCCGTTATAATAAGGAAGAGACTTCTCATAAGAAGCCTTCACCCTGCTTTCTTAAGAATCTGAGGACAAGAGTCTTATTGATTTCTTTAACAAATTTTAAGAATTGAAAAATTCCGGTTTTGCACACATCAATTCTACGTGTGCAATTCTCTTGAAATAGGGTGAGTGACTTCATGGAGTCTTTTAAATTGTTGATTGATAATCACATACAAATTGATTAACAATTTTTAACAAATAATTTCCTGAAAAAAGGTGACGGTATGTTTGTCGCTTTCAAGGAAATTATATTAACTTTGAGCGTAGTTAAAAACGAATTCTTAAAAAATCTTAAAAAGAATGGAGCAGACACTTGCCATCCTTAAGCCCTCGGCCATCGAGCGTTGTCTCGTTGGGGAAATTATAGGACGAATCCAGCAGAAAGGTCTCATGATTTCAGGCCTGAAGATGATGCAACTCGACGAGAAGATACTTCGCGAGCATTATGCTCATCTCGTTGACAAGCCCTTCTTCCCCTCCATCGTTGCATCGATGACGGCATGTCCCGTAATCGTTATGGCGTTGTCAGGACGGGATGCAGTGAAAGTGTTCCGCGTGATGGCCGGAGTGACCAACGGTCGCGAAGCCGCTCCCGGAACTCTCCGTGGCGATTTCTGCATGAGCAATCAAGCGAATATCGTGCATGCGAGTGACTCAGTGGAGAACGGCAAGATTGAAGTGGCCCGTTTCTTCCGTCCTGAGGAGATTTTTGACTACAAATATGCCGACATGGATTTCTATTACGGCGATGGGGAAATGAACGGCTGAAAATTGCCTCGCAATTTCGTGACACTCATTTCCCACTCATTAACATTCCTCTCTCTCGCCGTCAAAAAATAATAGTGATGAATTTTAATTTGAAAAGAATACTGGGTGCAGCCCTTGTAGCAGTCTGTGCCGTCAGCGGAGCTTACGCCCAGAAACAATCGTCAACACATTCCGACGCACACCGCCAGTTGCTGGCTAACCAGAGCCGCTCGAAGGATCGTATCAAACTTGTCGAGAAGAATACCTTCATCGATCTTATCGAGGATCTGGAGCCGGAGCTCGACATCTATACTGAAGGCTGGAATTCCAAGCGGGTTAATCCCTTCAAGGAGTCGGAAGTGCCGAACTCATACGTTATCGATGTTACTGGCTACTGCATACCCCATAAGGGACGCATCACCTCCAACTATGGCTACCGTGCCAAATTCGGACGTATGCACAAGGGTATTGACATTGGCATCAAGATGAATGACACCATCCGTGCAGCATTCGACGGTAAGGTGCGTCTCACCAACTATGAGGCTAAGGGATATGGTAACTATGTCATCATCCGCCATCCCAACGGACTTGAGACAGTCTACGGCCACCTTACCCGCGCTCTCGTTAAGCCGGATCAGGTTGTGAAGGCGGGTCAGCCGATCGCTCTCGGTGGCAACACAGGTCGTTCCACAGGTCCGCACCTTCATTTTGAGACCCGTTTCATGGGTTATGCAATCAACCCGGCGGCTATCTTCGACTTCGCCAACCACACCACCCACACTGACACCTACACCTTCTCTAAGAAGACATACACCCAGCCGCGTAACTATGCTCCCTCCAAGGGCAACAACATTGCCAAGGCTGAGTCTGAGAATCCCTATAAGGGCGCTTCTTCAGAGGTCTCCACTTATACCGTGAAGAAGGGTGACACTCTCTCTTCCATCGCACGTTCCTACGGTCTCTCCGCCACTACACTCCGCAAGATCAACGGTATGGAGGCAGCCGATGTCATCAAGGTGGGACAGGTGCTTAAACTGAAATAATTCTTTTTTTCTGACAATATTGGAAATGCCCGTTTTTTCCCCGAAGGAGAAGACGGGTTTTTCTTTTGCTTATAATAGATACGGCTTATGAATATATTTGGAGCTATGGATCGTGCTCCCTTTTTCAGTGGAATAATCTCTCTTTCCCTCTTAGCTTTTCTCTCGTTCCCTTCAGTGTCGTCAGCACAAGATGCGCGGACGTCGGCCCCTGATTTTGAGAAATGGTTTAATGACTCCACACTCCGCCTGGATTATATAGTGGGAGGCAACGCCGGCACCACTTCCCTTATGCTCCATGATATGAGCAAGACTTCCGGCTGGGCCGGCCGTCGTCATAATCTCAAGCACCCTCCATATATTGGATATGGGCAAATAACCGTGACTGACGAGGCTTCGGGCGACACAATATATTCCCATTCCTTCTCCTCTCTATTCACAGAGTGGAGATTGACTGAGGAGGCGGCGGAGAAAGATGCGAGGGCTTTTCAGAATACCTTCCTCGTACCGCTGCCTAAAGCTGATGCCATAGTGACTGCGGAATTGCTCGACTCCCGTCATTCACCTATCGCATCCGTATCACATCGCTACTCTCCGAATGATATCCTCGTTGGGAAAACACTCCCCCGCGAACTCCCTTACCGATATATCCACAAAGGTGGCGACCCTAAGGAGGCAATTGATGTTGCTTTTCTTGCTGAGGGTTATACGGAGGAGGAGATGCCCCTTTTTTACGCCCATGCCGAAGAAGCCGTGAAAGCCATACTTCGGCACGAACCTTTCTGCAACCGGAAGTCAGATTTCAATTTCATTGCCGTTGCGTCTCCGTCAGCAGATTCAGGAGTGTCAGTGCCGAAGGATGACATATGGAAGGACACTGCATTCGGCTCGCATTACAGCACCTTCTATTCCGACCGTTATCTTACGACTCCTCAGGTATTTGATGTGCATGACGCTCTTGGCGGAGTTCCATATGAACATATAATTATTTTGGCTAATTCTCCTGTATATGGTGGAGGAGGCATATACAACAGTTATACGCTGACCACCACCGGCAACGAGAATTTCGCGCCGGTGGTGGTCCACGAGTTCGGCCATAGCTTTGGCGGACTGGCCGATGAATATTTCTATGAGACTGACGTGATGAATGACACTTATCCCACCGATGTGGAGCCTTGGGAACCCAACATCACGACACTTGTGGATTTTTCTTCCAAATGGAAGCATCTGCTGAAAGACCCTTCAACTCCGGTTCCGACTCCGAAAGAAGAGATGGATAAATACCCCTTGGGAGTCTTTGAGGGGGCCGCCTATTCATTCAAGGGAGTGTACCGACCAACCGATGACTGCCGAATGCGCACCAACACATGTCCCGATTTCTGTCCGGCCTGTGCCGATGCCCTCAACCGCCTCATCGATTTCTACACCCTGCCAGAGTAATCAATAGTCGAAGCGTTCGAGGCTCATGCCGTCAGAGGTGAGGGCTTTGAGACGGGGAACGATGCGGGTGAAATGTTCCGCTGAGCTGTGTGCCTTTAGGGAAGCGTCGTCCTCCCAAGTCTCCACAAACATCATTACCGAGGGATCGTAGGTATCCTCAACGAGGGAATAGAAATGGTTGCCGGCATCCTTACGCGATTTCTCCACCAGTTCCTTAGCCAACGAAAGGAATTCCTGACGATTCTCGACAGGCACTCTGAAAAATCCATTTAGTCTGATCATAAACTATGCGATTAAAGGAGGGTTGTCAAAACATTTTGAGGTGATTCAACAAGGCAGCTTGATGAGAAGCGGAGCAATTATTTGAGGAGATGGCGTACCGGGGCGAGATTAAGGTCGGCCGTATTGTCGCTCATCAGAAGGTGAATATTCTGGAATCCGGCATTTCTGGCATTCTGGAGCATCTCGGCGCTCTTCTCCAGATTGCCGGTCTGTGCATAATAGACGGCGGCATAGTAGAAGTCATTCTTCGAGTTATGTTCCTTGAGTCCTTTTTCAATGGTGGAGTCCGCATCAAGTTTCTTTCCTGCTTTACTCTGAGCCAGAGCTTTCCAGGCGATTTCCGGGAAAGCGTCGGCAGTGGCAGCCGCAGCTCTGGAGTAATCCGCCTGACCGGCCTTTGCATCCTTTGCTACCTCAGTGTTTACCCAAGCGCGGAGCATTAGGGCGTTGAGATCTGAAGGATCGTTGATTATCGCTTCGCTGAGAGCATTCTGAGCTTCCTTGGCATCTCCGTTGGCTGCAGCTGCAAGGGCCAGGGCTGCCAATGCCTCATTATCCTGAGGATCAGCCTTTGCAGCATTACGGGCTGCCAGCAGGGCTGCCGCCTGATTTCCTTTCGCCAGCTCTATCTGGGATTTGGTGGTATAGTTGGGAGCGGTCTTGCTCTTCATCAAGGCAAGGTCTATGTTGGTCTGAGCCGCCTCAAGATCATCGAGGGCGAGACAGGCACGGGCCATCTGGGCATAAACGTCGCCCTCCTGTGCTTCCGGATTCTTGAGGAGTTCGCCGAGCGACTCGCGGGCTTCATTGTAGTTGCCGCTGCTCAGGGCAATGTTGCCCTTGAGGAAATAGAGCGGCACTTTATTTTCGGTGCGGCTTAGCGCATAATTGATGGCAGTGTCAAAAGCCGGATAATCTGCGAAAGCGAGGTTCACCAAGGACTCAAGCGGACGCGATGTGTCGGATGCGAGTGAGAAGGCGCTGAGATAGTCGGCTGCTGCAGAAGCATTGTCGCCCAATTCACGCTTGAGATCGCCGATACGGCAGAATGTCAGGTAATTGCTCGGATCAGCCTCCTGAGCCTCCTCCATAAGTCCGCGGGCTTCCTCTTCACGTCCCATCATGATTGCGGCCCTTGCCATTCCGAAGCTTGCTTCCTGGCTGCGGCTCTTAAGGCGGCGCATGGATTTGAAAGCATTATAGGCATCTTCTCCTCGTCCGAGGTAAAGACAAATGTTGCCCTTCTTGTAGAGATCGCTGTAGCTGTCGGGTTCGAGGGCAAGAGCCTTTTCCACATATTCGAGAGCCTTGTCATAATCCTTGGTCTCGATGCAGATGTCGGAAAGGAGTGAATATTCACGGTTGATCATGTCTCGCTCCTTTTCCGGAGTGAGGCTCAGCGCCTTCTGGAGGTCGTTGAGAGCCTGGTCATAAAGCGAAAGCTGATAATACTGTGCTCCGCGCTGATAGAGTGTGAAATAGTCTTTGGGATCGTTTTTCAGCACCTCGTCGTAGCCGTCGAGCATTGCCTTTGTGATAGGATTGATCTGTTGGGCTGACGACGTAGCCGTGGTCAGGCCGAGTGCGGCAATCGCACCGATTATCATGTTCTTTGCTTTCATATGTGAGTTTGTCTTTTTTATTGTTGTGGAATTTTTTGCAGAGGCTTGCAAGGTGATTGCACTCATATGTTGGTGCCTGCACCGTCAGGACGCATGACTGCAGCCTCATATTCAACAAAGAATCACCTTATTTCGTTCACAGCCCTGCGAAGTATAGTGAGGTCGGAAAGCAATTTACGGGCTTCTGCCAGTGGCAGCATATTGGCTCCGTCGCTTTTCGCCACAGAGGGATTGCGATGTGTCTCCATGAAGAGGCCGTCCGCCCCGGCAGCGATCGAGCTGCGGGCAATGGTGGCGATCATTGCCGGTCTTCCTCCGGTGACTCCACAAGTCTGGTTGGGCTGTTGAAGAGAATGTGTGATGTCAACAATCACGGGACATTTGCAAGCTGCCTGCATCTCAGGAATGCCGCGCATGTCCACAATCAGGTCCTGATAGCCGAACATTGACCCACGGTCGGTCACAGCTACCTGACGATTGCCCGAGGCTGTCACTTTGTCAACGGCATACGCCATGGATTCAGGAGCGATGAACTGTCCTTTCTTGATATTCACCATCCTGCCGGTGGCGGCAGCTGCAACCAACAGATCTGTCTGTCGGCAAAGGAAGGCCGGTATCTGGAGGATGTCAACATACTGGGCTGCCAAGGAGCACTCTTCGGCGCAATGCACGTCTGTCACCACCGGTACACCCACTTCCTCCCGCACCTTTCGCAAGATTTGAAGCGCCTTCTCATCTCCGATGCCTGTAAAGGAATCCAACCTGCTACGGTTGGCTTTGCGGTAGCTTCCTTTAAATACATAAGGGATGTCCAGGTCATCAGTGATTTTTTTCAGTTCGGCTGCAATGTCGAGAGCCATCTCTTCACCCTCAATGACGCACGGGCCTGCGAGAAGGAAGAAATTATTGCTCTTGCTTGAGCTGAGATAGGAGAGTATGTCGTTGTAATCCATCAGCAATAGGTATTAAAAATATAATTAAAGTTATAGTGGTTGAGAAGAAAGGAAAGGAATGGTGCGGAAGTAACTGTCAGTTTACTTTTCTAAGTAACATGTCGCGTTCGTTGAGGATATGCACAGTCTGGAGTGCATAGAGGGCAGCCGTCTCTGTGCGCAGGCGCATCTCTCCGAATGTGACCGCCGTGAAACCGCTGTTGAGGGCATCCTCCACTTCCTCTGGGGAGAAATCTCCTTCCGGACCGATGAGTAGCGTCACGTCTTTGCCTTGTGTCAGACTGGCGGTCAGCGAGCGACGCTCCACATCTTCTGAACAATAACCCATATAAAGTTCCTTGTCACCACGGTGTTCCTTTTCTTCCCTCAGGAAATCCTTTAGCGGGATGAGTCCTTCGAACTTAGGAAGCACACTCTTCAGACTTTGATTCATGGCAGAGACAATGATGCGCTGCAGCCTATCTGTGTTGATGTTTTTCCTTTCACTGCGGCTGCATTTCACGAGCACTATCCTGTCCACTCCTACCTCCACAGCCTTTTCAATGAGCCATTCAATCCTGTCGATGTTTTTAGTGGGTGCCACAGCCAGTGTCACTTCATTATTCCGAAGCCGGGGCATCTCTTTTTTCTCCACTATACGGATTTGGGTATGCTTGGGATGGGCAAGAGTTATCTCACATTCGAATATATGACCTTGTCCGTCGGTGACGCTGATTAAGTCGCCTTCCTTGAGTCGGAGCACGCGGCAGCAATGTGCCGACTCTCCTTCAGGAAGTGTCAGGGTCTCTTCAATATCTGGAGCATAGAACTGTATCATGGCATTTGAGATGACAGGTTATTAGTCAGACTGATTCTACATTGATGGGATGTGAAGATCATTCGATGCCTTTGAGTTCAGCGGCGTCTCCGTCAGCCACGAGTCCGTCGCCCGCTCCTTCAAGGTTTTTAGCCTGGTCAAGATCGATGGTTGTCGGTTTGCGGTCGCGGAAAATGAAGATGAATAGCAGGGCTACAATGAGGGCGTAGGCTGCGAAGATAAACCAGCACGTACGCCATCCTTCGAGTTGCTGAAGAGGTTCGGTGCGGGAAAATACGAAGTGATTGACGACGGCTTGTGCACATAGGGTGCCTGCTGTAGCGCCGATGCCGTTGGTCATTATCATGAAAAGACCTTGCGCCGAACTTCTTATTGAGGGGTCTGTCTCACGGTCTACATACAGCGATCCGCTGACATTGAAGAAGTCGAACGCAATTCCGTAGACAATCATGGAGAGTATGAAGAGCCAGACTCCATTTCCGGGGTCGCCAAGACCGAAGAACCCGAATCTGAGCACCCATGCGAACATGGATGTGAGCATCACCCCCTTGATTCCGAATTTCTTCAGACACCATGGAATGAGCAGGATGCACAGGGTCTCGCTCATCTGAGAAAGGGAGATAAGCAGGTTGGCATTGCGTGCGAAGAAATTGCCGGCATACCGGTCAATACTCTCGAAGCTGGTGATAAAGGGGTTGCCGTAGGAGTTGGTGATCTGAAGCGATACGCCGAGAAGCATGGAGAAAATGAAGAACACGGCCATTTTCCTTTGCTTGAAGAGAGAGAAGGCTTTCAGGCCGAGGGCTTCCGCCATGGTTTTTGCCGGCCCTTTCGAAGTGGGACAGGCGGGCATAGTTAGCGAATACAGAGCCATGAAGATGCTGAAGGCAGCCGATGTGAAGAGCTGCAGGCAGTTGGTCTGGAATCCGGTGAAGTTGACGAAGAGCATGGCGAATATGAAACCCACTGTCCCGAAAACCCTTATCGGAGGGAAGTGCTTCACCGTGTCGAGTCCAACTTTCGTCAGGGCAGAGTAGGCCACTGAGTTTGCCAACCCTATCGTAGGCATGAAGAATGCCACGGAAATGGTGTAGAGCGTAAAGAGAGGGGCGAATTGGAGGTGGTCGGCTGATGTAAGGCAGTAGACTCCCGCTGCCGCCATGAAGAGGGCAGCGCACGCATGGCAGAGGCTGAGCATCTTCTGTGCCTGCACCCAGCGGTCGGCGCATATGCCGATGATGGCCGGCATTATCAGCGAGACTATGCCCTGCACGGCATAAAACCAGCCTATCTGTTCGCTGAGACCGACACGGCTAAGGAAATTACCTAATGATATGAGGTAAGAACCCCAGACGGCGAATTCAAAGAAATTCAGTATGGCAAGGCGTGTCTTCAAGCCTCTGTGTCCTAAAATCTGATTCGATTGGGAGATGCTCATGGTCAGTTTTTATGGATATTCTGCAACGGAGTCTTTTCGTCGGGTTGTGAGGCTCCTGTCGTTAATTTCAGCAAAGTTAATAAAAAACTTTGTGATTGGAAAATCCGGTAAGAATCTGCCTGCGCAATGCCGACAAAAACGTTGTCAGTGAGTCGATTCTTTTTTAATTCATGCTCAATCGAGTTTTAATTTATGCTCAATCGAGTATATGATGTTCAGCGAGCTCAATGATTGATTGGCGGTCGAGGATATGTACCATACCCTCTCCTCTGCGTATGAGACCCATTTCCTCGAGCTGGCGTCCTTCACGCACAATCCTTTCTTCATCCAGGTTGGTGAGGGTTATGAGGTCTTTTCGTGAGCAACGCAGGAGATAGCTTTCTGCCTTTGGCTCGGTGAATATGAGAAGCCAAGCGGCTAAATAATCGAGAAGGGAGGCCGAATTTTTCTTCATCACGAAGTCAAGGGGGCGTTGAGCACGAACTGCAAGGAAGTTGATGTAATTCACCATATAGATGGTCTCGCTGCGGAGGAGATTCAGATATTCATCCTTGCTGAAACTCATTATTCCGGTAGGTTCCAGGGCTTCTGCGCGGAATGGATAGGCGAGCCGGAGGCCGAAAAGACGTTCGGCGCCTAAAATCCGGCCGCGTGTGCAGACCTCCTCGATGGTCAGTGCTCCGGCAGCCTTGGTATGGGTTATACGCACTTTCCCCGATACGATGATGAGAAGTTGGTCGGAAGAATCTCCGGGGTCGGTGATGATTTCGCCTGCCGCGTAATTATAGAAGCTCAGATGAGTCTTGGCCACAAACCGTGATACGTGGTCATGGCTTATGCCGTAAAAGAGCGGAAGACTCATGATGGTCTCATACATGCTGGTCATGGCTTTTGTGTCTTTCTGATGTTTTTCGTTGATATAAGTGATTAGGTGTTCTGCCGCCGTGAAGTCCCGTGGCCTAAATTAAAGAAGGCTGATTCCCGATAATAAAGGAGAAACAAATACTCTGGGAAAGGAGCCTGAGTAGCTTGTATAGACTGAAAAACGCAACTGACATTCTGTCGGTTGCGTTCTTTCATCTCTATTTCTGGTAGCGGGATCGAGAATTGAACTCGAGACCTCCGGGTTATGAATCCGACG
>CAZPQD010000048.1:0-21683 GCA_964588625.1 uncultured Sangeribacter sp. | reverse complement strand
TACCACACGGCACTCTCCGACACACGCTCCGACGGTATGGAAGCGGTCGCGGTGTGTTTGCTACCACACGGCACTCTCCGACACACGCTCCGACGGTATGGAAGCGGTCGCGGTGTTTTTATTTGCGTTTTCGGCGTAGCTCGAAGCCGACGGGCAGCACATAGAGAAGTAGCAGGCAGCAGCGCAGACCGTAGGTGAGCCAGAGATTGTCGGACTCGGCTATGCGGCTCACGGCATAGAGGAAAGCCGCATACACGGAGTAGGTGAGTATAGCCTTCAGATCGTAAGGAAGCGGATAATAAAGGCGACCGGCAAAATAACTCACCACCATCACTATTCCATATGATAGAAGCGCGGCATAGGCCGAGCCCATATAACCGTCGGGCACTCCTATCATGGGCACCAGAATCACGTTGAAGAGAAGCATCAGGGCAAAACATAGGAGGGAGAAATACATTCCCCAGCGTGTCTTGTCGGTAAGCTTATACCACAGCGAGAGATTGAAGAAGATTCCAAAGAAAAGGTCGGCTATCATCATGACCGGCACAACCTGCAGACCGGGCCAATATACATCGCGTTCGAAATGACGTATGATTGGAAGGAAGAACATGACGGCAAGGAAGATGAAGAGGCCGAAGATGATGAAGTATTTCATGGCATCGCAATATCCTGCCTCCCTCTCCTCACCCCTCGCTTTTGCCTGAGAGAATATGAAGGGTTCGTAGGCGTAGCGGAAAGCCTGGGTGAACATCACCATGACGATGGCTATCTTGATGTTGGCTCCGTAGATACCCACCATGGTGCGCGCCGCTTCCTCCTGCCCCTTGAAGAGATAGGGGATGAGGAGCTGACCCATATTCTGGGAGAGGATCCCCGCCACTCCCAGAATCAGCAGCGGCCATGAATAACTGAGCATCTTCTTCAGCAAGACACCATCGAAACGCCATGGACGTCCCGCCATGTAAGGGAGAAGGCAGAGCAGGACTATGAGCGTGGAGATAACATTGGAAACGAAAATCCACCCTATGCCGAAAGCCTGTCCTCCCAAAGGAGCATAGAACCAATCGATGGCTCCGGGACAATGCTTCTGTAATTGCGGACAGAGGAGAAGGAAGAAGAGGTTGAAGATGATGTTGCTCGCCACGTTCAGCAGTTTGATACCGGCAAATCTCCAGGCCTTCTTACGGAAACGCAGGTAGGCGAAAGGGATGTTGGCGAAGGCATCTATAGCCACCGTGAAACCCATCATCCACACAAATCCGGGATGCCCCGGAAGGAGCACCATCCTTGAGATAGGGAGGATGAATACAGAAAGCAGAATGATGAAAAGGAGCGAAGTAGTGCCTACGCTTATCATGGAAGTGGTGTAGACAGTCTCCGATTCATGACGCTCGTCGTTGGCATATCGGAAGAAGCCAGTCTCCATTCCATAATTGAGTATCACCAGAGCCACAGCCACCATGGCATAGAGATAGCTGACAACACCGTATTCCTGGGCGGGAAAGAGATAGGTGTAAAGCGGAACAAGGAGCCAGTTGAGGAATCTTCCGGCAATGGAGGAGATGCCGTAGACGGCAGTCTCCTTCGCCAATGACTTTATCGACATTTCTTCTTAATTTTTTCACCCCTCTTTCCTACGAGGGAAGTTCATCCCTTCGTGGGGAAGGAAAAGGGAGTGTGGAATTACGACTGCAAAATTAGCCATTATTTCCCATCGCAGGGGCAGGCTCCCCACTTTTTTCTCCACTTTTTATTGTTGAAAACTTGTTGACAACCCGTAGAAAAACGGAAGAAAAGCAGATTAAAACCACTTATTTTTCGGTTGAAAACCCTGTTGACAGAATGTAAACCAATTTTAATAACTTCATTTGCAAATCAAAGCCATTTCCATTATGGGAAAGATCATCTGAGAAGTAAAATCAAGCAACCGGCATCCTGATGCTTGATTGCTTTCAACAGTTTTTCACCCCCTTCGGCATTCTTCTCTACAGATTTCCACCCCCTGAAGCGAAAGAATTTATTAACTTTGCAGTTATCAACACCATGTTGATAAAGTAGCCCTAAGTGCTGAGATTCAGCAAATCGGGATGTTGACAACTGTTGAAAACCACGGCAAGGGATATCAATAACCCTAATTTCCAAATTTGGAGCAGTAAAGTTATTGAGGGTTGTCAACAGGAGTTGTTGATTTTGTTTAGTTTTATTCCTTTTAAATCATATTATCTAAACTACATAACCTTAAAAGAAAAATGGAGGCTAAGCGTCAGGCGGAGCGTGCAGACATCCGCAAAGAGATAGAGCGTCTGCGCAAGGAGAAGAATGCGCTCATAATGGCCCACTACTATCAGCGGGAGGAGATCCAGGAGATAGCCGACTTCATCGGCGATTCGCTTGCCCTGGCCCGTAAGGCGGCGGAGACTGACGCCGACATCATAGTGATGTGCGGGGTGCATTTCATGGGAGAGACGGCAAAGATCCTTTGTCCCGGAAAGAAGGTGCTTGTGCCCGACCTTAAGGCCAGCTGCTCGCTTGCCGACAGCTGCGACCCGGAGGAGTTCGCTGAGTTTGTGGCCCGTTATCCCGACCATACCGTGATCAGCTATGTCAACACATCGGCAGCGGTGAAGGCCCACACCGACATTGTTGTGACCTCCGGTAATGCCCGCAAGATAGTGGAGTCGTTGCCCGAGGATGAGAAGATCATATTCGGTCCTGACCGCAACTTAGGTGAATACATCAACAGCGTCACGGGGCGTTCGATGCTGCTCTGGAACGGTGCCTGCCACGTCCACGACCGCTTCTCTCTGGATAAGATTATGGAGATGAAGAAGGAACATCCCGGTGCTAAAGTGCTCGTGCACCCGGAATGCCGGCGTCCGCTGCAGCTCATTGCCGACAAGGTAGGCTCCACGGCAGCACTTCTTGACTTCGCACGCAGCGATGAGGCTCAGGAATTCATTGTGGTGACGGAAAGCGGCATCCTCTTCGAGATGCGCAAGGCCTGCCCTGAAAAGACTTTCCTTGCCGCTCCGGCCGAGGATGCGGAATGCCAGTGCAACGAGTGCGAGTATATGAAGATGAATACACTGCGCAAGGTGTATGAGGCACTGCGCGACGAGAAGCCGGAGATAGAGGTGGATGCGGAGATAGCCGAAAAGGCAGTACGTCCGATAGAGCGTATGCTGGAGCTTTCGCGCTGATGAAGAAGAAGAATATATTTGAGCTTACACGCATCACGGAGGAGGAATATTCGCAAGTGGAGAAGCTTCCGCTCCGGGTGTTGGCCGACAATGTGCGTTCCATGCACAATGTGGGGTCGTTGCTGCGCACTTCCGATGCCTTTCTTGTGGAAGAGGTGGTGCTGTCGGGCATAACGGGACGTCCTCCCCATCCCGAGATATCCAAGAGTGCCTTGGGAGCGGAGCGGAGTGTAGCCTGGCGATATGTGGAGGATGCACTTGGAGAGGTATTGCGCCTGAAAGAGGAGGGGTGGAGGATATGTGTGCTCGAGCAGGTGCATGGCAGTATTCCGCTTGCCGACTTCCGGGCCGAGCCGACCGGGAGATACCTGCTTGTGGTAGGCAACGAAGTGTCCGGTGTAGACCAGCGTATAGTGGATATGGCCGACGTGGTGCTCGAGATTCCACAATGGGGAACGAAGCACTCCCTCAATGTGTCTGTCAGCGGCGGGATAGCCCTCTACTCTATGGCGATGGCAATACGCAGGGTATGGCCTTAAGAATGAGAGGGAGAGCCATGAACCTATCATACAGCCCGGAGGTTATAAAGAGAAAAGGAATTACTGAAAGAAATTATTACGATATCACCTTTTCGTAACCTTGATGTTGCGGGGGCCGGCAACTTATGTTCCGGCCTCCGCTCTCTTTAAGGCTCCTCTTCACTACTTCCACATTCCTACTTCTATGGTTCTCCTTCATTCACACTTGCCTTATCCCCATATGTTCTTTTTTCTTTCCTGTTCTCCTTATTTTCACACATATTTCCTCCCGAAGGGAAGTAATTGAAAATTAATGTGTAATTTTGCAAATTGATATATCCATACATCATCAGGATATATCCCCAACAGAAAAAATAAACCGGATATATACACATATAATAATCCTTACAAATGGCAAATCAGGAACTCAGCGAGCAGGAGCTCGTAAGACGCAATAGTATGCAGGCTCTGCGCGAGCGTGGCATAGATCCCTATCCGGCACCACTCTATCCGGTGGATGCTCATACGGTGGAGATCAAGGAAAACTTCAGCGATGAGCTTGAGCCTCCGCGCGAGGTGCATGTGGCCGGGCGCATCATGTCGCGTCGCATCATGGGTAAGGCTTCCTTCATGGAGCTGCAGGATGGCGACGGCCGCATACAGGTGTATGTGAGCCGCGACGACCTCTGCCCTGGAGAGGATAAGGACATGTACAATGTGGTCTTCAAGAAACTTCTCGACATAGGCGACTTCATCGGAGTGAAGGGATACGTGTTCCGCACCAAAACAGGTGAGATTTCCGTACATGCCCAGGAGATTACCGTTCTCTCCAAGAGTCTGCGCCCACTGCCCATCGTGAAGATGAAGGATGGACAGGCTTATGATGCCTTCTCCGATCCGGAGCAGCGTTACCGCCAGCGTTATGTCGACCTGGTGGTCAATCCAGGGGTGAAGGAAATCTTCATCAAGCGCACCAAGATGTATAACTCCATGCGTGAGTTCTTCAATTCGCATGGATATATAGAGGTGGAGACCCCCATCCTCCAGTCGATTCCCGGCGGAGCGTCGGCGCGTCCCTTCATCACACACCACAATACACTCGACATCCCCCTCTATCTGCGTATAGCCGACGAGCTTTACCTGAAGCGCCTCATCGTGGGAGGTTTCGAGGGTGTATATGAGTTCTCGAAGAACTTCCGCAACGAGGGAATGGACCGCACCCACAATCCGGAGTTCACCTGCATGGAGATCTACGTGGCCTACAAGGACTACAACTGGATGATGGATTTCACTGAGCGTATGCTTGAGAAGATAGCGCTCGACGTCAACGGCACCACTAAGGTGAAGGTTGGCGACAATGAGATTGACTTCAAGGCTCCCTATCCGCGCGTCACCATGACACAGGCCATCCTCGATGCCACAGGCTTCGACATCACCGGAAAGAGTGAGGAGGAGCTCCGTGCTTTCTGTAAGGAGGCCGGAATTGAGGTGGACCCCTCCATGGGAAAAGGCAAGCTCATCGACGAGATATTCGGAGAGAAGTGTGAAGGCTCCTTCATCCAGCCCACATTCATCACCGATTATCCCATTGAGATGTCGCCCCTCACGAAGCGTCACCGTGAGAATCTTGAGCTTACGGAGCGTTTTGAGCTGATGGTCAACGGCAAGGAACTTGCCAACGCATATTCGGAGCTCAACGATCCCATCGACCAGTATGAACGCTTCGTGGAGCAGATGCGACTTGCCGACAAGGGAGACGACGAGGCGATGATCATCGACGCCGACTTTATCCGCGCGCTTGAATATGGCATGCCCCCCACATCGGGCATGGGTATCGGTATGGACCGTCTCGCGATGCTGCTTACCGGGCAGACCACAATCCAGGAAGTGCTCCTCTTCCCGCAGATGCGTCCGGAGAAGCGTACGCGCAAAGAAGAAGAGAGCGAGGAGAGCGAGGAGAGAGGAGAGAATGAAGAGTCTGCCGGAAGCGTAGAAACATCTGAGAACTCTAACGAGGCTTAAGTATGACTCCTTCTCTCGGACGCATAGCGGTGCTCGGAGGCGGCTCCTGGGCCACTGCGCTTGCAAAACTCCTGCTTGGCAATGAGGAGCGCATACTCTGGTATATGAGGCGTGCCGACCGCATCGCCGACTTCCTGAAATATGGAAGGAATCCCGTGTATCTGAGCGATGTCTCCTTCGACACCGCCCGCATCACCTTCTCCGCTGACATAAATCTCGTGATTCAGGAGGCCGATACGCTCGTGATTGCCGTTCCCTCCCCCTATCTTACGGGACATCTCGACAAGGTGAGGGTGGATATGCGCGGAAAGAATATAGTATCAGCCGTGAAGGGGATAGTGCCCGATGACAATAAGATAGTGACCGACTATCTCTGTACGCGTTTCGGGTGCGAACCCGAAAGGATGCTCGCCATCGGCGGACCCTGCCATGCGGAGGAGGTGGCCCTCGAACGCCTCAGCTATCTCACCATCGCCTGCCACGACCGCGAGCGTGCATTCCTCTTCGCCCGCTCACTGGGAGGAAAGAAGCTGAAGACAATCCTGTCGGAAGATGTGGAGGGCATTGAGTATGCCGCCGTGCTTAAGAATGTCTACGCCATAGCCGGAGGTATAGTCAACGGCATGAAGAGCGGCGACAATTTCATGGCCATGCTCGCCTGCAACGCCGCCAGGGAGATGCGCCGCTTCATCGACCTTATCGCCCCCTGCGAACGCGACATATGCCGCTCGGCATATCTCGGCGACTTGCTCGTGACGGCCTACAGCCGCTTTTCCCGCAACCATAATTTCGGCTCCATGATCGGCAAGGGCTACAGTGTAAAGGCAGCCATGATGGAGATGGAGATGGTGGCGGAAGGTTACTATGCCACAAAATGTGTGCATGAAATCAATGAGGCCGGTCCGAAGGCGGAGATGCCGATACTCGACTGCATGTACCGCATTCTCTACGAAGGAGTGAGCCCGAAGAAAGCCATAAAGGCCATCACCGGCACTTTCTGCTGAAAAAAAGAGTGATTTTTAGGATAATTTAATTGAGGGCGGCTGAACTTTTACTCAGCCGCCCCCTTTATATTAGAAAAGAGAGGAGTCAAATGGTCTCCTCCGCTATGTCTCGCACATCAGGTGATGAAATCCCGCACGGCACTTTGCGGATAAGCGGGAGATAGATTGAAAATGAAGAACAACTAATGTAGAACCCGGAAAATTATAAAGAAGAATGAAAACAATCGGTATTGACATTCAGCACGCACTCTATTTTGCGGAGAAACAATACAACGCCCTCGAGGCTGCGGCCGTGGAGGCAATGACCAAACTTGAGAAAGGCACAGGCGAGGGAGCCGACTTCCTCGGATGGCTCCACCTTCCTTCCGAGACTTCAGAGAAGCTCATCGCCAGCATCAACGCCACAGCTGAGCGTCTGCGTGAGAACTGCGACTATGTGGTCTGCATCGGCATCGGCGGCAGCTATCTCGGCGCACGCGCCGTCATCTCGGCCCTCTCCGACTCCTTCAATGATTTCTATGCTCCGGCTCCGAAGGAACCCAAGATCCTCTATGCCGGCCAGAACATAGGTGAGGAATATCTCGCCGAACTCCAGCGTCTGCTCGAGGGCAAGCGTTTCGGCATCATCGTCATCTCCAAGTCGGGCACTACCACCGAACCGGCCATCGCATTCCGTCTGCTCAAGGATCAGCTTGAGAAGCAGGCCGGCAAGGATGCCGCCAAGAACCTCATCGTGGCCATCACCGACGCAAAGAAGGGAGCGCTCCGCACTGAGGCTGACCAGGAAGGTTGGGAGACTTACGTAATTCCCGACAACGTAGGGGGTCGCTTCTCGGTGCTCACACCCGTCGGACTGCTTCCGATCGCCTGCGCCGGCCACGACATCTCCAAGCTCATCGCCGGAGCTGCCGACATGGAGCGCACATCCGCCCATCCTTCTCCCGAAAATCCTGTGGAGATCTATGCACGCCTGCGCAATGCCCTCTATGAGAGCGGCAAGAAGATAGAGATACTCGTAAATTATGACCCGAAACTCCACTACTTCGCTGAATGGTGGAAGCAGCTCTATGGAGAGAGCGAAGGAAAGAACCATAAGGGTATCTTCCCCGCTGCCGTAGACCTTACAACCGACCTGCACTCCATGGGTCAGTGGATTCAGGATGGCGAACGCACCATCTTCGAGACAGTGCTCTCAGTGAAGAAGCCTGCTATAGATCACCGTGTGCCCGAGAATGCCTCCAACCTCGACGGCATCAACTATCTCGCCGGCAAGCGCATCGACGAGGTGAACAAGATGGCGGAGTTAGGCACTAAGATAGCCCACGTGGAAGGTGGCGTGCCCAATATCCGCATAGAGCTTCCCGCTCTTGACGAGTACACACTCGGTCAGCTCATCTACTTCTTCGAGAAAGCCTGCGGAGTTTCCGGCTATATCCTCGGAGTCAATCCCTTCGACCAGCCCGGAGTTGAGGCCTACAAGCGCAACATGTTCGCCCTTCTCGGCAAGCCCGGCTACGAGAAAGAGACAGCCGAAATCCAGAGCAAAATCAAATAACCGGATCACTCTCCCTTCACAGCATAAGCTGTGTTTTATAGGAAAAGACTTATTTTGATGATATAGATGAAGAAGCGGAAGGCACTCTCAGTCCTTCCGCTTCTTTTTTATCTGCCTGTGTATGTGAATTAGCGAGTTTTTATCAGCCTCTGATATGGAGACAGGCGAGTTTTTATCTGCCTGTGGCCTGGAGATAGGCGAGTTTCTTCATCTGAAACTGGGAGTAGGCTTCCACAAATTTATCCTGCGACTGCCGGAAAAGCGTCTGGGCATTGAGCAGGTCGGTGATGGTGGTTGTGCCTGCGTCGTAGAAGTTCTGGTTGAGTCTCAGGTTTTCTTCCGATTGGGAGATTGATTCGCATGCAATCTCCATCTGGGTGTAGGAAGTGGAGACATCGTTCCAGGCGTTGGTCATTGCAATGATGAGCAAATGGGAATTGTCTTCAAGCTGCGTACGCGCCATTTCAGTCTCTATCTTTTTCTTCTTCATATTGTGGGAACCTCCCCACCAATCGGTGATGGGGATGCTCACCGTCACGTATATATTTGCAAAAGTGTGACCCTGATCGAGCAGGTGTTCATAATTATAGCTGGCTCCGGCTGCCACTACAGGAAGATTGTTGCCGAGCGCCATTTTCTGCTCAAGTTCCTTGGCGCGCACATTCTGAGTGAGCAGTCCGTGGGCCACAGTCTGGTCAAGACATTGCTCAGGGGCGCAGTAGAGATCATGAGGGAAGGCGGGCAACTCCCCGGGGATAATTTCCGAGGCCACATCCACCGAACCGGTAGTGCCCTTGCCCACATACTGCGAAAGGAGCATCCTCACCACAGAGATTCCGTTGTCGAGTTCAGTGCGGGCAGCCAGCATCTCGTTGCGCTTCAGCTTCACTTCAAGCAGATCGTTGGTGGTGACGATGCCGGCATCCACATAATTCTGCACCTGAAAGGTGAGGGTGTCGAGCATTGAGATGACCGACTCGAGAGTGCGGTGTTTGGAATGGAGCGAGACGAGTTGCCAGTAATATTGCTCCACATCGCGACGCACTTCATCGGCCGTCTGCCGCTGTTGCAGACGGCTTACTTCCTCTCCGAGATGTGCCAGACGGTTGCCATTGACAATGCGTCCGCCAAGGAAGATGGGTTGCATCAGGTTGATGCCCGCCACAGAGCCTTTTTTCAGGAAACTCAGGTTGACGTCCATATCCGGCATACCCAATCCGAGCATGGAGAGGGGCAGATTCACGCTGTGCTGGAGCATACCGTGATTGGCTGTGAAGGCAGCCCCGCTTGCGCTGACGGAGGGAAAATAATTGGTGAAGGCTTCGCGCGAAGTTTCCTTCGAGGCATCTACATTATATTGGGCGATACGAATATGTGCGTTGTGCTCAAGAGCCATATTCACGCACTCTTCAAGAGTCAGCTGCTGCGCCCTTGCTCCCATGCCGGAGATCAAGGCCAAGCATGCTGCTACAGATATGATTTTTTTCATTTTGCTTCTTTTTGAGTGGGGACAGAGGGTTGTTTTTTAGCCATCACCTTCCAATAGAGCACAGGAATTACGGTGACGATGAAGAAGAAAGTGATGAGAGTGCCCCAGAAGATGACGGTGCCCATAGGGCGCCATAGAGGAGTACCTGTAAGCACCATCGGGAGTACACCCATGGAGGCGGCTGCCGACGTGAGGAAGATGGGGCGCATCCTGCGCTCGGCACTGTGGAAGATGGCTTCCTTCACATCCATACCTTCCGAGCGTTGGAGTTCCTCAGCATAGTCGATCATGATGATGACGTTTCTGACGAGGATACCCATCAGGGAGATGAAACCGAGGGTGCATGTGAGCGAAAGCACTTCTCCCTGGATTGCAAGACCAATGCCTGCACCGGGCACGCAAAGCACTATGCAGAGCAGCAGCAGTGCCGCCGTAGCCACATTCTTATAGTGGGATAGAAGGATGAAGAAAATGATGACCACAGCCATGATGAGGGCTGTGATGATGGGAGGCCACATCTCTTCCGACTGGCTGTAGTCGCCGCCATACTCTATGGTCACACCCTCCGGAAGCTTGAGTTTATCGATGCGTGGAAGAAGTTGGTCGGTGACGGAAAGGGCGAGTGCTCCGCGTTCCACCTCCGAACTTATAGTCACGCAGGGAATGCCGTTGCGGTGGGAGAGCTGCCCGTAGTGCCAGGTGGGCACGACCTCCGCCATCTGGCGCAAGGGAGCGGAGCTGACACCCATCACAGGGAGCACTTCATTCCTCAGGTCATTGACATTGGAATGAGAGGAGGTGGGTGTGCGGCATACTATGGGAGTGGCATACGTGCCATCCCATACAGTACCGACAGGGATGCCCGAGTTTGTATAGCGCATTGCAAGATTGGCCTCCAGCATGAAGTCGCTCATTCCCAAGCGCGACATAGTGGTGAAATCAGGAGATACCTGTGCAGCTACAAGAGGAGAATTAAGGCTGCTGCTGACGAGATTAATCTCCGGCATGGAGTGCATTATGGCCACAACGGAGTCAGAGACTTCCTGAAGCTTGGCATAATCCTCTCCCTTGACGCGCACCTCAATAGGATAAGCAGCATTGGAATAGGAAAGTTGCTTGAAACGCACCTTCGCTTCAGGGAAGTAATCACGATATTTGGGAGTGTATTCATCCAGTAGTTCAACAGTAGCTTCGTTGCTGACAGTATTGACGATGAACTGGGCGAAGTTGGGTCCTCCGATCTGTGGAGCATAGGTGGTCTGGAAACGAGGCGAGGAGCATCCATGGAAGTTGGCGACAGATACCACCCTCTTGTCTTTCCGTAGGATATTGGCCAGGGAATCGGCCACTATGTTGGTCTTATCCAGCGGAGTGCCGGTGGGGAGATATATTTCCACGGCAAACTGGTTGCGTTCGGCAACGGGCATCAGCTGCATGGGGCGGTTGAGGAGTAGCCACCCTCCGCCCGCTGTCAGCACCACCGCAAGGATCAGTACTGCCCATGGATGACGGAAGCAAAGGGCTATGATTTTGTCGTAAGCCCCCTGAAGCACACGCAGCAGAGAGAAGTGTTTCTTTCCTTTGGAATCAGAGGGAGAATTGCCATCCTCTGCAAGATTGGCCACCTTCGCCGGCTTGATGAAACGGTACTGCATGAAGGGGACAAGAAGTTCGGCGATCAGCAGCGAACCCATGAGGATGAGGGTGATGGCCCAGGGGAAATCCGTGAGGAAGTCGCGGAACATTCCGGTCATCGTGATAAGGAAGGGGAAGAAGGTGATGGAGATGGCAAGAGTGGCCGAGAAAATTGATTTCAGGAACTCCGAGCCTGAGCGGATTGTAGCTTGTTTGGGATCCATACCTTCGCCGATCAACTCCACATAATCATCAATGATGACCACCGAGTTGTCGACAATCATACCCAACGAGACGATGAGGCAGGCGAACGTCACCGTATTCAGCTCGATGCCGAACAGGTAGAAGAGTCCGAGAGAGATGAAGATGGTGATCGGAATAGTGGCCGCCGCTATCAGGGCCACCCTCATCGGGAGCAGGAACATTATGACCACGATGACAGCCACCACTGCTATGATCAATTCCCGCAGGAAATCAATGACGCTGCTGTTGACCACTTCCGGCTGGTTGGTGATCTTGAAGAGAGTGACATCCTCAGGAAGCTCGGCCTGAAATTCCTCCAGTTGCTTCTCCACGAGATTGCCCATCTCCACGATATTGTTGCCTTTCTTCATTTCCAATGAAAGAAGGATGCACTTGCGTCCATTGTTGGTGATGAAGGAGGCCGGCTCCGGATATTCACGCTTCACTTCCGCAATGTCCTTTAGCCTGACCACGTCGCCCGCCGGTGTGGAGAGTACGATCTGGTTGGCGATGTCGGCCACGGAGTTGAGCGGATTGTCGATATAGATAGGGGAAGTGTAGGAATTGCCTCGCAGCTCACCGCCCGTGGTCTGGAATCCTTTTGACAGGAGGTTGGCAGCCAAAGTTTTCTCTGAGAGTCCGTAATGTATTAATTTCTCAGGGTCAACGTTTATAGAGATCTGTTCATTCTGTTTGCCGAAGACGTTCATTGTGCCGACACTCTCCACTGTCCGCAGACGGTCCTGGAGGGCATCCATATAGTTGCCCAATTCGCGGTAGGTCTTGTCTTCGCTTTCCATGGTGATGAGCAAAGCCGATGTGTCGCCGAAATTTGAGATTACCTCCACGGCCAGGACCCCCGGTGGGAGTTCGCGCTTCACACTGCTCAACTCGCGGTTGAAGGTATTCCAGAATGAATCAGTGTCGGTTATCTTGTCGTCGAGTTCCACAAAGATCATCACCATCCCGTCAGTGGCGTTGGAGGTGGTCTTGACCTTATTCACTTCCTTGAAGCTGAAGACGAAGTTTTCAAGCGGTTTCATCACCTGTTGCTCCATCTCAAGCGAAGAAGCACCGGGATAGACTGCCACAACCACACCCTCACGGATAGTGAAGTTTGGAAACTCATTCTTATTCATCGTATGCAGGGCATACACGCCGAAGATCACCAGCACGCATACCATCAGCACCACCACATTGGCATATTTCACTCCCCATTCCACGAGCGGGGAGTTTTTTACGGGAGGAAGCTTCGACAGCAATCCTCCCTCTATTTTCTTGTTTGAGGAATCCATAGCCTGAAGTTTTATTTACGGAGGCTTATTTGACGGATATCACCTTCGAGCCGCGTGACACTTTTTCCATACCGGCTACAATCACTTTGTCGCCGCTCTGCAATCCGGATTCAATCATTATCCCCTCCGGAAGCATGGCGCCTGTCCGGATGACGCGTTTGGCTGCCACTCCGGCTGAGTCAAGCCATACGAAGTGGGTATTGTCGGCTGCCAGCATCACAGCCGAGACCGGGAGGATCACTCCTTCTGCCGAAGCAGTCCCTTCGATGCTGACTTCGCATATCATGCCAGGCAGCAGTTTGCCACCTCCATTCTCCACATGATACTTCACCAGGTAAGAACGCGAAAGAGGATTTGCCGCCACACCTTTCTCAACAAGACGGCCGTTGTAGACTTTATCGGGAGCGGCCGCAGTTGTGATGCTCGCTGCCGAACCGTTGTTGAATTTAGAGATCTCGTTTTCCGGAATGGAGATAGCTACCTTGACCGAATGTATGTCAACAATCTTCACTACCGGCACTCCCGGGGCTACGGTCTGACCCACAGACGCCAGTTTCTCCGAGACAGTGCCGGAGACGGGGGCATAGAGTTTGGCATCGTTGAGCGCGATTCGGGCAATCTCCGCCGCACTCTCCGCCTGACTCAGCTTGCTCTGCACTTCCACCCATTTAATGTCGGGAAGGGAATTGGAGTCATGCAGCAGTTTCATGCGGTTGTAGGCATCCTTGGCCTGGTCAAGGGTGGCTTTTGCAATGTCATAGGCCTTGCGGAGGGAGCCATCGTCGAGTGTGCCTATCAGCTGACCTTTCCTGACAGTCTCCCCTTCGGAGACGACCAGCGAACGGATGGTGCCCGCTGCCGAGAAACTCACCACAGTGCCGCTCTCCTCCTCCACAGTGCCTGAATACGTATTGCCTCCATCCACACCGCCTGAGCTGACGGCGATAGTCTTGACCCTTACAGCAGGACGAGATGTATCCTTTTCTTTTGAATCATGCCCGCAGGCACAGAGGCCGAGGAAAATAATTGTCAGGGATAGAGCCCGACAGACCAGTTGATATTTCATATCCGAAACTTAGTGATATAGTTATAATGAAGCGCAAAATTACACCATAATTCAGGGGGTATAAATGTCAGATATGAGGATAAAATTGTCAGACAGTATTATTATAAGGTCAATATGAGGTAAAATATGCAAAAATTTATTTATTTTGTACTGTCTAACCATCTATTACCATAATTGTGTTGCAACCCAAGCTTCTTATCACCCCATACAGTATCACACCCTCCTCCGCGACATCAGGCCATATTCTGGACATGTCAGGGAGGGCCGCGTTCGCCCTATGCATCGAGGGGGAGTTCACGATAAAGATTTTGAAAGAGCAGTACGTAGTGAGAGGTCATTGCGTTTTTGCCTGTATGCCTTTTGTAAATGTAGAGCTTGTGGAGGTGGCTAAAGAGAGTAAGGTGATTTTCGGACAGATACCTATAGCTGATCTTCCCATGATGATCAACCGCTGGGTGAATATCGACAATCTCATCACCATCCAGAGCCAGCCGTTGGCAATGGTCACGTATTCCCAATTTGAGCATCTGATGACGTCGGTGAGGCTTTATGCGGATGAATGCCGGGAGTTGGAGTTAAATCCGAGCAGCAGGATGAGCAGACAGATTCAGAAAGATATCATCGATATGCAGGGAAGCCTTATCCTTGCGCAGGTATTGAAGATTTATTTTACCAATCTTCCGATGGAGATGGTGACCCATACTCACAGGGACCTTATCTTCCAACAATTCATGCTTTCACTCTACGGCAATTTCCGTGAGCACAGGGATGTGAATTATTATGCCACAAATTCAGGGGTCAGTGTAAAATATTTCTCTACGCTTGTAAGGCAGCTTTCCGGAAAAACACCGTCGCAATGGATAGAGGCAGTGGTGACTGATGAGGCCAAGACCCTTCTCAGCGAGAAGCAACGGCCCATAAAAGAGATTGCCGCTCTGCTGAAGTTTCCCGATGCACCGACCTTCACCAAATACTTCCAGCGCGTCACCGGCCTCACCCCGAAAGCCTTCCGCCTCTCCCTTGACCAGTAGGACATGGTAAAACATAATAAAGCATAATGAGGCATAGTGAGGAAAGGCGCAGGCTCCATTCACAAAAATGTAAACTCGGGGGAACAGTGCAGATGAATGTTGCTGCCAAGATTAGCATTATTTAGAGAAAAGAGTTAACTTTGTCAGACAATAATCAAAGAGTATAACCTTATGTATCAGTATCAGGTATCGTTTGGGGAGGCAATCTCGCGTGCCTTCAACAAGTATTGCTGTTTCACGGGACGTGCCTCGCGTTCGGAATATTGGTGGTTCACCCTTTTTGTTGCCTTGGTGAACTGGGCGTTGGGTCTGGGAATCGGTCTGCCTGCCGGTTTTGACAGCGTCGGCTTCAACTCCATTGAATCGCTGTGGGGGCTTGTCATCCTTCTTCCCTCATTGGGACTTCTCTTCCGTCGGCTCCATGACACAGGCCGTTCCGGCTGGAACTGGTGTTGGTCGTTTCCTCCCATCATAGGCTGGATCATACTCATCGTATATCTCGCGCAAGACAGCCAGATGTGCGACAACAAATATGGTCCCGTCCCCAATCTGAGATAAGTCTTGATAATACTGATAGCTGAATCGAAAACGATGCGGGATGGTCCCGCTGAGGAGGTGCGGGATGCCGGAGGGGTGCACCTTCCCGTGGGGGAAGAGGTGGCTGCTGAAGTGATGCGTGGATTGAAGGAGATGTCTGTGGCTGAAATTGCCGAATCACTCAAGGTGAGTGCCGCCATGGCTTCGCGCATCACGGCTATGGCCTACGACTTTCCGCATAAAGCGAATGCAATGAAGGCCCTCGAGGCATTCACCGGCGTTGTATTCAAAGCTTTGGATTATCCTACGCTTTCAGCGCAGGCAAAGGAGTATGTAGAGAGGAATGTGCGCATTGTAAGTTCGCTATACGGATGGCTCACACCGTTGGACAGTGTCAAGCCTTATCGGTTAGAGTTCAATGCGCAACTCGCTCCCGGCGAGGTATCTTTCTCACGATATTGGCGCAAGGATGTAACCATCAACCTTGTCAGGACACTCCAGGAAAGCGGGGCTACTGACATAATAGACCTTATGCCCGGAGACGCCGCCAAATGTATCGACACAAAACTCGTGAAGCGCTTTGCAAAGATTTGGAAAGTGGATTTCAAGCAACTGCTGCCGGGAGGTGGTTTCCGCACTCCACCTGCCGGAAGGCTGAAGCAACTTCGTGGCGAACTGCTTCGCGAGATGGCCCAGCGTGACATCACCTCACCGCAGGAACTCATGACTCTCGCCACTCCTACATTGCTCCCGATGGGCACTCCGGACTATCCCGACCACATCGCCTTCTGCGTTGACTGAAAGCTGTTATTTCCCGAGGTAGTTTCAGTCTTTTCCTATCTAAATTGCTATGGGAGTAACTGACATAGACTATTTTTTGCAGACTGGTTATTTTTTGCTAAATTTGCAGATAATCTGTAAAAGTCATGGAAGGACATAAAGTTTATATGAACCTTACGACTGATTTCGCGTTTAAGCGTATATTCGGTCCGGATGCTGATCCTCAATATATCATTTCTTTCCTCAATGCCCTTTTGGAGGGAGAGAAGGAAATAGTCAGTGTGACATTCGTAGATAAGGAACATATAGGCGAAGCTTCAGATGATAGGGCTTTGATCTATGACCTCCATTGCGAGACTTCGATGGGGGAGAAACTCATTATAGAGATGCAGAACCGTTATCAGACTTTTTTCCGCGAACGAGCATTGGTTTATATCAGTGCAGACCTGTATCATCAGGCCAAGCGGGGTAGCTGGGATTACAACATCAAGCCGGTATACGGAATCTTCATGATGAACTTCGACTGGAAGGAATTTGAGAATGATCCGATGCGTGAGGATGTCCACCTTACTACCAAGACTACGGGCAAGGTTTTCTCTGACAAGCTTAGGATGATCTTCCTAAAGATTCCCTTGATGGACAAGAAAGCTGAGGAGTGCCAGACCGCATTGGATATGTGGATGTATTTATTCAAGAACAGTGAGAAAATGACAAGTATGCCGAGAAACTTTATGGAATGCAAGACTTTCGAGGAACTTGAGAAGTCTGCAAGGATTAAGAAGCTGACGCCGGCGGAACAGGCGGCGTACGATCATTCGCTTAAGGTGCTACGTGACAATTTCTATATAGCTGACCACGAACGTTCCCAAGGACGCATTGAAGGAGAAACAATGGCTATGAAGAGGACGGCACGGAAGCTTAGAAGCCGCAATATGCCTATAGAGGATATCAGTGATATCACAGGATTGACTTATGAAGAAATTGTGAATTTGTAGTAGAACTACCCAACCGCCCATATCTTTATTTGTTGAAACCGATGGAGAGGAAATGCAGGATAGGGGCGAGTCCCGTTATCCAGTAATACCATGAGTGGACGCCGCTGCGCATATGGTAGTCGATGGGGATGCCCTGCTTTTTCATGGCGAGGAAAAACTCAATGTTCCCTTCATAGAAGAAATCACTGTCGCCGCAGTCAGTATACCATCTTATCCCCTTCAGCTTCTCCACAATTTCAGGCGAGGCATTCTCGACAAACGCCGCAGGATTGTGGCTGATGAGCGACTGTGCATAGTCCTTGTCCGAACGGGCCATCTTGCTCTGCTCCGGATGGCCGAGAATACCGCTCAACGCACAGGAAGCCCCATATACGTCCGGATTCTTCTGCGCATACGCTATGGCAGCCTCCCCACCCATTGAAGCACCAGTGATGGCCCGATGCTCCTTATCCGCGAGCGTGCGGAAAGTGGCGTCAACGAGCGGAATCAGTTCCTTATGGAAAAAAGACTCGTAATCCCATCCCGGCACAGAGAAATAACCTAAATGCTTGCCAAGATGAGATTCATCCTCCCCGCTGGCGTCAGGCAACACTATGATCATCGGCAGAGCCATTCCCGAACGGAAAGCATCGTCGGCTATCTGAGGCATATCACCCTTGCTTATCCAGATCTCATGGGTACCTCCGGCCGGATGCAGCAGATAGAGCACCGGATAACGCCCGGTACCCTTCTCATAACCCGCCGGGAGATACACCGAAAAATCCTTGTTTACGCCCAACACATCGCTGCTCATCGAGCAATGCTCCACAGTGCCGCTTCCCGCCACCGCCGAAAAATGACTCACAGCCTTACGCCGCTCCAATAACTTTCCCATCTTTTTAATTCAGTTTTAAATCATCTTCAATTCAAAGGCATTCTGATAAGATATTGGTGAACGATTGTCTTTGTTCTCAATCCAACCCTTTTCAAGATGGCTTGTTTGAGATATTTCCCCAGCACTCATATTTGAAAACAAGGAGCACACATTTTCAATGGTGCTCAGTTCGGACTCATTGAGTATATATTCCTTATTCTCATTAACTTCCAACTTGATGCCACTTTGACCGCTTGGATAGACAAATTCCTCCATTTCAACCCCGGGAAGAGAACTATAAAGCGCACCCCAACGTTCGGGAACCGGTCCGTAAGGCAACGCTCTATATGTAATGCCTGTTATTCCATATCCATGTTTCTTATAATGAATAAAATCTGCATAGAAGAGCAATTTATTCATTTTTGTGACAAAGGTAGGCCCAATGGTTGAAATGATCACCCGCACTGCGTCAGCTACTTTTTTAAGGGATAACGATCGGAACCCAGTGAACTCAGACGGTTGGACTGCTGGCTTGCAATCGCCCTCTACGCCCTCCACTCTTTTTCTAATTCGTTGATACTCTTGATCACTCATCTCTGATTTTGAAGCCTCCACAAAAGAGAGGAAAACTTCTTTTTCACGAGCAGCCATTATGGCCCGGGCATTTGAGACGCTCGGCACTTCTCCATCCTCATACATACGATATTGGTTGATCCCAAAACCCAGTATCTGTGCCATTTTTGCTGCCGAAAGACCATAGTGTTCCCTTATTGCTGCGATCTCATCCGGAAAAGGGATGCCGTGTTTACGTCGATATTGATTATAGACCTGAAAAATATTGGCCTCGTCCATATCGGTAGTAGTCCATGTCTCTCCCTCTTCATCGATAATTCCAGTGTGTACGTAGGCAAACTCTTCCTTTCGGAACGTAGCAGTCCTTACTTCCTGAAAAATCTTTTCTCCGGGCATTAGCTTATTATTTTCCATCAGCATCATTTTTTAGGGGGTAAGACATGGGATGTTCCGCTTTATGAAACGAAATACATATCGTATGTGAGTTGGGCTTTCCAAGCGTAATCTTTATGTAGATCTCATTTCCTCTTACGTCTTTACCAAAGACCCACATTTCACCTTGATTATTCAGAGCATCCACAATTGGCCCTTCAGAATAATCATAGCAGCTAAGGTTCATTATCACCTCCATACGTTGATTAGGAGTGATGCCCAACTCAATCAGACTATTCTGGTTCTTCTGGCGGTCATCCCGGAAACGTATTCCGAATATTTTGACCTTAAGACTGAAATCCTCTAAGAATTTCTCTACCTGCTCTTTTGTAATCATAGTGCAAAGTTAGTGATTTATTATTAATATTACAACTTTAACGTTGGGTTTGTTGTAAGATGATAATCATGAAGGATGTTTTTTTAACGGCAGAGGTTGCGACCCAAGTCGCAACCTCTGTTATTTTTCCATCGTAGGATCCAGTCTTTTTCGGCTGGATACTTTTCTAAGCGTTTATGCTATTCCTTCTTCACATTGCGGGAACCGCACTTCGGGCAGTGAGGTGCAGAGGGCAGCAGGATGAAGCCGCCCATCTTATGGATGAAGAGATTGCCGCAGTCGCGGCAGGTATAGGTGGTCATTGTAAGCATGGTGATGAGATTTTTATCGGAATGATAGGTGAAACTAAATCATGCCGCAAAGATAAGTCATGAAACTGTCACTTTGCGGCATGAGTTCAGGGTATTTTATCGGATGATCCCATGTTTGCGGAGAAGCTGGCACATTCCTACTCCTCCGAAATGCTTGATATTGCCATGGATCTCCTGTGGCACGAGATATAGAGTGGCGCAATCCACATCCTCATGCCACACGAGGTTTTTCTGACCCATAATCGTCTTATCGTAAGCACTCTCCTTGATGGCCTTCACTTCGGCCACACTCTTGCCCAATTGCTTGGCCAGCGCGGCAAAAGCCGCTTCATGCAACGCCTCACGGTCGGACGAAGCCACCAACTCAGCAAAATTCGGCAACGTCACCTTATAGCGGGCAATCTCATCAAAGCGCCACCGGCCCCTTTCACACCGCATCCCGGCGAACCCATGTTTCAGCTTTATATTGCGCCAGGAGAGTCCATGCAGATTCGAATAAGCCTTATTTATCGGCACGAACTCATCATCCGGAATCCAGACAGAGTCGCAAGGCTCCCCGCTCCACCTTCCGAAGTGCTTCGGGCAGTCATAAAACTTCACCCAGAGCTCCTCCAGCGCAGCCTGCACCCGAGGATCCAGCTCCTGGTAGACAGCCTCCTTCTCCTTCGCCGAGCACTCATAATCCAGCCACCCCAGCAGCTCCACCATCGCCTCGGCCTTCGCCTGCACCGACGGTAAATCAAAGATATTTGTCATTGTCTATCTCCTATTACATTGATTTACAGTAAAATCTCTCCAACAATAGGAATCGTTAAACGGTAAGGATATTAATTCAATGGTGACACTTTCATCACATTGGAATCAAATTTTACGATCTCCAAGAAGTAAATATCCACTTCAATAGCAATCCTTGAAGTCCTGAAACCGGGCAATCCAATGCTGCCACCTCTCCTTGGCAAACCGCTGCCGGTAGATTTCGCTCTCCTCCCGCTTAGGATGCAGGATTGCATTATTCCCGTCAGTCATATGCTGCCAATACGTCAATTCGGCAAATGGCGCATCAGCACTTTGGCCGATATGGTGGAGCTCATACGGATCCCCGTTTTCATCGCGTGGTGGATAACCTTCCCCCATAAGATCTGCATTATTCCAGTCCTTCCAACTGTCATAGTCTTTCAACTTAGTTTTCAGCCACTCCTTCTGACAATTAAACGCTCTACCGTCAATCGTAGGATTCACCAACGTCCTCCGTCCGTTAACAACCTTTTCCACTAATCCAGCCTTGACATAGATCAAAGCCTCCTCTTCCGATCCAATTGCCCGGAAAATCTCGTCAGACCATCCCGTCTGCTCCTGTAAATGATTATAGTTAACCATATTTAGATTTGAGTTATAGGTTTATACTGCTTAAGTCCATGGTCATGGTAGTTGGTGATTTCTACAAGGGTTACCGTTTCTCCCGTAACCCGTAGGATGCATCGGAACGGGTGGACCAGCGTGACGCTGATCAGGTCTTTCGGTTGAAAACTTAGCCTATGTGGATTCCCTGATAGAGAGAAGATCTCCTTTGCCGAAATCTCCTCCAACCTCCTTATCAAGGCCATAAACTTTTTGTACTGGGCTCCCAATTTCTTTCGAGCCTTCTTCTCTGAGGAGATGATGACGCTCAGAGGTGTTGATGACAGGATTGTCATAAAAAAACGATTCATTTGAGAATCTCGCCGCAAAGGTAATAATAAGTCTCTATATCTCCAAGGAAATTTAGTATTTTTTAAAAGATAACATTTTGAATGTCAATATATTATAT